>NZ_JBIVYX010000006.1:469444-475490 GCF_044759225.1 Streptomyces sp. NPDC101132
TCCGCCCCGGGGGGCCCCCCCCCGGCGGGGGCGGCCCCCGCCGCCCGGGCCCGGGCCGCCCCGCCCCCCCCGGCGCCGGTGTTTTTTACACTACAAACACCCCCCCCCGCCGCACCGCCCGGCGCCCCTCCCGCACCGGCGTCGGCCACTCCTTCTGCCACGGTGTACTCCCCCGGCGAACCCACCCGGACCTCGGCGGCGATGGCCCGCAGCCCGTACGAGGCGCCCCCGGCGAACCCGTACGCACCGCAGCCGGCCATGTCGGAGACCGGCAGCTTCCACCTGGCTCCGCCGCCCCCGCACGACGCCCCGGCGCACCCCTTCCCGCACCAGGACAGCACCCGGCCCTACACGGCCCCGCACCCCCTGGCGGGCCCGCCGGCGGCCCCGGCGCCCACCCGGACTCCGGCGCCCCGCCCCGGCCCCCCGCGGAAGGTCGCCGTACCGGTCCTGCTGCTCGCCCTGGTCTGCTTCGCCGTGGGCTTCTGGGCCCTCACCCAGACCTGAGCCGGCCGGCGCCGTACCCCGGCGGCCACCGGTCCCCTGCGGGGCCGGCTCTACGCGGCGGCCCTGCGCCGCGCCAGCAGCGTCCAGCCGCCCAGCCAGAGCAGCAGGACGGTCCCGGCACCGATGCCGCCGGCCGCGACGATCCGCATCGTGGCGCGGGAGTCGGCCGCCTCGGAGGCCTCGATCGCGGTCTGCCCCGCGTCGGCGGCCGCCCGGTCCTCGTCGGTCAGCCCGAAGCCGGCCTTCCTGGCCTCCTCCGGCTCGGCGTAGGCGGGTCCCTGGGCGGCCTGGCCGGTCAGCTTCACCCGCAGCGTGAGCGGGACGGAGCCCGTGGTGAACTCCCCGACCTTCTGGTTCAGCGTGACGGCCAGGTAGTGCCATCCGGCGCTGCGCAGCTGCCGCATGTCGCTGTTGTCGGAGAAGCGGTTCTCGTACACGACCGGCGCCAGCGGTCCGAGCGGCAGCCTCAACTGCTTGCCGCTGTAGGTGTCGTTCGTGGAGTGCGCCAGGTTCCGGACGGGCGTGTAGACCTCGGAGATGAGGCCGTAGGAGGCGTAGCCGGAGTCCTTGGTCATCTGGGCTTCGGACAGCTCCACGTCCACGCTCAGCTGCTGCCCCCAGTCCACCGGCACCCGGTAGAAGAGGCTCTGCCCGGGGCGGATGTCCGCGGTGTAGACGCCCTGCCCCACGGCCCGCGCGTCGTTGAACCCGGTGCCGCCCGCCCGCTTCACCGGCGCGCCGCCGGGAGCGGAGACCGGAGCGGACGGGTAGGCGCTCGGGCCGGTGGTGGGCGCGTTGCTGCCGGCCAGGCCGGGTTCCCGTACGACCTGGAGCTCCACGGGCCACTCGCCCTGGTCGGATTCCTTGTCGGTCTCCCGGGTGACCTTCACGTAGTAGGTGCCGGCCGCCTGGCAGTCGCCGTCCTCCTCCAGCCGGCGCACCGCGAGGTCCGCGAGCGGCCGGGCCTGGTCGCCGCCGAAGGTGACGCCGCCGGAGCTGCTGCACTCCTTGCCGCCGGTGTCCATCAGCACCACGTCGACGCCGTCGCCGTACTTGACCTTCGCGTCCGCCTTCGGCCGCACCGTCGCCGACACGTAGACGCTGGACTTCGCGTCGAGCTCCACCCGGTAGAACCGCTCGGTGCCCACCGGCAGCGTGTCCTCGTACGTGCGGCCGGCCCGCAGCTCGGGCCCGTTCGCCGTGCTGGCGCCGCCCTCGACCGCCTCGGCCCCGGGGCGCGGCACGTACGACGGGACGGGGTCCGGAGCCGCGTACGCCGTCCCGGGGACGGCCGCCAGGGCACTCACCACCAGCGCACCGACCAGTCGCATCGACCCGTGCTTCATCACGCCCCACCCCGAGTTTGCTAGCGCAAGTAGAAAGTTAGCAAAAACGAACGAACTACCGCAGAACAGCACGAAGCCCCGGCCGCAGCGGCAGCCGGGGCTTCATGACTCAGCCTTCGGTCAGTCTCACACACCGGAGCCGGACGGCACGGAGTCGGTCGCCTCCGTCCACAGGTCCTGCTCGGCGCGGTCCGCCTGGATCTGGCGGTACACGAGGAGCCCGCCGATGGCGGCCAGTGCGACCAGGAGCAGCTTCTTCACCGCGCGACCTCGTCTTTCGTTGACGTAGGGGACTTCTGGCGCCCGACTATACACACCGACCGATACCGATCGGTGACCTAGGGAACGAGCGGGGGCCCACAACGGCAACGGCCCGACGGAGAATCTCCGTCGGGCCGTTGCCGATCTGTGGGGCTAACAGGATTTGAACCTGTGGCCTCATCCTTATCAGGGATGCGCTCTAACCAACTGAGCTATAGCCCCTCCGCGCTGCGCGCTGACCTCTGAAGATTAGCGCACAGACCCGGTAGTTCCCAAATCGCTGGTCACGGCCCTGCGGGGGCCCCAGCAGTGCGCCCTACTCGTCCTCGGCGAGGGTCAGCTCGACGCCGCCCACGAAGCCCGCCGACAGGTTGTAGATGAAGGCGCCCAGCGTGGCCAGCGCGGTGGCCAGCACCACGTCGATGACCGCGATCACCGAGGTGAAGATCAGCACCCGCGGCAGGGACAGGAAGGACTGCAGGTCGAAGCCGTTGCTCTCGTTGGAGCCGGTGGCCTCGCTGATCGTCCCGCCCACGGTCGAGAAGACGCCCATGGCGTCCATGACCATCCACAGCACCGCCGCCGCGATGATCGTGCAGATGCCCAGCGCGATCGACAGCAGGAAGCTGACCTTCATGACCGACCAGGGGTCGGCCTTCGCCACGCGCAGTCGCGCCTTGCGCGTACGGGGCGTCGTACGGGCCCCCGTACGCGCCACGCGCTGCTGATCGGCGCGCTGCGCGCCGGGGCCCGCAGGGGCCGCGTACGCCTGCGGCGGGTGGTAGGGACCGGCAGCCTGGGGCTGCGGCCCGCGGGTGTCCGTCACGGTTCCCCCCTGGGAGTCCGCGGCGGGGCCACCGGCACCGTTCGCTCCAGTCGTGGCCGATCCGGCGCCGGTGGCTCCGCTCACGTTCTACTCCTACTGCTCCGCGGCCGAGGACTCGGTGCCCTCGGCGGCCTCGGTGACCTGTGCTTCCTCGGCCGTCCCCTCGACTGCGTCGGTCTCGTCGACCTCGTCAGCCTCCTGGCCGGCTTCGGCGTTCCGCGCGATGCCGACGACGGCGTCGCGCTTGCCCAGGTTGATCAGCTGGACGCCCATGGTGTCACGGCCGGTCTCCCTGACTTCGTTGACTCGCGTACGGATCACACCTCCGCCGAGCGTGATGGCGAGGATCTCGTCCGTCTCCTCGACCACCAGGGCCCCGACGAGGGAACCGCGGTCCTCCACGATCTTGGCGGCCTTGATGCCGAGGCCACCTCGTCCCTGGACGCGGTACTCGTCGACGGGGGTCCGCTTGGCATAGCCGCCGTCCGTCGCGGTGAAGACGAACGTACCGGGCCGGACGACATTCATCGAGAGCAGCTCGTCACCCTCGCGGAAGCTCATGCCCTTCACACCGGAGGTGGCACGGCCCATCGGGCGCAGCGCGTCGTCCGTCGCGGTGAAGCGGATGGACTGCGCCTTCTTGCTGATCAGCAGCAGGTCGTCCTCGGAGGACACCAGCTCGGCGCCGATCAGCTCGTCGTCGTTGCCGTCCTCCTGCTCGCGCAGGTTGATGGCGATGACGCCGCCCGAACGCGGGGAGTCGTAGTCCTTCAGCGCCGTCTTCTTCACCAGACCCGCCTTGGTGGCGAGGATCAGGTACGGGGCGGCCTCGTAGTCGCGGATCGCGAGGATCTGCGCGATCTGCTCGTCCGGCTGGAAGGCCAGCAGGTTCGCCACGTGCTGGCCGCGCGCGTCCCGGCCGGCGTCCGGCAGCTCGTACGCCTTGGCGCGGTAGACCCGGCCCTTGTTGGTGAAGAACAGCAGCCAGTGGTGCGTGGTGGAGACGAAGAAGTGGTCGACGATGTCGTCTTCCTTCAGCTTCGTGCCCCGCACGCCCTTGCCGCCGCGCTTCTGCGAGCGGTAGTCGTCGGTCTTGGTCCGCTTGACGTAGCCGCCACGGGTGATCGTGACGACGATGTCCTCTTCGGCGATCAGGTCCTCGATGGACATGTCGCCGTCGAACGGCACCAGCTTGGAACGCCGGTCGTCGCCGAACTTCTCGACGATGGCCGCCAGTTCCTCGCTGACGATGCCGCGCTGCTTCTCCGGGGAGGCCAGGATCGCGTTGTACTCGTTGATCTTGGCCTGGAGCTCGTCGTGCTCGGCCACGATCTTCTGGCGCTCCAGGGCGGCCAGCCGGCGCAGCTGCATCTCGAGGATGGCGTTCGCCTGGATCTCGTCGATCTCCAGGAGGTCCATCAGGCCGGTACGGGCGACCTCGACCGTCTCGCTGCGCCGGATGAGGGCGATGACCTCGTCGATCGCGTCCAGGGCCTTGAGCAGGCCGCGCAGGATGTGGGCGCGCTCCTCCGCCTTGCGCAGGCGGAACTTCGTGCGCCGGACGATGACCTCGATCTGGTGGTGCACCCAGTGGCGGATGAACGCGTCGAGCGACAGCGTGCGCGGCACGCCGTCCACCAGCGCCAGCATGTTGGCGCCGAAGTTCGTCTGGAGGTCGGTGTGCTTGTACAGGTTGTTCAGCACGACCTTGGCGACCGCGTCCCGCTTGAGGACGATCACCAGGCGCTGGCCCGTGCGCGAGGAGGTCTCGTCACGGACGTCGGCGATGCCGCCGATCCTGCCGTCCTTGACGAGGTCGGCGATCTTCTGCGCCAGGTTGTCGGGGTTGACCTGGTACGGCAGCTCCGTGACCACCAGGCACTGGCGGTTCTGGATCTCCTCGACCGCGACCACCGCGCGCATCGTGATGGAGCCGCGGCCGGTGCGGTACGCCTCCTCGATGCCCTTGCGGCCCACGACCAGCGCGCCGGTCGGGAAGTCGGGGCCCTTGATGCGCTCGACGAGCGCGTCCAGCAGCTCCTCGTGCGAGGCCTCGGGGTTGGCCAGGTACCACTGCGCGCCGTCCGCGACCTCGCGGAGGTTGTGCGGCGGGATGTTGGTGGCCATGCCGACGGCGATGCCGGCGGAGCCGTTGACCAGGAGGTTCGGGAAGCGCGCCGGCAGGACCGTCGGCTCCTGGTTGCGGCCGTCGTAGTTGTCCGTGAAGTCGACGGTCTCCTCGTCGATGTCGCGGACCATCTCCATCGACAGCGGCGCCATCTTGCACTCGGTGTAGCGCATGGCGGCCGCCGGGTCGTTGCCCGGGGAGCCGAAGTTGCCGTTGGAGTCGACCAGCGGCATGCGCATGGACCACGGCTGGGCCAGGCGCACCAGGGCGTCGTAGATGGAGGAGTCGCCGTGCGGGTGGTACGTGCCCATGACGTCGCCGACGACGCGGGCGCACTTGTAGAAGCCCTTCTCGGGCCGGTAGCCGCCGTCGTACATCGCGTACAGCACGCGCCGGTGGACGGGCTTGAGGCCGTCACGTACGTCCGGCAGCGCGCGGGACACGATGACGGACATCGCGTAGTCGAGGTAGGAGCGCTGCATCTCCGTCTCGAGCCCGACGGGCTCGATCCGCAGCTGCGGCTCCTCTTCGGGGGTCTCGGTGGTGGTGGGAGTGTTCTCGTCGGCCATTGCTGGTCTTCAAGTCCTTTCAGGCGGTCAGCGACGGACCGACTCAGATGTCGAGGAAGCGGACGTCCTTGGCGTTGCGCTGGATGAAGGAGCGCCGTGCTTCGACGTCTTCGCCCATGAGGACCGAGAACAGGTCGTCGGCCTGCGCGGCGTCGTCCAGCGTGACCTGGCCCAGGACGCGGTGGTCCACGTCCATCGTGGTCACCCGCAGCTCCTCGGCGTTCATCTCGCCCAGACCCTTGAACCGCTGGATCGAGTCCTCCCGGATCCGCTTGCCCTGCTGCTTGCCCAGCTCGACCAGCGCGTCCCGCTCGCGGTCGGAGTAGGCGTACTCGAAGTCGTCACGACCCCACTTGATCTTGTACAGCGGGGGACGGGACAGGTACACGTGCCCCGCCTCGACCAGCGG
>NZ_JBIVYX010000007.1:0-129605 GCF_044759225.1 Streptomyces sp. NPDC101132
GGGCCTGCCGCTGGGGGTACCTCCCAGCGGTAGCTGGGGGAGGCCTGCAGGCCACGACGGGTCAAGCACCGAGGGGACCCACACACCACACGACCGGCCCCGGCAGCACCGGCTCCCGGGCACCGGCCGGCCCCCGGCCCCGGCTCGCCCCAGCCCGCACGCCCGCACGCCCGCACGCCCGCACGCCCGCAGCCCGCAGGGCCCCCAGCCCGCAAGCCCCGCAGCCCGCATGCCCTCAAGCCCGAAAGCCCGCAGGTCGCGAGTGCCCGCACCCCGCAACCCCCTTCCTCGAACCCCGCAACCCCCACTCCCCCGCCCCCCACCCCCCGCACTAGGATGCTCACCGTCGGGCCGACTGGTCCGGCACCGCCGAAGGCGGCGTCATGGGAGGAAGCCCGGTGTGAATCCGGCGCGGTCCCGCCACTGTGAGCCCCGGTGTCCGCCCTCGCGCGGCGCCCGGGTGAGCCAGGAACTCCCGCCGCCTTCACTGCCCGGGGCGCGGAAACCCCGAGGAAGGCCGGACGCCGCATGATCCTGCTGCTGTCGACGTCGGACACCGACCTGCTGAGCGCACGTGCGTCGGACGGCCCCGTCCCGTACCGCTTCGCGAACCCCTCCCGGCTCCCCCTGGACGACCTGCCCGCGCTGCTCGACGGGGCCGACCTCGTCGTCGTCCGCCTGCTCGGCGGCCTGCGCGCCTGGCAGGAGGGCCTCGACCTGCTGCTGGCCCCCGGCCAGACCAGGCCCGTCGTGGTGCTGACCGGCGAACAGGCCCCCGACGCGCAGCTGATGGAGGCCTCCACGGTGCCGATCGGCATCGCCGCCGAGGCCCACGCCTACCTCGCGCACGGCGGCCCGGCCAACCTGGAGCAGCTGGCCCGCTTCCTCTCCGACACCGTGCTGCTCACCGGCCACGGCTTCGAGCCCCCCGCCGCCTCGCCCACCTGGGGCGCGCTGGAGCGCGACCCGGCGCTCACCGTCCGCCCCCACCCGGACGCGCCCCGGATCGCCGTGCTCTACTACCGCGCCCACCAGATGAGCGGCAACACCGCCTTCGTGCACGCCCTGTGCGACGCGGTCGTCGAGGCCGGCGGCGCGCCCGTGCCGCTGTACGTGTCCTCCCTGCGCAGCCCGGAGCCGGAGCTGCTGGCCGAACTCGGCTCCGCCGACGCCATCGTGACCACCGTCCTCGCCGCCGGCGGCACCCGCCCGGCGGACGCCTCGGCCGGCGGCGACGACGAGTCCTGGGACGCGGGCGCCCTGGCCGCGCTCGACGTGCCGATCCTCCAGGCGCTCTGCCTGACCGGTTCGCGCGCCGACTGGGAGGAGAACGACGAGGGCCTGTCGCCGCTCGACGCCGCCAGCCAGGTCGCCGTGCCGGAGTTCGACGGCCGGCTGATCACCGTGCCGTTCTCCTTCAAGGAGATCGACGAGGACGGCCTGCCCGCGTACGTGGCCGACCCCGAGCGCGCCGCCCGCGTGGCCGGCACCGCCGTCCGCCACGCCCGCCTGCGCCACCTGCCGAACGCGGCGAAGCGGCTGGCCCTCGTGCTCTCCGCGTACCCCACGAAGCACTCCCGCATCGGCAACGCCGTGGGCCTCGACACCCCCGCCAGCGCGGTGGCGCTGCTGCGCCGGCTGCGCGCGGAGGGCTGGGACTTCGGCCCGGAGGAGGACATCCCTGGCCTGGTCTCCGGCGACGGCGACGAGCTGATCCGCGCCCTGATCGAGGCCGGCGGCCACGACCAGGACTGGCTGACCGAGGAGCAGCTGGCCAAGAACCCGGTCCGCATCCCGGCCGCCGATTACAAGCGCTGGTACGCCCGGCTCCCCGCGGAGCTGCGCGAGCAGGTCGAGGAGCACTGGGGCCCCGCGCCGGGCGAGATGTTCCTGGACCGCACGCACAACCCGGAGGGCGACATCGTCCTCGCGGCGCTGCGCCGCGGGAACCTGCTCGTCCTGATCCAGCCGCCGCGCGGCTTCGGCGAGAACCCGATCGCCATCTACCACGACCCGGACCTGCCGCCCTCGCACCACTACCTGGCGGCCTACCGCTGGATCCAGGCGGCCGCGGAGGACGGCGGATTCGGTGCCGACGCGATGGTGCACCTGGGCAAGCACGGCAACCTGGAGTGGCTGCCGGGCAAGAACGCCGGCCTCTCCGCGGCCTGCGCGCCCGACGCCGCGCTCGGCGACCTGCCGCTGGTGTACCCGTTCCTCGTGAACGACCCGGGCGAGGGCACCCAGGCCAAGCGCCGGGTGCACGCGACGCTGGTCGACCACCTGGTGCCGCCGATGGCCCGCGCCGACTCGTACGGCGACATCGCGCGCCTGGAGCAGCACCTCGACGAGTACGCGCAGATCTCCTCGATGGACCCGGCGAAGCTGCCCGCGATCCGCGCGCAGATCTGGACGCTGATCCAGGCCGCCAAGCTCGACCACGACCTCGGTCTGGAGGAGCGCCCGGACGACGACGGCTTCGACGACTTCCTGCTGCACGTCGACGGCTGGCTGTGCGAGGTCAAGGACGCCCAGATCCGGGACGGCCTGCACGTGCTCGGCGGCGCGCCGACCGGCCCCGAGCGGGTCAACCTGGTGCTGGCGATCCTGCGGGCCCGCCAGATCTGGGGCGGTACGACGGCCCTGCCCGGCCTGCGCGAGGCGCTGGGCCTGGACGAGTCCAAGGCCACCCGCACCTCCGCCGACGAGGCGGAGGAGACGGCCCGCGCGCTGGTCGAGGCGATGGAGGCGGCGGGCTGGGACCCGGCGGCCGTGGCCGGGGTCGCCGAGGGCCACCCGGCCGGCGTGGCGGACGTACTGGCCTTCGCCGCCCGCGAGGTGGTGCCGCGGCTGGCCGCCACCACGGACGAGCTGGACCACGCGGTGCACGCGCTGAACGGCGGCTTCGTGCCGGCCGGCCCCTCGGGCTCGCCGCTGCGCGGCCTGGTCAACGTGCTGCCGACCGGCCGGAACTTCTACTCCGTCGACCCCAAGGCGGTGCCCTCGCGCCTCGCGTGGGAGACCGGACAGGCGCTCGCCGACTCGCTGCTGGAGCGCTACCGCACGGACAACGGCGAGTGGCCGGCCTCCGTGGGCCTGTCCCTGTGGGGCACGAGCGCCATGCGCACCGCCGGCGACGACGTGGCCGAGGCCCTCGCCCTGCTCGGCGTCCGCCCGGTGTGGGACGAGGCCTCGCGCCGGGTCACCGGCCTGGAGCCGGTGCCGGTCGCCGAGCTGGGCCGCCCGCGCATCGACGTGACGCTGCGCATCTCGGGTTTCTTCCGGGACGCGTTCCCGCACGTGATCGGGCTGCTCGACGACGCGGTGCGGCTGGCCGCCTCGCTGGACGAGAGCGCCGAGGACAACTACGTACGGGCGCACGCCCAGGCGGACCTGGCCGAGCACGGCGACGAGCGGCGGGCCACCACCCGCATCTTCGGCTCCCGCCCGGGCACCTACGGCGCCGGCCTGCTCCAGCTGATCGACAGCCGGGACTGGCGCACCGACGCCGACCTGGCCGAGGTGTACACGGTGTGGGGCGGCTACGCGTACGGCCGGGGCCTCAACGGCCGGCCGGCGCGGGACGAGATGGAGTCGGCGTACAAGCGGATCACGGTGGCGGCCAAGAACACCGACACCCGCGAGCACGACATCGCCGACTCGGACGACTACTTCCAGTACCACGGCGGCATGGTGGCGACCGTGCGCGCGCTGCGGGGCACCGCCCCGGAGGCGTACATCGGCGACTCGACCCGGCCGGAGACGGTCCGCACGCGCACGCTGGTCGAGGAGACCTCCCGGGTGTTCCGGGCGCGCGTGGTCAACCCGAAGTGGATCGAGGCGATGCGCCGCCACGGCTACAAGGGCGCCTTCGAGCTCGCGGCGACGGTGGACTACCTGTTCGGGTACGACGCGACGACCGGCGTGATCGCGGACTGGATGTACGACAGGCTCACCCAGGCGTACGTGCTGGACCCGGAGAACCAGGCCTTCCTGAAGGAGGCCAACCCCTGGGCGCTGCACGGCATCGCGGAGCGGCTGCTGGAGGCGGAGTCCCGCGGGCTGTGGGAGAAGCCGGACCCGCAGGTGATCGAGGCGCTGCGGCAGGTGTTCCTGGACACCGAGGGCGACCTGGAGGGCCAGGCCGGGCAGGAGTAGCGGGCGCGCCGTACGCGGCCGTCGGGGCGGGCTCCGTTCCGTGGGGAGGACGTCCGACGACCTCCTCCCACGGAGCGGACGCTGCACGGCGCGGGCCGAACCGCCAGCGGGTCACCGGGCTTTCACCTGATGCGGTGAACCGCCCCATGGGCGGGCCGGGCCGGGGGTAGGGCACTGCCGATCCCGCGCGCGGACCGGGGAAACGGGCCGGGGAACGGCCCGGGGAAACGGTCACCCTCCGCGCGGCGGGACGCCCCGACGACGAAGCGAAGTGAAAGGCCGGGCCCTCCGTGACGCAGCCGTTCCACCTGCCGGACTTCTACGTGCCCCATCCGGCGAGACTCAACCCCCACGTGGAGCAGGCCAGGGCCCACAGCACGGAGTGGGCCCGCGGCTTCGGGATGCTGGAGGGGTCCGGGGTCTGGGAGCAGAGCGACCTCGACTCCCACGACTACGCCCTGCTGTGCGCGTACACGCACCCGGACTGCGACGCCGACGCCCTGTCGCTGATCACCGACTGGTACGTGTGGGTCTTCTTCTTCGACGACCACTTCCTGGAGCTCTTCAAGCGCACCAACGACCGCGAGGGCGCCCGCAGTTACCTCGACGGGCTGGCCGCGTTCATGCCGATGGACCTCGACGACGGCTTCCCCGAGCCGTCGAACCCGGTCGAGGCGGGCCTGAAGGACCTGTGGCTGCGCACGGTGCCCGCCATGTCGCCGGACTGGCGGGCCCGGTTCGCGGAGAGCACCCGCAACCTCCTCAACGAGTCGATGTGGGAGCTGCACAACATCGGCATCGGGCGGGTGGCGAACCCGCTGGAGTACGTCGAGATGCGCCGCAAGGTCGGCGGCGCGCCCTGGTCGGCCGGGCTGGTGGAGTACGCGGCGGCCGAGGTGCCCGCGCGGGTGGCCCACGCCCGGCCGCTGCGGGTGCTGCGGGACGCCTTCTCCGACGCGGTGCACATCAGGAACGACCTGTTCTCGTACCAGCGCGAGGTGCAGGACGAGGGCGAACTGTCCAACGCGGTGCTGGTCCTGGAGACCTTCCTCGGCTGCACCACCCAGGAGGCGGCCGACCTCTCGAACGACCTGCTGACCTCGCGGCTGCACCAGTTCGAGCACACGGCGCTCGCCGAGGTGCCCGCGCTGGCCGCCGAGTTCGGGCTCACGGCGCCCGAACTGGCCGCCGTCCTCGCGTACGCCAAGGGCCTCCAGGACTGGCAGTCCGGCGGCCACGAATGGCACATGGTCTCCAGCCGGTACATGAACGAGCACGCCCGGCGGACCGCCGCCGTCCCGCTGCCCGTGCCGGGCCCGGGGGCCCCGGGCGGGGCGGCCCTCCCGGGCGCGGTGACGCACAGCGGTCCGGGGACGGCCGCGCTCGACATCCGGTCCGTGTTCGCCCCGCGCGCCGCGGAGCTGCGCCGGCGGAGCCTCGGCCACGTGCCGTTCCGGCAGGTCGGGCCCGTCGCGCCGCCCGAGGTCACGCTGCCCTTCCCGGTCTCCCTCAGCCCCCACCTCGACCGGGCGCGGGCCGGGCTGGTGGAGTGGTGCCGCGAGATGGGCCTGCTGGAGCCGTACCCGGGCGACCCGGCCTCCGGGATCTGGGACGAGGACCGGCTGCTGGCCTTCGACTTCGCGCTCTGCTCCGCGGCGATCGACCCGGACGCCACGCCGGAGCAGCTGGACATCAGCGCGCGCTGGCTGGCCTGGGGCACGTACGCCGACGACTACTACCCGGTGGCCTTCGGCGCCACCAGGTCCCCCGACGCGGCCCGCGCCGCCACCGAACGGCTGCTGTCCATGGTGCCGTTGGACCCGGCCGAGGCGCCCGAGCCGCTGGTGCCGCTGGAGCGCAGCCTCAGGGAGCTGTGGGCGCACAGCGTGGCCGGCATGGCCGGGCCGGTGCGGGAGGAGTTCCGCGGCGCCCTGGCCGACATGCTGGAGAGCTGGGTGTGGGAGATCGACAACACCACGCTGAACCGCGTCCCGGACCCGGTCGACTACGCGGAGATGCGCCGGCACACCTTCGGCAGCGGGCTGACGATGTTCCTGGCGCGCCAGGGGCGGGCGGGGCGGGGGGTGCCGGCCGAGGTGTTCGGGGACGGGGTGGTGCGGTCGCTGGAGAACGCCGCGGCGGACGTGGCCTGCATGGTCAACGACCTGTTCTCGTACCGGAAGGAGATCGAGTTCGAGGGCGAGGTGCACAACCACGTCCTGGTGACGGAGACCTTCTTCGACATCGAGCCCCCGGCGGCCTCCGGCATCGTGGCGGACCTGCTCCGGCAGCGGACCCGGGAGTTCGAGCACGTCCGCGACCACCAGCTGCCGGTGCTGTACGAGGACCGCGGGCTGGACCGGGCGGGCCGGGCGGCGATGGACGCGTACGTCCGGGAGCTGGAGGACTGGATGGCGGGCGTCCTGCACTGGCACCGGGAGACCCGGCGGTACGACGAGGAGTACGCGTCCCGGGCGGCGGGGCGGGGCGCGGTGGCCGGCACCGGGGCGTCCGCGGGGGCCGGGCCCCTGCCGGACGCGGGGCCGGCCCCGGCCGCGCGGCCGCCGTCGGACGTCGGGCTGCCGACCGGCCTCGGGTCGTCCGCGGTGCGGCTGTTCCGCCCCCAGCCGGCCTGATCCGGCGCGGCCCCGGCCGCTCTGACCGGGCGCCGGTCCCGGGCGGCTGATCCGGCGCCGGCCCCGGCCGGTCCCCGAGGGGCCGGTCCGGGGCCGCGCCGGTCAGAACTCGTCGAGGGTGTGCGGCAGCAGCCCGGTGCGCAGCCCCGCGTCGAGCCACTCGGCCGCCCCCGGCGTGTGCTCGGTGACCAGCCCGGCCCGCACCAGGGCCCCGGCCGGGGTCCCGCCGAGGTAGCAGGCGGCCAGGTCCCGCACGTCGAAGACGAGGTCGGGCGCCTCGTGCACGGGCTCGTACGCGGCCCCGTCCGGCCCGGCCTTGAGGCGGAACCGCCCCGCGTTGGCCGGCAGCCGGTCGTCCCGCACCTCCAGCACCAGTTCCACCGGGGCGGCCCAGGACCGCGCGGTCAGCGCGGCCCGTACGTCGACCAGGCGCACCCAGAGGGCGGGGAACTGCTCGGTGACGCGCACCTGGTCGCGGTCGGCCGCGAAGAGCAGCAGCGGGTCGTCGGCCGGCCGGCCCCAGGCGCGTACCGTGCCCGCGAGGTCGAGGGCGGTCAGGCACTGCCAGAGCGCGGCGGCCGCGGCGGGGGTGTCCGCCTCCAGTTCGTGGACCTGCACGACCCCGCGGCCGCGGCCCGGTGCGCCGGGCTGTTCCTCGGTCTTGCTGCGGTAGACGGCGTAGCCGGCGAGCGGGTCGCCGAGGGCGAGGATCCGCGGCGGGCCCAGCTCGTCGTCCTCCTCGTCCTGCTCGGCCAGCCAGTCGGCGCGCCAGCGGGCCTCGTCGCGCAGGGTCCGGCCGGCGCGGAGGGTCCGGGTGCGTTCGAAGTAGGGGCCGAGGAGAGCGGGTGCCTCGTCGGGGGCGACCAGGCGCAGCGGGCGCGGGTCGGGCGTGATGCGCAGGGCGAGCGGGCGGGTGGCGTCGATCTCGACGCTGACGCCCTGCGTGGCGGCGCCGAAGCCGAACCGCCCGTAGATGGCGGTCTCGGAGGCCCAGAGGGCGGCGACCGGGTGCTCGTCGCGGACGGCCCGGTCCAGCCGTGCGGCCATCATCGCGGTGAGCACCCCGCGGCGGCGGTGGGTGGGGGCCACGGCGACGAAGGTGAGGCCGGGGCACGGCAGGTCCGCGCCGGGTACGGAGATCCGGAAGGGGTGCGCGGCGAGGAAGCCGACCAGGGTGGTCCCGTCGTAGGCACCGAGGCGGTCGCACCCGCGGAGCAGCTCGCGGTGGCGTTCGCGGACCCGTTCCTCGGGGCGGTCGTGGAAGACCAGGTAGGCGAGTTCCAGCGCGGCGTCGATGCCGTCCTCGGGCACCTCTCGGATGTCCAGCATGATCAAGACCCTAATGGGTTATTACGGCCCGGTTACCGCAGAATGGCCGGTTTCGCCAGGCGGACGAGCTCCAGGGCCTGCTCCGGGAACCACGCGCCGGCCTTCGGGTCCACGGTGCCCCGCGCGGGGTCCTCGGGGCCCTCGGTGCCGCGCAGGCAGGCGCCGTCGGACTCCCCCGGCGTCTTGATCCACAGCCTGGCGTCGTGGAGCGGGTCGCCGGTGGCGGTGGTGGGGCGGGCGCCCAGGCCGCGGCCAGGCGGGTTGCACCACTCCTGGGGGTCGGCGTAGCGGTCGGCGGGGGCCTTCCAGGGGCCCTGTCCGTTGCGGCTGCTGTCGGTGATGAAGTGCTTCATCGTGGCCGGATCCGGTGCCCCCACCCGGGCGGCGATCCAGGCGCGGGCCTCGCCGCGCGGGCGCCGCTGGTCGGGGCAGTCCGCGCTGTCGCCGCCCTGGTCGGCGTACCGGAGGCAGGCGGAGACCAGGTGGGCGAACCAGCTGCTGTCGTCGTCGGTGGTGTAGTTGGAGATGTTGACGGCGAACCCGGTGGCCGCGGCGACGCCGGCCTGACGCAGGCGCGGAACGATGTTGTTGACGGTGTGCCAGTCCGCGTGTCCGGTGTCCAGGTAGACGTCGGCGGCCGGCTTGGACTCCAGGGTGCGGACCGCGTAGTCGATCTCGGTGTAGCGGGAGGCGGTCCTGGTGCGGCCGAGGGCGTCACCGCCGCCGGCGCACTCGCGCGGGAGCAGGGCGAGCGAGTCGGGTTCGAGGACGACGAGGGCGCGGTGGTCGTCGATGCCGCGCGCCACGGCGTCGATCCAGGAGCGGTACGCGGCGGTGCCGGCCGCGCCGCCCGCGCTGTACTGGGAGCAGTCGCGGCCCGGCACGTTGTAGAGGACCAGCACCGGCAGCGTGCCGGCGCGGGCGGCGGCCATCGTGGTGGCCCGGGCCTCGGCCTCGGCCTGGGCGGGGGTCTGGTCGCCGAGCCAGACGGCGTGCGGGGTACGGGCCATGGCCAGGATCCCGGCGGCCTCGCGGTGCAGCCCGCGGTCGGCGAGCTCCCGGGCCTGCCGCTCCGCGGCCGGGTTGGGCTCGGGGACGTACAGGGCCTGCTGCGGGGCGGGCGCGGCGGCGCCGGGGGCGGGCAGCAGCGCGGCGCCCGCGGCGAGGGCGGCCAGCGCCCGGGCGAGGATGCGGTGGAACACGCCCCGACGCTGACGGAGCCGCCCCGCACGGGTCAACCCCCGTTCCCCGGTACGGCCCAAGGGCACAACCCGTGCGGGTTGCGCCCTCGGCGGTGTGCTTACGGAACGTCCGGCGGCGGCTGCGGGCGGGTGGGCCGGCCGCGTGTGCCGCCGGTCGGGTCAGGCGACGGCGGCGCGGGAGGTGGGGCGGGGGTCCGGGAGTTCGCGGTGGATCGGCGAGTGGGCGCCGGTCAGGGCGATGCCGCTGCCACCGCGGCGGTTGGCGACGATCTCGGCGGCGATGGAGATCGCGGTCTCCTCGGGGGTCCGGGCGCCGAGGTCCAGGCCGATCGGGGAGCGCAGCCGGCCGAGCTCCAGGTCGGTGACGCCGACGGCGCGGAGCCGCTTGTTGCGGTCGTCGTGGGTCCGGCGCGAGCCCATCGCGCCGACGTAGGCGACGGGGAGGCGCAGGGCCAGCTCCAGCAGCGGGACGTCGAACTTGGCGTCGTGGGTGAGCACGCAGAGCACCGTGCGGCCGTCGACCTCGGTGGACTCCAGGTAGCGGTGCGGCCAGTCCACGACGATCTCGTCGGCCTCGGGGAACCGGGCCTTGGTGGCGAACACCGGGCGGGCGTCGCAGAGCGTGACGTGGTAGCCGAGGAACTTGCCGACGCGCACCAGGGCGGCGGCGAAGTCGATGGCACCGAAGACGATCATGCGCGGGGCCGGGACGCTGGACTCGACCAGCACCTTCAGCGGCTCTCCGCAGAGGCGGCCGTCCGCACCGATCTCCAGGACGCCGGTCCGGCCGGCGTCCAGCATGGCGCGGGCCTCCTCGGCGACGGTGCGGTCCAGCTCCGGGCTGCCGCCGAAGCCGCCCTGGTGGGCGCCCTCGGAGCGGACCAGCACGGGACGGCCCACGAGCTCGGCGGGGCCGGCGGCGACGCGGGCCATGGCGGCCGGGGAGCCGGCCGCGGCGGCGGCTATCGCGGCCTCGAAGACGGCCCGGTCGGGGCTGTCGGCGCGGACCGGGGTGACCAGGATGTCGATGACGCCACCGCAGGTCAGGCCCACGGCGAAGGCGTCGTCGTCGCTGTAGCCGAAGCGCTCCAGGACGGTCTCGCCGTCCTCGATGGCCGTTCGGCACAGCTCGTAGACCGCACCCTCCACGCATCCGCCGGAGACCGAACCGATCGCGGTGCCGTCGCTGTCGACGGCGAGCGCGGCTCCGGGTTGCCGGGGCGCGCTGCCGCTGATCGCCACCACGGTGGCGACCGCGAAGTCGCGTCCCTGCTCGACCCACCGGTTCAGCTCTTCGGCGATGTCCAGCATTGCGGCCTCCCTGAGGGGTTCGGTTCCAGTATCGGACGGGTGGGGGGTGCGGTCCCGGTCAGCGGACTCAGCTGATGCCGAGCCAGCCCTCGATCGGGTGCAGGGCGTAGAAGACCACGAAGATCGCGGTGAGGCCCCACATGAAGCCGCCGATCTCACGGGCCTTGCCCTGCGCGATCTTGATGGCGACGTAGCTGATGACGCCCGCGGCGACACCGGCGGTGATCTGGTAGGTGAACGGCATGATCACGACGGTCAGGAAGACCGGGATCGCGACCGAGCTGTCGGCCCAGTCCACGTGGCGGGCGTTCTGCATCATCATCGCGCCGATGACGACCAGGGCCGCGGAGGCGACCTCACCCGGGACGATCTGGGTGATCGGGGTGAAGAAGATGCAGGCGGCGAAGAACAGGCCGGTGATGACGGAGGCGAAGCCGGTACGGGCGCCTTCGCCGACTCCGGTCGCGGACTCGACGAACACGGTCTGGCCGGAGCCGCCCGTGATGCCGCCGATGGCACCGCCGGCGCCGTCGATGAACAGGGCCTTCGACAGGCCCGGCATGCGGCCCTTGTCGTCGGCCAGCTTGGCCTCGGTGCCGACGCCGATGATGGTGGCCATCGCGTCGAAGAAGCCGGCCAGCACCAGGGTGAAGACGATCATGCCGATCGTCACGGCGCCGACCTCGCCCCAGCCGCCGAACTCGACCTCGCCGAAGAGCGAGAAGTCCGGCATGGAGACCGCGGAGCCGCTGAGCTCCGGCGGGCCGCTGCGCCACGCCTTGGGGCTGATGTCGGCCACGGCGTTGAGGATCACGGCGAGGACGGTTCCGCCGACGATGCCGATCAGGATCGCGCCGGGAACCTTGCGTGCCTGCAGCATGAAGATGGCGAGCAGGGTCACGCAGAAGATCAGGACGGGCCAGCCGGCGAGCTCGCCGGCGGGTCCGAGGGTGACGGGACCGCCACCCTGGGAAGCGTGCACGAATCCGGCCTTCACGAGGCCGATCAGGGCGACGAACATGCCGATGCCCATGGTGATCGCGTGCTTGAGGGCGAGCGGGATCGCGTTCATGATCATCTCGCGGAGGCCGGTGACGACCAGGAGACAGATCACGACGCCGTACATCACGCACATGCCCATGGCCTGCGGCCAGGTCATCTCGGGGGCGACCTGCGAGGCGAGCACGCCGGAGACGGAGAGTCCGGCGGCGAGGGCCAGCGGCACCTTGCCGATGAAGCCCATGAGGAGCGTGGTCACGGCCGCGGCGAAGGCGGTGGCCGTGATGAGGGCCTTCTGGCTCAGAGTGTCGCCGGCGGCGTCCTTGCCAGAGAGGATCAGGGGGTTGAGCAGGAGGATGTACGCCATCGCCATGAAGGTGGTGATGCCGCCACGGACCTCGTTGCCGACCGAGGATCCTCTGTGGGTTATGTGAAAGTACCGGTCGAGCCAAGACCGTCCGGCCGCGGGGGAAGAGCCGGTTCCGGCGTCTTCCGCGGTGGTCTTGGGCTCCACTGACGACTGGGTCATGGTGCCTAACTCCCAAGGTTCAAAGGGGCACCCGCAGGGGGTTCATTTTCAATCGCGGGATTTGGGACTGCGTTTGGCTGCACGACCCGGGGTGACGGCCCGAGCTGTGGTACTGCTGGGGGTGAAACTTCGGTGTTTCGGTCCTGCTGGTTGGTGCTGGGTCCTGCTGGGGTGTTGCCGGTGCTTCAGGTGGTGCTGGTGAAGCGGACCGCGAGCGGTGCGGTACTTCGTTGCTCCGGGCGGTGTGACCGCGTGAAGTGTGACGTTCCCCGGTCACACCGCCCGGAGAGTCCGGGGTCCGGGGGCCTCGCGGCCCCCGGAGGACGCCGTCCTAGAGGGTGCCGGTGAGGGCCTCGGGACGGATCGGCGTCTTGTTGAGCTCCAGACCGGTCGCCTGCCGGATCGCCGCGAGGACGGCCGGGGTGGACGACAGGGTGGGGGCCTCGCCGAGACCGCGCAGACCGTACGGCGCGTTCGGGTCGGCGAGCTCCAGGACGTCGACCGGGATGGTCGGGGTGTCGAGGATGGTCGGGATCAGGTAGTCCGTGAAGGAGGGGTTGCGCACCTTCGCGGTCTTCGGGTCCACGATGATCTCCTCCATCACCGCGACACCGAGACCCTGGGTGGTGCCACCCTGGATCTGGCCGACGACGGAGAGCATGTTCAGGGCCTTGCCGACGTCCTGCGCGGTGGCCAGCTCGACGACCTTGACGAGGCCGAGCTCGGTGTCCACCTCGACGACCGCGCGGTGCGCGGCGAAGGTGTACTGGACGTGGCCGTCGCCCTGGCCGGTGACCAGGTCGAACGCCTGGGTCGGGCGGTGGCGGAACTCGAGTTCGAGGTCGATCGCCTCGTCCTCGAGGATGTCGGCGATGTCCGCGAGGACCTCGCCGCCGTCGGTGACGACCTTGCCGCCCTCCAGGACCAGCTCCGCGTGGGCCCACGCCGGGTGGTACGAGCCGTTCTTGCGGCGGCCGATCTCCAGCAGCTTCTCGCGGACGGCCTCACAGGTGTTCTTCACCGCGCCACCGGTCATGTACGTCTGCCGGGAGGCGGACGTCGAACCGGCGGAGCCGACCTGGGTGTCGGCCGGGTGGATGGTCACCTGGGTGACGCCGAGCTCCGTGCGGGCGATCTGGGCGTGCACGGTGACACCGCCCTGGCCGACCTCCGCCATGGCCGTGTGGACCATCGCGACGGGCTCGCCGTTGATGACCTCCAGGCGCACGCGGGCGGTGGAGTAGTCGTCGAAGCCCTCGGAGAAGCCGACGTTCTTGATGCCGACCGCGTAGCCGACGCCGCGGACGACGCCCTCGCCGTGCGTGGTGTTCGACAGGCCGCCCGGCAGCGCGCGGACGTCCGCGTGCTCGCCGGCGGTCTCCCACTGGCGCTCCGGCGGCAGCGGGCGCTCCTTGACGCGGCGCAGCAGCTCGGCGACGGGCGCCGGCGAGTCCACGACCTGGCCGGTGGGCATGATCGTGCCCTGCTCCATGGCGTTCAGCTGGCGGAACTCGACCGGGTCCATGCCCAGCTTCGCCGCGAGCTTGTCCATCTGGGCCTCGTACGCGAAGCAGGCCTGGACGGCGCCGAAGCCGCGCATCGCCCCACAGGGCGGGTTGTTCGTGTAGAGCGCGACGGCCTCGATGTTCACGTTGTCGATGACGTACGGGCCCACCGAGAGGGAGGACGCGTTGCCGACGACGGCCGGGGAGGCGGAGGCGTACGCACCGCCGTCGAGCACGATCCGGCACTTCATGTGCGTGATCTTGCCGTCCTTGGTGGCGCCGTGCTCGTACCAGAGCTTCGCCGGGTGGCGGTGCACGTGGCCGAAGAAGGACTCGAAGCGGTTGTAGACCATCTTGACCGGCTTGTTGGTCGCGAGGGCCAGCAGGCAGGCGTGGATCTGCATCGAGATGTCCTCGCGGCCGCCGAAGGCACCGCCGACGCCGGAGAGCGTCATGCGCACCTTCTCCTCGGGCAGGCCGAGGACGGGGGCGATCTGCTTGAGGTCCGAGTGCAGCCACTGGGTGGCGACGTAGAGGTCGACGCCGCCGTCCTCGCCCGGTACGGCGAGGCCGGACTCCGGGCCGAGGAAGGCCTGGTCCTGCATGCCGAAGGTGTACTCGCCGGTGACGATGACGTCGGCCTTCTTGGCCGCCTCGTCCGCGTCGCCGCGGATGATCGGCTGGCGGTGCACGATGTTCGGGTGCGGGACGTGACCGGCGTGGTGGTCGTCGCGGCCCGGGTGGAGCAGGACCGCGTCCTCGGCGAGGGCGGAGGCCTCGTCCGTGACGACCGGCAGCTCCTTGAAGTCGATCTTGATCTTCGCGGCGGCGCGGCGGGCGGTCTCCGGGTGGTCGGCCGCCACGAGGGCGATCGGCTCGCCGTGGTGGCGTACCCGGCCGTTGGCCAGGACGGGGGTGTCCTGGATCTCCAGACCGTAGTTCTTCATCTCCGCGGGCAGGTCCGCGTAGGTGAGGACCGAGTAGACGCCGGGCATGGCCAGCGCCTCGGAGATGTCGATGTTCTCGATCTCGGCGTGGGCGATCGGGCTGCGCAGGGTCTGGCCCCACAGCATGTCCTCGTGCCACATGTCCGAGGAGTACGCGAACTCGCCGGTGACCTTCAGGGTGCCGTCCGGGCGGAGCGTGGACTCGCCGATGCCGCCCTTGTTGTGCTTCTGGGTGACGTTGGTCGGCGTACCGGAGGGCGCGGTGCGGGTGTTGGCCATGGTCAGACCGCCTCAGACTGACGGGCGGCCGCCAGGCGGACCGCGTCGAGGATCTTCTCGTAGCCCGTGCAGCGGCAGAGGTTGCCGGACAGGGCCTCGCGGATGTCCTGGTCGGACGGGTCGGCGTTCTGCTCCAGCAGCGCGTCGGCCTGGACCAGCAGACCCGGGGTGCAGAAGCCGCACTGGACGGCGCCGGCGTCGATGAACGCCTGCTGGATCGGGGAGAGCTCGACGCCCTCGCCGGTCTGCGAGTCGCCCGGCTTGGCGGCCCAGCGCTTGGCCTCGTCGGTGGAGACGCCGCTGCCGCCGCCGCACGCGCCGGTGCCGCAGGCGTGGCCGTGGTCCTCGCGCTGCTTGGAGAAGTCGGCCAGGCCCTCGACGGTCACCACGTCGCGGCCCTCGACCTGACCCGCGGCGACCAGACACGAACAGACCGGCACGCCGTCGAGACGGACGGTGCAGGAACCGCACTCGCCCTGCTCGCAGGCGTTCTTCGAGCCGGGCAGGCCCAGGCGCTCACGCAGGACGTAGAGGAGGGACTCGCCCTCCCAGACGTCGTCGGCTTCCTGCGGACGACCGTTGACGGTGAAATTGACGCGCATGGTTACGCAGCCCCTTCAAGCGAGCGGCCGTTCGTGCCGCGGTACTGCTCCCAGGTCCAGACGAGCTGGCGGCGAGCAAGGATGCCAACCGCGTGACGGCGGTACTTCGCCGTGCCACGGACGTCGTCGATCGGGTTGCACGCGCCGGAGGCGAGCTCACCGAACTGCTTGGCGATCGACGGGGTGATGACCTTGCCGGACTCCCAGAACCCGCCCTCTTCGAGCGCGGCGTTCAGGAACTCCTCGGCGGCCTTGGCCCGGATGGGCGTGGGGGCGGCCGAACCGATGCCCGTACGCACGGTGCGGGTGTCGGGGTGCAGGGCCAGGCCGAAGCCGCACACCGCGATGACCATCGCGTTGCGCGTGCCGACCTTGGAGTACTGCTGCGGGCCCGTGGCGTTCTTGATGTGGACCGACTTGATCAGCTCGTCCGCGGCGAGCGCGTTGCGCTTCACGCCGGTGTAGAACTCGTCGATCGGGATCAGGCGGGTGCCACGGACGGACTCGACCTCGACCTCGGCGCCGGCGGCGAGGAGGGCGGGGTGGGAGTCACCGGCGGGCGAGGCGCAACCGAGGTTGCCGCCGACGCCGCCGCGGTTGCGGATCTGCGGGGACGCGACCGTGTGCGAGGCGAGCGCGAGACCCGGCAGCGTGCCGCGCAGGTTCTCCATGATCTGGGTGTAAGGGACGGAGGCGCCGAGCTTGGTGACCTCCTCGCCTACCTCCCACTCCCGCAGCAGCTCGATGCGGTTGAGGTCGAGGAGGTACTCCGGACGGCGGTGGTCGAAGTTGATCTCGACCATGATGTCGGTGCCACCCGCAATCGGCACAGCTGTGGGGTACTCGGCCTTAGCGGCGAGCGCCTCCTCCCAGCTGGCGGGGCGAAGGAAGTCCATGTACGGCTCTCTTCTTCTTAATCGGGTCGTTCACTTCAAGCCAGGAGGCCCAAAGGCCCTCGACTGGTCGTTCACGTGCTGTTAACGCGGTGTGGAGTCAGTACACAAGCCGCGCATCCCTCGGGTGCAGTCACCGAAACCATGAAGCAGTTGGCTGGCGGCCTCCCTCGTCTTGTAGATTCGTATGAAAGGCGAGGCGCGCTGACCTCGCCGATTTCCAACGGCAACATCGAGACAGATCGGCGGCGACCCCATGCGGCTGCGCGCACTGCTGGAAACCGAGGCGCTGGGCTTGCGGCTGCTCGGCGGCGAGGAAGAGCTCGACCGTACGGTCCGAGGCGTCATGACCACGGACCTGAAAGACCCGAGCCGATACCTTTCGGGCGGAGAATTGGTGCTGACGGGGCTGGCCTGGCGACAGAATCCGGCCGACTCCGAGCCTTTCGTACGAATCCTTGCGTCGGCGGGTGTCGCAGGCCTCGCGGCGGGCGAGGCGGAGATCGGGGGCATCCCCGAGGATCTCGTTTCGGCCTGTCTCCGGAACCGGCTGCCGCTGTTCGCGGTGAACGAGGACGTTGCATTCGCCACGATTACGGAGTACGTCGTCCGGCAGGTGTCCGGGGAGCGCGCCGGGGACCTCGCGGCCGTCGTCGACCGCCACCGGCGGCTGATGACCTCGGGCCCCGCCGGCGGCGGACCTGATGTGGTGCTCGATCTGCTCACCACCGACCTCGATCTGCGCGCCTGGGTGCTGTCCCCCACGGGACGCCAGATCGCCGGCGCCGGGGAGGCGCTCTCGCCGGGCGTCTGCGCGGCGCTGGCGAGCGAGCATCTGGCGGCGGTCCGGACCGGCCGCCGGGGCCCGCACCGGATCTCCATCCAGGGTATTACCTACTCCCTCTTCCCGATCAGGGGAAACGGCCGCGCCACGGCCGGCGCGGGCGTCCGTGACGTGCGCGAGAGCGTGCTGTCGGACTGGCTGCTGGCCGTCGAGGCGGACGCCGGGGACTGGCCCGCGGAGCGGCTGGACCTGCTCCAGGGCGTCACCCAGCTGATCGCCGTGGAGCGGGACCGGCGCGACGCCGCCCGCACCGTGCGCCGCCGGCTGGCCCAGGAGGTGCTGGAGCTGGTGCAGACCGGCGCGGCGCCGGCCGAGATCGCCGCCCGCCTGCGGGTGGCCGCCCCCGTGCTGCTGCCCGGCCTCGGCGCGGCCCCGCACTGGCAGGTCGTGGTGGCCCGGGTGGACTGGGAGGGCGGGGACATCCCCGGCGGCCCGGTGGCCCAGTCGCTGCTGGAGGAGATCCTGGTCGACCCGAGCGTGTCCGGCCCCGAGCCGTCCGACCGGATCGCCGTGGCCCACGCCGGGGACGAGGCGATCGCCCTGGTCCCGCTGCCGGCCCTGGCCGGCGAGGGCGAGCCCGACACCGCCCTCCACGCCGACGTGCTGCTGACCTCGGTGCGGGAGCCCCTGGCGGCCGGTCTGGCCGACGACGGCCGGCTCACCCTGGGCGTCAGCGCGGCGGTGCACTCGGCCGAGGGGCTGCGCGGCGCCCTGGAGGAGGCCCGGCACGCCCGCCGGGTGGCCGCCGCCCGGCCCGGCCGGGTCTGCGCCGCCGGGCACCACGAGCTGGCCTCGCACGTGCTGCTGCTGCCGTTCGTCCCGGACGACGTGCGGCGCGCCTTCACGGCCCGGCTGCTGGACCCGCTGCGCGACTACGACCGGCGGCACCGCGCGGAGCTCATCCCGACGCTGGAGGCCTTCCTGGACTGCGACGGGTCCTGGACCCGCTGCGCGACCCGGCTGCACCTCCACGTCAACACGCTGCGCTACCGGGTCGGCCGGATCGAGCAGTTGACGGCGCGTGACCTTTCGCGCCTGGAGGACAAGCTCGATTTCTTCCTCGCCCTGCGGATGAGCTGACGGAACGCCGTTCCGGCGGGCCCCGGCGCCCGCCGGGGTCGGCCGAAACCACAGCCAAGAGATTGTGAAACCGTTCACCTGACCCCTTGGCCCAGCCCTCCGGTGTGTGCTGGGATGCGTCCACGGGCTCGACGACGCGCTTTTTCCGGGGAGGGCAATGTGGCGGACACCGCCATGTCGGGTGGTGGAACGACCGGGGGCGACGACCCCCTCCAGCGGGCGATATGGCGGCTGCGCTCCCGTGGCTGCTGGACGGACGCGGCCGCGCTGCTCGAACCGCACGCGGCGGCGCCGGCGGCCGCCCTCCAACGCGCGGCGCTGCTGATCGAGGGCTGCCTCTACACCGAGCGCGGCTGGACGGAGGCGGAGGAGGCCCTGCGGGCCGCCGAGGCGGTGGCCGGTACGGACGACGAGCGCGGCGAGGCCGCGTGCGAGCGGGGGTACCTGGCCTACGCGTCCACCCTGCTCGGGGTGCGGGACCGCGCCGACGAGGCCCGCTCCGCCCTGGGCCGGGCCGCGGCCCTGATCTCGCCCGACTCGCCCGCGCGGGCGCTGCTGGACTTCCGGCGGGGGCTGCTGTCCGAGAACATCTCCGGCTCGCCGCAGGCCGCGCGGGCCGCGTACCGCCGGTCCCACACGGCCGCGGCGGCGCACGGGGACTTCCTGCTGCTGTCCTTCACCTCCCGGCACCTCGCCGGGCTGGCGCTGCGGGACGGGGAGCTGGCCGAGGCCCGCACCGGGTTCGCGCAGTCGCTGCGGCTGCGCGAGGAACTGGGCTACCTGGTGGGCACCGCCCCCGCGCTGGCCGCGCTGGCCGAGGCGGAGGAGGAG
The DNA here is from genome assembly GCF_044759225.1 of Streptomyces sp. NPDC101132. Taxonomy (NCBI): domain Bacteria; kingdom Bacillati; phylum Actinomycetota; class Actinomycetes; order Kitasatosporales; family Streptomycetaceae; genus Streptomyces; species Streptomyces sp. NPDC101132. Next base: position 19,146 of record NZ_JBIVYX010000007.1, read on the forward strand.
CCCGAGGCGGGCCGGCTGCGGGAGGAGGCGCGGCGGCTGGTCAACCTGCTGGGCGGCGTACCGACGTGGCTGGCGGCGCAGCTGCGGCCGTCGCCCGCGGTCTGAGCACCGGCTGTGCCCGTCCCGAGGGGCGGGCACAGTCGCATGCGGCGGCCGGGCCGGTCAGGTCTGGGAGCCCGCGAAGTGTTCGCGTACGAGGGATTCGACGACCGGCAGGTCCTGGGCGATCAGGGCCTCCAGCAGGGCCGAGTGCTCGGCGGCGTCGGCCACCAGGTCGGCGCGCCGGACCGCGGGGGCGCCCGGCAGGGGCCACTGGGAGCGTCGGTGCAGGTCGTCGGCGACCAGCAGCAGCTGCTCGTTCCCGGCCAGGGCCAGCACCGCGCGGTGGAAGGCGCGGTCGGACTCCGCGTACCCCGCGACGTCGCCCGCGGCGGCGGCGGCGGTCGTCGCGGCGGCGAGGGGCCGCAGCGAGGGCCAGGTGCCCGCGGGCACGGTCCGCGCCAGCCGCAGCAACACCGGCACCTCCAGCAGGCCTCGCACCTCGGCCAGCTCGGCCAGCTCGCGCGGCGTGCGCTCGATCACCCGGAAGCCCCGGTTCGGCAGGCACTCCACCGCCCCCTCCAGGGCCAGCTGCTGCATGGCCTCCCGGACGGGCGTGGCGGACACCCCGAAGCGCTCCCCGAGCGCGGGCCCCGAGTAGATCTGCCCCGGCGCCAGGTCGCCGTCGATGAGGGCGGTGCGCAGCAGTCCGAGGACCTGCCGGCGGACGGAGTGCCGGGACACCTTCTGGGGCGGGATGGCCACCCCTTCGGCGGAAGGTGCCGTGGTGAGTGCGGCTTCCGACACGCGCCTCGTCCCTCCGTACCGGTCCGCCCCGCGCGGGCCGCCGTGCGCGGCCGCTGTCCAGGGGATGTCCCCCGAGGATAGGCGAAACGCCGGCCGGGGCCCGCGGTACGGACCCCGCAAGATCGGGTAAGGTAAGCCTAACCTTTGCTACGATCGCGATCGATGGGTCCCGTCATGACCGTCCCGGCTGCGCTCCCCGCCTCCCCGGCCGCCCCCGCCCACGCCCCCGTTTCCCCCGCGGGGGAACGCCGTGCCACCGCCGGCTCTCCGGTGACACCGGCGTACGCGCGGCTGGCCGAGGTGTTCCCGGGACTGACCGTCCGCGAGGCGGACGCCGCCGATCCGGCCCCGCGCGGTGCGGGCTGGGTCGGCGCCGCCGAGCTGGCGGCCGGGGGCGCGGCCCTGGACGCGTTCCTGGCCTGGGACGAGGCCCAGGTGCTGCGGGACTACGGACGGCAGGCCCGCCCGGACGTGATCGCGAGCTTCGGCCTCCACCGGTACGCGTGGCCCGCCTGCCTGCTGTTCACGGCTCCCTGGTTCCTGTCCCGGCGGGTTCCCCGGCTGCCCGTCGAGCGGGTCGCCTTCCACCGGACCCTCGGCCGGATGTCCGTACGGGTCGAGGAGTTCGCCTGCCTTCCGTCGGACCCGGCGGCCGCGCTCCCCGGGGCCCGGGTCGTGCCCGACGAGGAGGCGCTGCGGGCTGAGGTGCGGGCGGCGGTGGCCCAGCACGTCGCGCCGGTGCTGGAGGGCTTCGGGCCGCGGATGCGGCGCGGGCGGCGCGCCCTGTGGGGCATGGTGACCGACGAGGTCGCCGAGGGCATCTGGTACATCGCCAGCCTGCTCGGCGAGGAGTCCCGGGCCACGGCGGAGCTGGCGCTGCTGCTGCCGGGCTCGACCGCCCCGTACACGGGCGGCGCCGGCTTCCGTACGCTCACCGGGCCCGGCGGCCGGGAACTGCCCACCCGGGACCGCGCCAGCTGCTGCCTCTTCTACACGGTGCGCCCCGAGGACACCTGCGTGACCTGTCCGCGCACCTGCGACGCGGACCGGGTCGCCCGGCTGACCGCGGCCGCGACGGCGTAGGCCGGACCGCGGGGGCCGCACGCGGCACTGCGTACGCCGAGCGCGGCCGCCGGGGGTGGCCCGCTCCGTGCGCCGCACGCCCCCAGGCGCACACCTGGGCGGTCCTCCCGGGCGCGGCCGCCGGCCTCCCCGGCCCGGCCACCGGGCTCAGCCGGCACCCGGGCGGCCGGCCCGGCCCCCGCCGCCCTGCCGCACCGCGTCGTGCGCGGCCAGCGCGGCGTGCAGCGTCAGTACGTCGGCACCCCGGGCGGCGTCCAGCCCGGTGAGCTCGGCCGCCTTGCGCAGCCGGTAGTCGACGGTGTTGGGGTGGACCTGGAGCCGGGCGGCCGCCCCGCGCCGGTCGAGGCCGGAGGCGAGGAACGTCCGCAGCGTCTCCAGCAGCTCCGGGCGCCCCTCCAGGGGGCCCAGCAGCGCGGCGAGCCCGCGCCGCGCCGGACTCGGACGGCTCAGCTGGTACTCCAGCAGCACGTCCTCCAGCAGGTACAGCCCCGGCCCCCGGCCCGCGGCCTGCGCCACCTCCCGCACCTCACCGGCCAGCCGGGCCGCCTCCGCCACGTCCTCGGGCGCCGCCGGAACCACCGCCGCCAGCAGCTCGGCCCCGCACATCCGGCCGAGCTGTCCCACCATCCGGGTGAGCCGCTCCCGGTCCGCCGGACCGCACTCGGCGGCCGGGGTCTCGTACGGCACCAGCACCAGCCCGCCGGACCCGGACAGCACGGACAGCGGGATGCCGGCCGTCTGGCGCTGGAGCTCGTTCCGCAGCCGCCGGAGCTTGCGGCGGGCCGCGACCGCGTGGTTCACGCCGGGCAGCAGCTCGTCGGGGTGCGGCCCCACGCTGATGCTCAGCACCAGGTAGCAGGGCGGCAGCCGGATGCCGGCCCGGTCGGCCGCGGCCCGCGGACTGCCGCCCTCCAGCAGCCGGGACAGCAGGGACTGCAGGGCGACCTGTTCGTCGCCCAGGGCCATCTGCCGCTCCTGCACGTACCCCGCCGCCACGTCACAGCTCACCAGCCGCAGGTACGCGAGGAGTTGGCGCTGGACCAGCAGCACGTCGGCCAGGTCCTCCGGCCCCGCGGCCGAGAAGACCTGGGCGGCGCACTCCTCGGCGCCGAGGTGGTACGCGCTGACCACGGCCTCCAGCGGCACGCCCTCGTCGGCGCGCCGCGCCGAGGACTCGCGGATCGCCGCCTGCTCGGCCGGCCCGGGCAGTTCGCCGGTGCGCAGCACCTCGGCGAAGGTCCGGATGCCGCGGACGACCTGCTTGGCGATGTCGCCGCCGAGCTGTTCCGGCGGCAGCGCGCCGTACACGGGCAGCCGCTCCACCAGCCGGACCATCACGGCCCGTTCCAGCGTGCCTTCGGCCGCCCTCAGCCGTTTGTGGACCGGGACGCCGCCGAACCGCGGCGCCGCCTGGTCGGGTTCCGGGGCGTTGGACGCGGTCACAATCCACCTCTCCAATGTCTGGGGCCCGCCCCGGAGACGCGGCCGCGCGGGGCCCGCATGATGTTTCCGGGATTTTTCCTACTGGTTGGTAACACGTCCGGCCGGTGAACCGCCAGACAATCCCCCGCCCCTGTCACGTCGTTGCCGAAGCGCGCCGTACCCGGGAGCCCGCCGTCACGGACTCCGGCCCCGCACGCCCCCCACGAATCGAGGCACCCATGTCCAAGGCAGCCGTGCGCCTGACCACCCTCGCCGCCGCCACCGCGGTGGTCGTGGCCGCCTCCCCGGCGGCGACGGCCGGCGCGTCCGGCCTCCCGGCCGGCACGACCGCGGCCGTCGCGTCCCCCACGACCGCGGCCGCGGGCGACCCCTTCTACGCCTACGCCGGCAGCACGCCCCTGTCCGCGTTCGCGCCGGGCACCGTGCTGAGGTCCCGGACGCTGCAGTACCACCTCATCGGCATCCCCACCCCGCTGAAGGCGGTCCAGCTGCTGTACCGCACCACCGACGCCCAGGGCCGGCCGGCCGCGAACGTGACCACGGTCGTACACAGCCCGTCGGGCGACGGCAGCCGGGCGGTGTCCTACCAGTCCTTCTACGACTCGCTCAGCCCGGAGGACGGGCCGTCCCGCGCCATCGCCGGGAACGTCACCCTGGGCGGCCTGATCCCCAACGTCGAGGCCGTGTTCATGGCGCCGCTCCTCGCCAAGGGCTACGACCTCGTCATCCCGGACACCGAGGGCCAGCGGGCCAACTTCGCCGCGGGGCCGGAGTACGGGACCAACACCCTCGACTCGATCCGCGCCGCGACCCGCACGGACCTCACCCGGCTCGACGCGGACACCCGCTTCGCGCTGCTCGGCTACTCCGGCGGCGCCATCGCGACCAACTGGGCCGCCGCGCTCGCACCGCGCTACGCCCCGGACGTCAACGCCCGCCTGGTCGGCTACGCCGAGGGCGGCCTGCTCGTGGACCCGGCGCACAACCTCAAGTACGTCGACGGCTCGCTGGCCTGGTCCGGCGTCATCCCCATGGCGGTCATCGGGGTCTCCCGCTCGTACGACATCGACCTCAAGTCCTACCTCAGCGACTACGGCCGGAAGGTGTACGACCAGCTGGAGGACGGCTCCATCATCGACGCCATCGGCCACTACCCCGGCCTGACGTGGAAGAAGATGGCGAAGCCGGAGTACGCCGACCCCAACTCGATCCCCGCCTTCCTGGAGGCGGTCAACCGGCTCAACCTCGGGTCGGCCGCCACCCCGACCGTTCCCGGGTTCATCGGCCAGGGCGACGCGGGCGTCCTGGAGGGCACCTTCGGCAACCGGCCGGGCATCGGCACGGGCGACGGCGTCATGGTCGCCGGCGACGTGCGCGCGCTCGCCCGCCAGTACTGCGCCACCGGCGCCCCCGCCGTGAAGTACCGGCAGTACGAGCTGCTCAGCCACGTGGGCGCCACCGCCGCCTGGGCGCCCGTCGCGCTGGGCTGGATCGACGACCGCTTCGCCGGCCGGACGGCCCCCTCCGACTGCGGCCGCATCCCCGCCGGCAACTCCCTCGCCCCCGAGGAGGCCCCGGGGTCCTGAACACCGGCCCCCCTCCGGCTACTCCACTCTTTCGAGTGAGCGAATTCGAACTCAACTCCGTTTTCCCGAGAGGGAGTTCGAGACAGATCGCCCTATCCGGAGGGGGCCGCAACCCGATGGCGGTCACTTGACCCGAAACCCGCATGCGGCCTGCGCGCGATCCGCCAATATGACGCCGGAACGCCGCTCTCGCGATGCAAGGGACACCGGATGAGACTGACCGACATATCGCTGGACTGGCTGCTTCCGGGCAGCCTGCTGATCCTCGGCGTCCTGGCGGCGGTGGCGGTGCTGGCGCGCGGCAGGCGCGAGGGTGACAAGGCATCGGCGGACGACAGCTGGGAGCGCAGCGAGGAGCGCCGGCGCCGCAAGGAGGCGGTCTACGGAACCGCCTCGTACGTGCTGCTGTTCTGCTGCGCCGCGGTGGCCGCGGCCCTCTCCTTCCACGGTCTGGTCGGCTTCGGCCGGCAGAACCTCAACCTCTCCGGCGGCTGGGAGTACCTCGTACCGTTCGGCCTCGACGGCGCCGCCATGTTCTGCTCCGTACTCGCCGTCCGCGAGGCCAGCCACGGCGACGCGGCGCTCGGCTCCCGGCTGCTGGTCTGGCTGTTCGCCGGTGCGGCCGCCTGGTTCAACTGGGTGCACGCGCCCCGCGGCCTGGGGCACGACGGGGCCCCGCAGTTCTTCGCGGGGATGTCCCTCTCGGCGGCCGTGCTGTTCGACCGGGCCCTCAAGCAGACCCGCCGGGCCGCGCTGCGCGAGCAGGGCCTGGTGCCCAGGCCGCTGCCGCAGATCCGCATCGTCCGCTGGCTGCGGGCGCCCCGCGAGACCTTCGGCGCCTGGTCGCTGATGCTGCTGGAAGGCGTACGGACCCTCGACGAGGCGGTCGAGGAGGTGCGCGAGGACAAGCGCGAGAAGCAGGCGAACCGGCACCGCAGGCGGGAGCAGGAGCGCCGCGAGCGCGCCCACATCCGGGCGCTGGGCCGCCAGCACCGCGCGTTCGGCCGGTCCCGCGGCCGGCAGGTGGAGGTACCGGGACTCGCTCCGGGGACGGGCTCCGCGCCGGTCGGCGCGGAGCCCGCCATAGCGGAAACGGGACAGCTGCCCCTGCTTCCCCTGACCGGAGTTCCCGAGCGGCCCTCCCTGAAGGCCGTCAGCGGCTCCAGCTCCACTGAGGGCTATCCGCGGACCGTCGACCTCACCGCCGAGGACGACACGCAGACCATCCCGCGCCTCGACTCCCTGGAGCGCAAGCTCAAGGACCTGGAGCAGCAGTTCGGCTGAGGGACGCGGAGCAGCGGTCAGGCCGGAGGGGGAGGACCGGGTACGCCCGGTCCTCCCCCTCCGCGCTGCCCGGCCGCCGGCTCCGGTCCGGTCCGTCGTCGCCCGGCCAGTCCGGCCAGTCCGGTCGGTCCGGCCAGTCCGGCCAGTCGTCAGTCCGGTCCCGAGCCTGCGGCGTCGATCTCGAACCAGACCACCTTGCCCCTGCCCCGGGTGCTGACGCCCCAGGCGTCGGCCATCGCCTCCACCAGCAGCAGTCCCCTGCCGTGCGTACCGTCGTCGGCGGCCGGTACGAGGGGCAGCGGGTGCCGGGTGGCGTGGTCCCGGACCTCCACGCGGAGCCGGGAGGCGGCGAGGCTGGCGGTCACCTCGGCCCCCTGGTCGGTGTGGACCAGGGCGTTGGTGACGAGTTCCGTGGTGAGCAGTTCGGCCACGTCCGCGGAGTCGGCGCGGCCCCAGGGGCGGAGGAGTTCCCGCAGCGCCCGCCGCACCTCCCCCACGGCCCGGAGGTCGGCCCGGCGCACCGTACGGCTCATCCGGCGGCCCGGGGGCCCCGCCGGACCGGACGCCGAGGGGCCCGCGCGCTTGTTGTGCGCCGCCTCCGTGTCCGTGTCCTCGTCCTCGGAGGGCTCGCGCGCGACCGGCCGCCCCCTTCGCCACTGCTGCCCGGCGTTCGCCCCCACCCGCACGGTGCCATCCCTTCCTCGAACAGGTCTACGGGATGCATGCCCCGCGCGGGCGGCGGCACTCCTGCCGGTCACCGGCCGGTCGCGGTGGGCTATGGCCTGGGCACGTTCCGGAGGTTGGAGCGGGCCATCTGGAGCATCCTCCCGACACCGCCGTCGAGCACGATCTTGCTGGCGGACAGCGCGAAGCCGGTGACCATCTCCGCCTTGATCTTCGGCGGGATGGACAGGGCGTTGGGGTCGGTCACCACGTCCACCAGTGCAGGTCCCCTGTGCTTCAGGGCGTCCCTGAGGGCACCCGCCAGCTGCTTGGGCTTCTCCACCCGGACGCCGTACGCCCCGGCGGCGCGGGCGATGCCGGCGAAGTCCGGATTGCGGTTCGTGGTTCCGTACGAAGGCAGTCCGGCTACGAGCATTTCGAGCTCGACCATGCCCAGGGAGGAGTTGTTGAACAGGACCACTTTGACGGGCAGGTCGTACTGCACCAGCGTGAGGAAATCTCCCATCAGCATGGAGAACCCGCCGTCGCCCGACATCGAGATCACCTGCCGGCCGCGGTCGGTGAACTGGGCGCCGATCGCCTGGGGCAGGGCGTTCGCCATGGAGCCGTGACTGAAGGAACCGATGATGCGGCGGCGGCCGTTGGGGGAAAGATAGCGCGCCGCCCACACGTTGCACATTCCCGTGTCCACGGTGAACACCGCGTCGTCCGCGGCCAGTTCGTCCAGGACGGACGCGACGTACTCGGGGTGGATGGGGGTGTGCTTCTCCACCTTGCGGGTGTACGCCTTCACGACCCCCTCGAGCGCGTCGGCGTGCTTCTTGAGCATCTTGTCGAGGAAGCGCCGGTCGGTCTTGGCGCGCACCCGCGGGGTGAGGGAGCGCAGGGTCTCGCGGACGTCGCCCCAGACGGCGAGGTCGAGCTTGGAGCGGCGGCCGAGGTGCTCGGGCCTGACGTCCACCTGGACGATCTTGACGTCGTCGGGCAGGAAGGCGTTGTACGGGAAGTCCGTGCCCAGCAGGACCAGCAGGTCGCACTCGTGGGTGGCCTCGTAGGCGGCGCCGTAGCCGAGCAGGCCGCTCATGCCGACGTCGTACGGGTTGTCGTACTGGATCCATTCCTTGCCGCGCAGCGCGTGGCCCACCGGCGCCTTGACCCGCTCGGCGAACTCCATCACCTCGGCGTGCGCTCCGGCGGTGCCGCTGCCGCAGAAGAGGGTGACCCGGTCGGCCTCGTCGACCATCCGGGCCAGCTTCTCGATCTCGCCGTCGCCGGGGCGTACCGAGGGGCGGGCGGTGACCAGGGCGTGTTCGACCGGCCGGTCGGGGGCGGGCTGGGAGGCGATGTCGCCGGGCAGGGCGACCACGCTGACGCCGCTGCGGCCGATGGCGTGCTGGATGGCGGTCTGGAGCAGGCGGGGCATCTGCCGGGGGTTGGAGATCAGTTCGCTGTAGTGGCTGCACTCGCGGAACAGCTGGTCCGGGTGGGTCTCCTGGAAGTAGCCGAGGCCGATCTCGCTGGAGGGGATGTGGGAGGCGAGGGCGAGCACCGGGGCCATGGAGCGGTGCGCGTCGTAGAGGCCGTTGATCAGGTGCAGGTTGCCGGGGCCGCAGGAGCCGGCGCAGGCCGCGAGCCTGCCGGTGACCTGGGCCTCGGCGCCGGCCGCGAAGGCGGCGGTCTCCTCGTGCCTGACCTGGATCCACTCGATGCCGCCGGTGCGGCGGATGGCGTCGACCACCGGGTTGAGGCTGTCACCGACCACCCCGTACAGGCGCCGGACGCCGGCGCGGGCGAGGATGTCGACGAACTGTTCCGCCACGTTCTGCTTGGCCATGACAGGGGGTGCCCTTCCGGTCCGGCGTCGGTGCCCGTGCGGCCGCGGGGCGGCGGCACGCCTCCCATCAACCCACGCGCGGGCGGGTCACGCCTGTCGGGTTGCTCCGTCCCCGCCCTCGTCCCGGTCCCCTGCTCGTTCCCGTCTCCCGGCCTCGTTCCGTCTCCCGTACTCGGACCTGTCCTTCGTGTCAGCTCTCCCAGAGGGCGGCGGCGGTGCGGTCGTCGGCGTAGCCCTTGACCCTGAGCTGCGAGTCGGCGAGGAAGGCCGCCAGGCCCGGCGCGCCGCCGGAGCCCGGGCCCCAGCGGCCGGCCAGGGCCTCGGGCAGCAGGGGCTCGTCGCGCATCGGGTCGGCGAGGCCGCCGGTGCAGACGAGGAGGGTGTCGCCGGTCTCGCCGACGGAGGCACGGAACCGGAAGGGCTGGTCGGGCCTGGCGGGTTCCAGGTCCTCCCAGACGCCGCCGCGGAGCCGGAACAGGCCGCCCTCTCCCGCGCCGAACACCACCCGGGTGCGGCACTCGGGGTCGATGGGGAGCAGCATGCAGCGGAGCCCGGTGGGCTCGGGGTGGCCGAGGGCGCGCAGCCGGCCGTAGCCGCGGTCGGTCAGGCGCTGGAGGCCGGAGCGGAGGTCGTCGCGGCGGCCGGCCCGGATGTCGGCGCCCAGCCGCTCCTGGCTGCGGCCGACGGCGCCGGCGATCCACCGGCAGAGTTCGGCGTCGGCCTGCGGGGCGCCGGTGGTGGCGCGGTCGCCGCCGGCCAGGGCGACCAGGAGCAGGGCGTCGTCGCCGCGGCCGAAGCGGGCGGTGAGCAGGAAGTCCCGGCGGGCCTCGCCGCGGTAGCGGGCGGAGTCGCCGCGTACGGAGGCGGCGCGGAGGGTGTACCGGCCGTACCGGGCGCCTTCGAGGACGGTGTCGGGCACGAGGTCGGCCGGCTCGGCCGGGTCCGCGACCGGCAGGGCGCCGGGCTCGCCCTCGTAGGTGGGCGGCCGGTCGCCGAGGTACCGGACGGCGGGGCGCCCGGGGTGCGGGCGCGGCTCCGCCGGGCGCGGCTCCGCCGGGGGCGGGGGCAGCGTGGGCAGCTCCTCCGGGGGCCCGGTCCGCTGCCCGGGCAGCCCGGGCGCCGCACCGCTGCCCCGCACGGTGTCCCCGCCCACGGGACCGGCCCCGCCGCGGGGTGCCTGCGGCGCGTCCCCGTCCGGTGCGACGGCCCGGGGGTCGGGCCCCGTGCCGGGGGTTCCCGCCGTGTCCCGGGCGGGCGACGGTCCGGCGGAGCTCCCGTTCCCCGGGGCCGGGTGCGCGGGGGCGCCGGGGCCGGCGCCGGCCGATGCCCCGGGCCCGTCCGGCGGCTGCGCGCCGGAACTCCCGCGTCCCGCCCCGGCGGCGGGGTGCGGCGGGGTGGGTTCGGGGGTACCGGTGCCGGGTGCGCGGGGCCCGTACCGGGGGTCGGGCTCGGAGCACTCCCGCGGCAGGGGGGCGGGCGGAGGCGGCGGCGCGTCCGGGTAACCGGGCCACGGCAGCCCGGTGTCCGCGCTCCCGGGGGCCGGGGGCGGCGGTGGCACGGGCGGGACGCCCGGAGCCGGGCCGGAGTGGGCGGGCAGGCCGTCGGCCCCCGTCTCCCCGGCGCCGTGCCGGCCGTTCCGCCCGCCGGCGTCGCTGTCCGCCGCACGGGGCACGCCATCCCGGCCGGAACCGTCAGCACCCGACCCGCGAGAGTCGGCGTCCCGGCCGAAGCGGCCACCACCCGGCGCAGGAGAGCCGGCATCGCGAGCCGAGCCCTGACCACCCGCCGCCCGAGCAGCGGCGTCCCGGCCCGAACCGTCAGCACCCGACCCACGCGAATCGGCGTCCCGGCCGGAGCGGTCGCCGCCCGACGCGTACGGGTCGACGTCCCGGCCGAAGGGGGCGGTGCCCGGGGCTTGCGGGTCGGAGTGCCGGCCGGTGGGGCCGGTGTCAGGGCCGCGGTCGTCGGCGGTCTGCGGGGTCGGGGCGTCGGCTCGTCCGGCCGGGCCGGTGGTCCGCGGGGCGGGGTCGCGGCCGTCTGGTGCCCGGTCTTCGGCTCGTGGGCCCGGACCGCTTCCCCACCCGCCCCGGCCGGTGGTGCCGGCGCTGAAGTCCGGGAGGGTGGGAGGTGGTTCCCAGGGGGCGCGCGGGCGCGTCGGCAGGGCCCCGGACTCCGGGTCGTCCCCCGTCCACGGGCGTCCGTCGGCCCGGCCGCCAGGGGCGCCCGGTGCCGGCCCCGTACCCGGCGCCGACGGCCCGGGGGGCGCGAGGGGGTCGGACGCGTCCGCGGCGGCCGTGCTCCTGCGGGGTCCGGGGACGTCCGGTCCGGGGAAGGCGACGGGACCGCGCGGGGCCTCGCCGACCGCCGGGCCGCCGGGTCCGCGCACCTCACCCGCCCCGGGGACCGCGGGTGTTGGGACGGCGCCCGCCGGTGGTCGTGCCGGGCCGCCGGGCACGGGGGTGTCGTCGGTTGCCGCACCGGCTTCCGGTCTTCCGGGTGCCCGGCCGGGCGACGGCGGCCGGCGCGTGTCGGGGGCCGGCGGTACCGGGGCGGTCACCAGGGAGGCCGAGGTGAAGTGGGCGTCCAGGGTGTCCTCGGGGCCGCGTGCGGCCCGGTCGTCGTCGGGCGGGAAGTCCTCGTACAGGTTCTGCCACCAGTCGTCCGCGTCCCCCTGCTGGTTCATGCCCTTATGTTCGCCGCCCGGGGCGGGCGAAAACCTCGCGAACCCCGGCGGACACCACACCTACGAGCGAATGATCGAACCCCTGCCCGAAAACGCGGAGGTCCGCCGGGCGGCCCCACCCCCCACGGGAAGGTCGCCCGGCGGACCCGTCTCAACGGCCGCGGCTAGCGCACGTCGTACGCCCGCGCCACGGTCTGGCTCACGGTGCTGCCCTTGGCGTCCGTGAGCTCCACCCGCAGGGACACCGGCTTGCCGGAGGCCCCCGCGTGGTCCACGACCGCGGTCCACGCGGCGCCGTCACGGCGCACGGTGGCCTCGGTCCAGTGCTCGCCGTCGTACGAGTACGCGAGCTTCGCGGCGGTCAGCGCGCCGGGCGCGTACCCGGCGTGGCCGGCCGCGGAGAGCCGTACCGTCTGGCCGTTCGCCGCCGGCAGGGTCTTCAGCCCGTCCGCGCCGGGCAGCGCGATCCGGGGGAAGAGGATGCCCAGCCCCTGCGAGTACACGGACCCGTCGAGCTTCGAGGTGAAGCCCCAGGTGGTCCGGATCGCGGTGGACCGCTGCCAGACGCGGGCCGGGGGACCCCACTTCTCCACGCTCTGGGTCAGCTCGTACCGGCCCTCCGCGGCCGGTACCTCGAAGACCCCGAACGGGTAGCCGCTGTCGCCGACGACCTCGCCGTTCCGCTCCAGCCGGAGGTTGCCGATGTCGCCGAAGCCGCCCGGCTGGGCGTAGTGCCCGGAGTCGCCCCACATGGCGGAGGCGAAGCCGATCAGGTTGCCCTGGCGCTCGGCCGCGAGCACCTCCCGGCCGTCGGTGCCGCGCGGGGCAACCGGGCCGACGACGCCGTCGTACCAGCTCTCGGACCGACTGGCGCCGGCCCGGTACGTGCGCTGCTGGTCCGTCATGAACTCCCCCCAGGGGAAGCTGCTGGCGACCAGGTGGTCCCAGGCGGTGTCCCCGGCGGTGTAGAACTCGGTGCGCTTCCCCGGTACGGCGACCGTCTCGATGCCGCCGAAGTAGACGGCGCCGCCGCTCGGCCGGTACGCGGCGGTGGTGTCGACGTAGTCGGCCGCCACCCCCATGGAGTGGTACGCGGCCTCCACCCGGCCCAGCTCGCGGTCGCGCACCCGGTAGGTGCGGTCGCCGCGGACGGTGCCGGTCTCCGGGAAGGCCAGGTTGTAGAGGTACGGGCTCTTCGCGGTGGCCTTCCACGCCAGCGTGACGGGTCCGGCCTTCAGCTTCGCGAGCAGGGCCGCGGCCTCGGTGGAGTCGATGCTCAGGGCGGGCAGGGCGCCGCCGGTGTAGCCGGTGAAGCCGTACCAGCGGCCGGGGGCCGTGCGGTGGGCGAGCAGGGCGACGGCGCCGGCGGCCCTGGCGGCCTGCGCGGCCTCGTACAGCGAGCCGTCCTCGGAGCGGACCAGCGCGACGGCGCCCTTGACGCCGGCGGCGGCCAGTTCCCCGGGGGTGCCGGTGCCGGCGTCGACCAGGCGGGCGCTGCCGGTGCCGTCGAGGTTGTCGCTGCCGGTGCTCGCGGTGTTGGGGTGCAGCACCGGTCCGCCGACCGCCCTGAGTTCGGTGACCAGCGGGGCGGCGGCCCGCCAGTAGCTGCCGAACTCGAACGCGCCGTCGGTGGCGCGGCCTTCGACGGAGGCGTAGTAGCCGCGGATGGCGCGGCCGCCCCCGGCGGTGCCGGCGTGCAGCCACACGTCGTCCCAGGAGCGGGCGAAGGCGAGGGTGGCGCCGCGGACCTCGGTCGGCCGGTCGGCGGCGATGCGCAGCCGGGCGGCCTTGCGGGCGTCGAGGACGACCGTGGTGTCCCTGCGGACCTCGACCTGCGGGCGGCCGAGGTAGGTGAGGGAGTCGATCAGCGTCGCGCCCTCCTCCCGGTCGGGGGTGCCGACGAAGGCGGAGAGGAAGTACGCGCCCGGGCGCACCCGGTAGACCTGGTCGGCGGCGCCGTCGTTGAAGCGGCGCTCGCCGCTGGCGTCGTCGGTGCCGATGACGTCGAGGGAGGACGGTCCCCCGGCGGGCTTCCCGGCCCGGTCGACCAGCTTCACGCGCAGGGTGACGGTCTCCGGCTGCACGTACAGGGAGAACGGGGTCGAGACGCTGACGCCCTTGGCCGTGGCCACGATCCGGCCGGTGACGTCGCCGTACTGGGCGCGGGTCAGCCGGGCGGCGGGGTCGAGGGCCAGCGGGACCCTGACGGTGGCGCCGGCCGGCACGGTGACGGTGGTGCGGCCCAGGCGGGCGACGGTGCTGCGGACCGCGGAGCCGTCGTGGCCGGTGACCTGCCGGACGGCCAGGCTCAGGGTGACCGGGGCGGTGCCGTGGTTGGTGTACGGGACCTGGACGGTGGTCCGGTCGCTGCGGTCCTGGGGCCAGTTGAAGCTGCCGCCCTGGACGGCGGGGGCGCTGGTGACCGTGGTGCGGACGGCGGCGAGGACGTCGAGGCGTCCGGCGCCGGTCTCGCGGGCGTCGCCGGGGACCTTCGGGGTCGCGGAACCGGTGAGGGCGGCCTTGATCTGCGCGCCGGTCCAGTCGGGGTGGCGCTGCTTGACGATGGCGGCGGCGCCCGCGACGTGCGGGGTGGCCATCGACGTACCGGACATGGACTGGTACGCGTACACCCCGCGGCCGCCGGCCGCGGCGGCCGAGATGCCGACGCCGGGGGCGGCGATCTCGGGCTTGAGGGTGTGGGCGAGGCCGGCCGGGCCGCGGCTGGAGAAGTACGCGGTGGAGTCGTCGCGGTCGACGGCGCCGACGGTCAGCGCGCTGGGTGCGCAGCCGGGCGAGGAGACGGTGTTGGGGCCGGGGCCCTCGTTGCCGGCGGCGATGACGAAGAGGGCGCCGGAGGTGCGGGACAGCTCCTCGGCGGCGGCCGCGAGGGGGTCGGTGCAGTCCCTCTGGGAGGGGTCGCCCAGGCTCATGGAGACGACGTCGGCCTGCTGGGCGACGGCCCACTCCATGCCGGCGATGATCCACGAGTCGAGGCCGTAGCCGCCGTCGTTGAGGACCTTGCCATTGAGGAGTTCGGCGCCGGGGGCGACGCCCTTCCTGGTGCCGCCGGAGGCCGCGCCGGAGCCGCCGACGGTGGAGATGGTGTGGGTGCCGTGGCCCTGGCGGTCGTCCGCGGTGTCGGAGTCGGTGAAGTTCTCCGAGGCGGTGACCCGGCCCTTGAGGTCGGGGTGGGCGGTGTCGGCACCGGTGTCGAGGACGGCGACGCGGGTGCCCTTGCCGTCGTAGCCGGCGGCCCAGGCGGCGGTGGCGTTGACCTGCCGGGTGGAGCGTTCCAGGTTCGCCTTGACCTTGCCGTCGAGCCAGAGCTTCTTCAGCCCCCGGACCGAGCGGGACCGGGGGGTGGTGAGGTCGGCCCAGAACTGCGCGGCCCGCTGCTTGTCCGCGGTCAGCGCGACGCCGCCGACGGAGTCGAGGACCAGGGTGCGCTCGGCGCCGCGCGGGGCGACGGGGGCGCTGCGGGCGACGTCGACAGAGCCGTCGTACACGGCGATCAGGGGCAGTGCCTTGGCATGGGCGTCGTCGTAGCCCTGGCGGATCAGGCCGGTGACGTTGAAGAGCTGCTCGTCGACCGTGCCGGCGGCGAGGGCGGCGACGGCGCCCTCCGGGTAGACGTACAGGTCGTCGCCGGACCGGCGGGTCTGGACGAGGGGCGGGGTCCCGTCCTCGCCGGGCAGCGCCGTGGCGGCGGTCCGGCCCGCGGCGTCGGTGCTCACGAGGACGCGGTCGCCGGTGACGAGGGTGACGGTCACCGGGCCGCGCTGCTGCCGGGCGGCAGCCTCGCTGCCGACGAGGGGACGCTTTCCGGACGTTCCGCTTCCGGTCTGTGCCGTGGACGGGGCGACCGCGGTGACGGCGAGGACGACGGCTGTCGCCGCTCCCCACGCCGTACGCGATATCGGGCGCATCGCTCTCCCAGGGTGGATTTCCGGCCATCGCGCGCAGAGGGGCCCAAAGGGGGCCCGGCAAGGGGCGTATGACCAGCGGATGTTGGTGCTGCGGTGGCGTCACCTTGGCAGAGTGGCGGGCGATGCGGTGATGATGTTCTCGGCGGGTTTGCGCCGTGGCTGTTTCCCGCCGTCGACCGCGGCCGGAAACCGGTCGGAGGAGGGGTGGTTTCGCGTGTTGGGTGCGATAGGGCTCGACGAGGCCCAGGAGTCCGCTTATCGCGCGCTGGTCGCGCTGGGGGCAGCGGAGATACCGGATCTTGCACACCGGCTGACGCTGGGCGTGCCGCAGACGGAGCGGGCGCTGCGCCATCTGGAGCGGCACGGGCTGGCGGCCCAGTCGTCGGCGCGGCCGGGCCGCTGGGTGGCGGCGCCGCCGGGGGTGGCGCTGGGGGCGCTGCTGACGCAGCAGCGGCACGAGCTGGAGCAGGCCGAGCTGGCGGCGGCGCTGCTGGCGGAGGAGTACCGGGCCGAGGCGACGGAGCCGGCGGTGCACGACCTGGTGGAGGTGGTGACCGGGGCGAGCGCGGTCGCGCACCGCTTCGTGCAGCTCCAGCTGGGGGCGGTGGAGGAGGTCTGCGCCCTGGTCACCGGGCAGCCGCAGGTGGTCAGCGGGGCGGACAACGAGGCCGAGGAGCAGGCCGCCGTACGCGGTGTCGAGTACCGGGTGGTGCTGGAGCGGGACGTCCTCGCCCTGCCGGCCGGGCTGGCTGAGGCGACCTCGGCGCTGGAGCGCGGTGAGCAGATCCGGGTGACGGGGCGGGTGCCGACCAAGCTGGTGGTCGCGGACCGGAACCTGGCGATGGTCCCGCTGACGGGGCGCGGCTCGGCGGAGCCGGCGGCGCTGGTGGTGCACGCGAGCGGGCTGCTGGAGTCCCTCATGGGCCTCTTCGAGGCGGTCTGGCGGGAGGCGCTGCCGCTGCGGCTGGGTACGACGGGCACGGTGGCGGAGGGCGAGACGGTACCGGACACGACGGACCTGCAGATCCTGTCGCTGCTGCTGTCGGGGATGACGGACGCGAGCGTGGCCAAGCACCTGGAGCTGGGACTGCGGACGGTGCAGCGGCGGGTCAAGGGACTGATGGAGATCACGGGGGTCACGACGCGGCTGCAGTTGGGGTGGCACGCGTACGAGCGGGGCTGGGTGGCGCGCTAGGGGGTGAGGGCGCCGCTGTCGTGCGGGGCGGGCCGGGACGGTCAGCGGTGGCCGGGGGGCGGTACGTCCGGCAGGCTGGGGAAATGGACGGGCCGCAGCAGGTTCTGGTGGGCCTGGTGCTGCTGCTCGGCCTTTTCGGGGTGCTGGTCCCCGGCGTACCGGGCACGTGGCTGGTCTGGGCCGGGCTGCTGTGGTGGTCCCTGCACGAGCAGACCGGGGTCGCCTGGGTGCTGCTGGTCGGCGCGACGGCACTGCTGCTGTTCATCCAGGTGGTCAAGTGGCAGCTGCCCCCGCGCCGGCTGCGGGGCACGGGGGCGTCCCGCCGGATGGCGGTGTTCGCGGGCGCCGGGGCGCTCGTCGGGTTCGTCGTCGTCCCGGTGATCGGAGCGGTCCCGGGCTTCGTCGGCGGGATCTATCTGTGCGAGCGCCTGCGCCTGGGCAGCCACGGCGAGGCCGCCGCCTCGACCCGGGTGGTGATGCGCTCGGTGGGCACGAGCGTGCTGGTGGAGCTCTTCGCCTGCCTGCTGATCACGGGCGCGTGGCTGGGTGCGGTGCTGGCAGGCGTGTAGGGGCCCCGGTCAGCGGCGGCCGCCGAATTCCCACTCGTGCACTTCCACGTCCGCGTAGCGGTCGGCGGGCAGGAGGCGGCGGGCGGCGTCCGCGTCCGGGGCGCGGACCAGGGCCGCGGTGCCGAGCCAGGTGTCACCGTCGTCGGACAGCAGCGGCCCGTACGCGATCAGGTCGTCGTCTCCCCACCCCTCGGGCGCCACACCGACCCCGGAGGCCCGCACCGGAGCGGCGGCGAGGCCGAGGACGAGGAAGCGGTCACCGCCCTCCCGGCCGCCGGGGAACTCCCACATGGTGCGCCCGAGGACGTTGCGCCACCTGAGCAGCAGGACGTCCCGGTACACGCCGGCCTGGTAGCCGGGCTCGTCGAACGCGAACGCCCGGGCGGCGGCGGGCCCGGGCAGGTCGACGATGTGCACGCTGCCGCTCGGCACGTCGCCGCCCGGCGCGAAGGTCGGGCCCCGGGCGATCATCTCCGGGAACCCGTCCATGTACGACCAGTGCCGCTCCAGCAGTTCCCTCCGGAGCGCCGCCGACCCGGGCCGGTCGCGGTGGTAGCAGAAGAACTCCATGCCGGCCATTCTCCCGGGCCCGCCGCCGGCTCCTGGCGGGGGCCCCTCACAGCGGCAGCGTGCGCCAGCCCCGGGTGATCTGGTCCGGGACCGTCAGGGGGTGGCCGGGCGTCAGGAGCGCGACCAGCGCCGCACCGTCGGCCGGGCGGGCGGCCGGGTCCGGGGTCAGGGCCCGGGCCACGGTGGCCGCGAGGTCCGGGTCCAGGGCCCGGACGGCCGCCAGCGCCGCCGGTTCGGGGCCGGTCTCCACGATGCGGCGGATCACCGCGCCGGTGCTGGTCGCCGCGAAGGGGCTCGTACCGTGCGCCGCGCACACCACGCAGCAGGCCCAGGCCCACACGTCCGCGGCCGGACCCGCCTGGGCCTCGCCGAACTGCTCGGGCGCCATGTACGTCAGCGTGCCCGGGCCGCCGCCGGTACGGGTCAGCCGCGTCCCGTCCACGATGGCCGCGATGCCGAAGTCCAGGAGCCGGGGCCCGGCGCTGGTCAGCATGATGTTGGCCGGCTTCAGGTCCCGGTGGACCAGCCCCAGCCGGTGCACCCCCGAGAGGGCCACGGCGAGTGCCAGCGCGAGCGCGCGGAGCGCCTCGGGGGCCCGGACGGGGCCCTGCTCGGCCAGGTGGGCGTCGAGGGGCCGGCCGTCCAGCAACTCCATGACCAGGTACGGCCGTCCGGCGTCCACCCCGGAGTCCAGCACCCGGGCCGTGTACGCGCCCGGCACCATGGCCAGCACCTCGGCCTCCCGCTCGAAGCGGCGCAACAGGTCGTCCTGGTCCAGGAGTTCGGGGTTCAGGGTCTTCAGCGCGACCTGGGTCGCCGCGCCTTCGCGCCGCGCGAGGTAGACCGTGCCCATGCCGCCGGCGCCGATCCGGCCGAGCAGGCGGTAGCCGCCGATGGCCTGCGGCTCGTGCGGACGCAGCTCGCGGTACCCGGCCGGGGCGGTGGCGGGCGGGGCCGGGGTGGCCGCGGCGGGGGCGTGCGGTGGCGGGACCTGTCCCCGCTCCACCCGCGGCGGCACTGCCTGGTCCGCGGTCTCCACGTACGGGTTGGGCGCCGCGTACGGGGCCGCTCCCGCGTACGGACGGGGCGGATCGTACGGCGAGGCCTGCCGCGGGACGGGCCCGGCGGCCCCGGCCCGCCCCGCGCGTCGGCTCATCGCCAGGGCGACCACCTGGCAGACCAGGGCCGCCAGCACCAGACCGACCGGCAGGAACAGGCCCGCCACCAGCCGTACGGCGAGCTGCGCGGCCGGCACGGTCCGGGCCGGGGGCGTCCCGGGGACGGTCAGCAGGTTGCGCCGGGTGCGGTGCCAGAGGAACAGCCAGAGCAGCAGCACCGGCACACCGGCGGCGACGAAGAAGACCCGCGCGGCCGAGAGGGACAGGCCGTAGGCCATGGCCAGGGCCCAGCCCTGCCCGAGGGCGATGGAATCCAGCAACAGGGCGAAGGCAGTGAGAAGGTGGGAGTCCAGGAACATCCAGAGCCCCAGCCCCGCGACCGCACCCAGGGCCAGCTCGCCGGCGACGGGTAGCGGAAGGAGGCCCGGTGACGGCCCGTCGGCCGACACCCGCCCGCGCACCGCCGCCTGGGCCCGCGTCAGCAACGGCAGCGACGCCAGCCGCACCGCCAGCGCCGGGCCGGCCACGGCCAGGACCCCCGCGCTCAGCGAAAGGTCGAGGTACTCCGCCACTGTGTCTCCCGCGTGCCCGTCGCGGACCGTCTGCCGCGCAGGTTGGGGAGTATAGGACCGCGCACACGACCCCGCCCCCGCTTCCCCGGCAGGACCAGTGGGTCGTGTGATGTACGGGGCCCGGGGCAGCCGAAGTCCAGGACGAAACGCGCCAGCCCCCCCCCGGCGGATACCGGCGTGGCCGCGCCCACTCCACCCGGCACTCCCCTTGGCCGCCCTGGTGGGTCGTGTGGTGTGTGGGGAAGGTGCTTGAGGCGTCGTGGCAGGCTGGTCCGGAGGCAGGCCCGGGCCTGGGGTGGCCGAAGGCCAGGGCGAAGCCCCAAAGCCCCAGGGGTGGGCCTGCCGCAGGGCCTGCAGGCCACGACGGGTCAAGCACCGCGGGGACCCATACACCACACGACCCACCCCCGAAGCAGGCTTCGGCAAGCTGCACCCCCCAAAGCCCCCGCGACCGGCAGCACCGAAGCTCCGAACGGCGGGAGAGCCGAAAGCTCTCGCACCCCACCCCTGCCACCCCACCCCACCCCCTTGGACGTTCTGCCCAGGGCGGCCCGCGCCGCTGGTCGGGAACGCTCCTTGCGGCCGGCGGGGATCCACGGGTGGGATGACCAAGATCGACCGGCACGGGGGGAAGCACATGGCACCGATGCTCGACGGCTGTACGCCCTGGCCCGCGGCCTTCGTCGACCGCTACTGGGCGGCCGGGCACTGGCGCGGCAACACACTGGACAACCTGCTGCGCGGCTGGGCCCTGCAGTACGGACCGCGGACGGCACTCGTGTACGGCGACGAGCGCGTGACGTACGCACACCTGAACCGGCGCGTGGAGCGCAGGGCCGCCGGTTTCCGGCTGCGCGGCCTGCACCGGGGGCAGCGGGTCCTCGTCCAACTGCCGGACGTCCCGGAGGCCGTGGTCACCCTGTTCGCGCTGATGCGGGCCGGGCTCGTCCCCGTGCTCTGCCCCCTCTCGTACGGCGCACCCTGGATCACCCGGCTCGCGCGGGTCACCCAGGCCGTCGGATACGTCGCCCCGGCGGAGCACCCGGGGTTCGACCCCGTCGCGGCCGCCGCCGGCATCGCGGCCCGATGGCCCTTCCTGCGGCGGGTGTTCACCCTCGACGCGCCGGGCGCCTCGTCCCCGTACGGCGGTCTGACGACCGATCCGGCCGGCTGCCAGTACAGCCCGCTCGCCACCATCGACGCCCCGCCGGCCCCGGCGCTGGTGCAGAGCTCGGACCAGGTGGCGTTCCTGCTGCCCGCCGGCGCCGTCACCGGGGAGCCGGTGCTGGTGCCCCGGACGCACGACGACTACGCGTACCAGGCACGGGCCGCGGCCGAGCTGGTCGCGCTCACCGAGGACGACGTCTACCTCGCCGTCCCGGCCGACGGGTCCCCCTTCGTCCTGGGCGGCCCAGGCGTCATCGGCACCCTGTCCGCCGGCGGCACGGTGGTCCTGGCCGACGGCCCGGAGCCCACCACGTGCCTGCCGCTCGTCGCCCGGGAGGGGGTCACCGTCACGTCGCTCACGGCGGACGCCGCCGGGCGCTGGCTCGACGCACTGCCCTCGGCTGCGGACTCCACCGGGAGCCTTCGCCTCGTCCAGGCCGGCGGGGACACGACCAGGTCCGGGGCGACGGCGGAGGCACTGGGCCGGGCACTGCGCTGCCGGGTCCAGCGGGTGTACGGCCTGACGGAGGGCCCGCTACTCCTCTCGAACCCCACCCCCGCCCCCGCCCCCAACCCCACCCCCAACTCCGCCCCCGCCCCCGACTCCGGCCCCAGCGCGGACCCGGCCCCCGCCCACGCCCTCACCCCCAACCCCACCCCCGATGAAGCGGACAAGACACAGCCGCACGAACGGGTCCGGCCGCTGTCGCCGGACGACGACGTCCGGGTGGTCGGCGCCGACGGCGCGGACGTGCCGGACGGGCAGCCCGGCGAGCTGCTGGCCCGCGGCCCGTACACCCCCCGGGGCTACTACCGGGAACCGGAACACGACGCCCGCCGCTACGCCCCCGGCGGCTGGCTCCGCACCGGGTTCCTGGCCCGCCGCACGCCGGACGGCGCCCTGCTGGTGACCGGCCGGCGCACGGCTGCGGGCCGGAACCCGGCGTACGAGGACCAGACCACCGACTGACACAGGCCGCGGCCTACACGCCCCCGGTACCGCCCCCGGCCTCCCCCCGCTCCGCCCCACTCAGCGGCAGCGCCGCCCCCCGGACCTCCGCCCCCCGGACCTCCGCCCCCCGGACCTCCGCCGCCGGCATCCCCGCGGCGCCCAGGTCCGCCCCCGCGCCCACCCCCAGGTCGGCCCGCATCGTGCCGCGCAGGGCCAGTCCGCGTTCCCAGAGGTCCTGGAGCGCGTCGTGTATCTCCTGGAAGGACCCACCCGGCACCGGGTTGCCCTCCGCCAGCCGCATCGTCCGCGCGTACAGCGTCGCCAGCGCCGAGGTCAGAGCGTCCAGCTCCGCCACCACCGCGTCGGAGGCCGTCATCTGGGCCTCGGAGAACGCAGCGTGGTGGCCCTGCCGGGCGGCCTCCAGCTCCTGGCGGTCCGCCGGCCCGGCCTCGCCCTGGTGCACCAGCCACAGGTGGTTCATGAGCTGGATCCGGAAGCGCCGGTACGCCGCGTTGGCCGCCACGTAGCTGTCGCGCCGCCGGTCGTGCTCGGCGACCCGGCGCTCGCGGATCCACTGGTCCTCGGCCGTCCGCTGCTGCCGTTCGAACTGTTCCGCCTGGGCGCGGGCCAGCAGCCGCTGGGACAGCACGGGCGCGAGGAGCGTGCCGAGCACGCCGACGGTCGCGACGGCCAGCGCGATCAGGGCGTTGCCCACGGGATCCTCCTGGGGGGTGTCGGGTCGGTGGGGTCCGCCCCATCCTCCCCCGGCCGGGCGAACGCCCTTGTGCGGGACCGGAATACACCCGTTCCGTATCCACACATCCACGCATCCACGCATCCCCCGGCCGGGCGAACGCCCTTGTGCGGGACCGGAATACACCCGTTCCGTATCCACACATCCACGCATCCACGCATCCACCCGGCCCGGGTGCACTCCTGAGGGCCTGTGACGTCACATGCGGCCGTTCAGGATGTGGGCGGCCCCTTACGGACAGCCGCCCACGGGCGTCAGATCCGGCCCCCGCGCTTCGCCTCGTAATTGGCCCGGCCCGCGGCCGACTTCAGCCGCCAGTCGCGGCGGATCTCCGCCCGCAGGCGGGCGTCGGTCTTGGCCACGATCCGCTGGTTCTCGCGCAGCAGCTTGCGGTAGCTTTCCAGCCGCCGCTCGGGCAGCGCGCCGGACTCCAGCGCCTCCCGCACGGCACAGCCCGGCTCGCTCTCGTGGGCGCAGTCGTGGAACCGGCAGCCCTCGGCCAGCTCCTCGATCTCGGCGAAGACCTGGCCGACGCCGGTCTCCGCGTCCCACAGGCCCACCCCGCGCAGCCCGGGGGTGTCGATGAGGACGCCCCCGCCCGGCATCAGCAGGAGGTTGCGGGTCGTGGTGGTGTGCCGGCCCTTGCCGTCCACCTCGCGGGTGGCCTGTACGTCCATGACCTGCTCGCCCAGCAGGGCGTTGGCCAGGGTCGACTTGCCGGCGCCGGAGATGCCCAGCAGCACGCTGGTGCCGGAGCCCACGACCGCGCCGAGCACGTCCATGCCCTCGCCGGTCAGCGAGCTGACCGTGAGCACCTGCACGCCGGGGGCGGCCGTCTCCACGTCCTGGACCAGGTACGACAGGGCGACCGGGTCCGGTACGAGGTCCGCCTTGGTCAGCACGACGAGCGGCTGCGCGCCGGACTCCCAGGCCAGGGCGAGGAAGCGCTCGATGCGGCCGAGGTCCAGCTCCACGGCGAGGGAGACCGCGATGACCGCGTGGTCGACGTTGGCGGCGAGGATCTGCCCCTCGGAGCGCTGGGAGGAGGTGGACCGTACGAACGCCGTCCGGCGCGGCAGGTACGCCTTGACGTAGCGCGGGTTGCCGCCGGGTTCGACGGCCGCCCAGTCACCGGTGCAGATGACCCGGAGCGGGTCGTGCGGGGTGACGAAGGCGGTGTCGGCGCGGACCGGGCCGTCGGCGGTGACGAGGTCGCACTGGCCGCGGTCGACCCGTACCACCCGGCCGGCGAGCAGGCCCTCGGCGGCGTACGGCGCGAACTCGGCCTCCCAGGCCGCGTCCCAGCCGTAGCGGGCGAGGGTTGCGGAGGCCCCGGCGGAGGCCGCAGCGGAGGAAGAGGCAGAGGACGAGGAGGGCGAAGAGAAAGAAGAAGACGAAGAGGAAGCGGTGGATGCCTGAGAGGCGGAGGAAGACAAGGGGGACCCTTCACGGTGGGCGGTCCCGGCGGCGCACGCGCTCGACGGCGCGGCGCGGAGGAAGAAGAGGTCAGCCGGAGACCAGGGAAGTGGGAACGACGAGCTTCGGGATGCGGGCAGCGCCCAGCGCGACGGCAGTCATCGAAAGTCCACCTCCTGGTCGGATCCACGTGTCGGTACGTCCTGTTGGCACCCGAGCGGCGCCCCGCCCCTCAGGTACTCCGGAACCATAACCCTGCCCCGTGCACACCCGTCAATCCTTTTTCCGCCGGCCGGGCCGGGGCACCGCACCCTGTCCGATTCCTTCAAGACCCGGCCGGCGGACGGGGCCAGGATGGGCCCATGACTCCACGACTCGACATGATCGGCCTGGTCGTCTCCGACATGGCCGCCTCGCTCGCCTTCTACCGGCGGCTCGGCTTCACGCTGCCCGCGGACGCCGACGCGCAGCCGCACGTCGAGGCGGAGCTGCCGGGCGGGCTGCGGATCGCCTGGGACACGGAGGCGACGGTCCGTTCCTTCGACCCGTCCTGGACCCGGCCGACCGGCGGCCAGCGGCGCGAGCTGGCCTTCCGCTGCGATTCCGCCGCCGAGGTCGACGCGCTGTACGCGGAGCTGACGGGCGCGGGCCACCCGGGGCACCTCAAGCCCTGGGACGCGTTCTGGGGGCAGCGCTACGCCGTGGTGCTGGACCCGGACGGCTGCGGGGTCTCCCTGTTCGCCCCGCTGTAGGCGGCGAGGGTGGTCCCGGCCAGCTCCCTGACCTCCCTGGCCAGGTGGGCCTGGTCGGCGCAGCCGACGGCGTACGCGATCTCCGCGGCCGGCATGCCCGTGCGGGCCAGGGCCAGCGCGCGGCGCAGCCGGAGCACCCGGGCCAGCGTCTTGGGCCCGTAGCCGAAGGCGTCGCGGGAGCGGCGGTGCAACTGCCGGGCGCCGAGCCCGACCGCGTCGGCGGTACGGGCCACCGAGTGCCCGGCGCGCAGGTGCGCCACGATCCCGGCCGCCAGGGGGTCGGGCGGGGGTGCGGCGGCGGCCAGCCGGGCGCCCAGGGCCTCCAGGGCGCGGGCGGCACCGGGCCCGGTGCGCTCCCCGTCCCGCAGCCGGACGCCGGGCAGCAGGTCGGCGAGCGGTACGCGCAGGTCCACCAGGGCGTGGGCCGGTACGCCGAGCAGGGCGGGGGCGGTGCCGGGCGGCAGCCGCAGGCCGGCGAAGCGCGCGGCGGTGACGTCCCCGGTGCTGTGCGGGCGGGTGTCCGTACCCGCGACCCACAGGCGGCCGTCGGCCCACAGCAGGTCCATGCAGCCGTCCGGCAGGACGGGCGCGGCGGGCCCGTCCCCGCGTTCGGCCCGCCACACGACGGCTCCCGGCAGCACGCGGGAGGCGCGTTCCTGGTACACACCCCCACGCTAGCGCGCCACCCCGGCCCCCGGACCCGGCCGCCGGCCCCCGGCCCGACCCGGAGGGCCCGGCCTAGTGGTGCCGGTGGCCCTCCTTGCGCAGCCGGGCCTGGACGTCGTCCGGCGGGAGGAACTTCGACCAGCGCTCCGGGAACTCGGAGGGCATGTCTCCGCCGTCGTCGTCGTCCTCGGACTCCCCCTCGGCCAGCGCCCGCCACGCCGCGGCGCGGGCCACCAGCTGGTGGGCCTCCGCCTCCTTGGCCCGCTCGTTGGCCTCCCGGGCGGCGGCGGTGGCGACGGAGGGCCAGACGCGGTCGATGGCGGCGTTCACGGCGGCGCCCACGAGCACGGCGAAGGCCGAGATGCCGATCCACAGCAGCACCGCCACCGGGGCCGCGAGGGAGCCGTAGATGGTGGGGCCCTCGACGGTGCTGGTCAGGTAGATCCGCAGCAGGAAGCTGCCCAGCACCCACATGGCCAGCGCCACCAGGGCCCCCGGCACGTCCTCGATCCAGGGCGAGCGGACCGGCACGGACACGTGGTACAGCGTGGTCAGGAAGGCGATGGACAGCAGGGTGACCGTGGGCCAGTACAGGACGCTGATCAGCTCGGTGCCCCACGGGAAGACCGCGACCACCGCGTCGGGCCCGACCACCATCAGCGGCAGCACCACCGCGCCGATCAGCAGGGCGATCACGTACAGCAGGAAGGCCAGCAGCCGGGTCTTGACGATGCCGCGGCGGCCGTCGAGGCCGTACATGACCGTGATCGTGTCGATGAAGACGTTCACCGCGCGGGAGCCGGACCACAGGGCGAAGGCGAAGCCGAGGGAGATGATGTCGGGCCGGCCGCGGCTGGTGACGTCGTCCAGCAGCGGCTTGGCCACGTCGTTGACGCCCCGGTCGGACAGGACCGTGCCGACGGCCCCCAGGAGGTTCTCCTCGATGCTGGCTACGGTGTGGGTGTTGGTCCAGCCGTCGACGTAGCCGAGCAGGCCGAGCAGGCCGAGGAAGAGCGGTGGCAGGGAGAGCAGGGTGAAGAAGGCCGCCTCGGCGGCCAGGCCCAGGATCCGGTACTCGATGCACGAGTTGACGGTGTCCTTCAGGAGCAGCCAGGCCATCTTGCGCTTGGAGACGTTGCGGTACAGGACCCGAGCCCTGTGGAGCCGCCCCGGAGGAGGCTCGGGTGTTTCATTTGCTGGCTGCACGTCCTTACCGTATCGGCATGGCAGCCACCACCCACACCGTCACCAATCAGGCCCCGCCGCTGGCCGGGTACGACGTCTACGCCACGGACCCGGCCCTGGTGGAGGGGGTGGCCCGGCACCTGGCTCCGGAGCCGCTCGCCGAGGCGGAGGCCGAGCTGGGCGCGCTCGGGCGCGCCGCGGGCTCGTCCCAGGTGCAGGAGTGGGCGGCGCAGGCGAACGAGAACCCGCCGCGGCTGCGCACCCACGACCGGTACGGGCACCGGATCGACGAGGTGGAGTTCCACCCGGCCTGGCACCGGCTGCTGGGCAAAGCGGTGGCGGCGGGGCTGACGGACGCGTGGGGGCGGCCGGGCGGGCACGTGCGGCGGACGGCCGGCTTCTACGTGTGGTCGCAGGCCGAGGCGGGGCACGGCTGCCCGGTGTCCATGACGCACGCGGCGGTGCCGGCGCTGCGCACCGACCCGGAGCTGGCGGCCGCGTGGGAGCCGCTGCTGACCTCGCACCTGTACGAGCGCGAGCTGCGCCCGGCGGCCGGGAAGGCCGGGGTGCTGTTCGGCATGGGGATGACGGAGAAGCAGGGCGGCAGCGACGTACGGGCCAACACCACGCAGGCCCGGCCGCTGGACGCGGCGGGCGAGTACCTGCTGACCGGTCACAAGTGGTTCTGCTCCGCGCCGATGAGCGACGGGTTCCTGGTGCTGGCGCAGGCTCCGGCCGGGCTGAGCTGCTTCCTGGTGCCGCGGGTGCTGCCGGACGGCACGCGGAACGCCTTCGCGATCCAGCGGCTCAAGGAGAAGCTGGGCAACCGGTCCAACGCCTCGGCCGAGGTGGAGTTCGACGGGACCTGGGCGCGCCGGGTGGGCGAGGAGGGCCGGGGCGTACGGACGATCATCGGGATGGTCGCGGCGACCCGGCTGGACTGCGTGACGGGGGCGGCGGCGGTGATGCGGCAGGCGCTCACCCAGGCCGTGCACCACACGGCGTACCGCAGCGCCTTCGGCGGGAGGCTGATCGACAAGCCGCTGATGCGGAACGTGCTGGCGGACCTGGCGGTGGAGTCCGAGGCGGCGCTGACGCTGGCGCTGCGGCTGGCCGCCGCGTACGACGCGGACACCGAGGCGGAGCGGGCGTTCCTGCGGCTGGCGGTGCCGGTGGCCAAGTTCTGGGTGACGAAGCGGTGCACGCCGGTGGTGGCGGAGGCGCTGGAGTGCCTCGGCGGCAACGGGTACGTGGAGGAGTCGGGGCTGCCGCGGCTGCTGCGGGAGTCGCCGCTGAACTCGATCTGGGAGGGCGCGGGCAACGTCCAGGCGCTGGACGTGCTGCGGGCGTTGCAGCGGGAGCCGATGGCGCTGAACGCGTTCCTGCGGGAGGTGGGGCTGGCGCGGGGCGCGGACCACCGGCTGGACGCGGCGGTGAAGGGGATGCTGACGGAGCTGGCCGACCTGGAGGGCATCGAGGCGCGGGCGCGGCGGCTGGTGGAGCGGATGGCGCTGGTGCTGCAGGGGTCGCTGCTGGTGCGGTTCGCCCCGCCGGAGGTGGCGGACGTGTTCTGCGCCTCGCGGCTGGGCGGGGACTGGGGGTCGAGCTTCGGCACGCTGCCGCCCACGCTGGACCTGGCCGCGCTGGTGGAGCGGGCGCGGGTGCCGGCCGGAGCGGAGTGACGGTGCGTA
Source organism: Streptomyces sp. NPDC101132 (assembly GCF_044759225.1). Classification (NCBI taxonomy): domain Bacteria; kingdom Bacillati; phylum Actinomycetota; class Actinomycetes; order Kitasatosporales; family Streptomycetaceae; genus Streptomyces; species Streptomyces sp. NPDC101132. The sequence continues at coordinate 47,122 of NZ_JBIVYX010000007.1, forward strand.
CTCGACCACGGGGGCCGGAGCGGCGGCCGCGTGGCCGGGAGAGGGGTGTCCGCCGGGTGGCGGAGAGAGGGTGGCGGCGGCCCGTACGGCCGCGGACCGGGGTGGCACCGCGCCGACTCGGCACCACCCCCGCCACGTTCGCCCCGAGGAGGAGCTGCAACGCCGCAGAGCGGCGTCGCGGTTAGTTTCGGTCGGCCGACCGGGACTTGGCGAGAGTTGCATACCGTTGCAACCTTTGTGGCGGAACCGTCCGCGAGGGGGCCCCGGGGAGGGGCACGCCCGGGGTGACCGGTCCGGTTCCGGGGCACGTCCGGTTCAGTACGGGGAGGATCCGGTGACCAACACCGCTGTCGACTTGGCCCGCCTGTCCGCCATGGAAGCGGGGCAGGCCGCGCGCCTGCTCAAGGGCGTACGGGCGGCCGCCCTGGCCGGCCGGAGACCGCCGGCCGCGCCGCGCCCCGAGATCGCCGAGTCGTGGCGCCGGATGATGGCGGGCGGCGTGCACCCGGACCGCGACGCCCGGTCCCGGATGCTGTCGGTGGCCGAGACCGAGGAGCGGCGGCAGCTGTCGCCGCTGCGGCAGGTGCTGCCGGTGCTGCGGGAGGGGCTGCTGCCCACGCTCGACGAGGCGCTGCACATCATGGTGGTCGCCGACGCGGAGGGGCGGCTGCTGTGGCGGGAGGGGCACGCGTCGATCCTGCGGAAGGCGGACCGGCTGGGCTTCGAGGTGGGCGCGGACTGGGACGAGGGCGTGGTCGGCACGAACGGCGTGGGCACGGCGCTGGTGGCCCGGCGGCCGGTGCAGGTCTTCTCGGCCGAGCACTTCGTGAGCAGCCACCACGACTGGACCTGCGCCGGGGCGCCGATCCACGACCCGCGGGACGGCTCGCTGCTGGGCGTGATCGACGTGAGCGGTCCGCTCGCGACCATGCACCCGGCGACGCTGGCCTGGGTGTCCTCGGTGGCCCGGCTGGCGGAGAGCGAGCTGCGGCTGCGGCACCTGGCGTCCCTGGAGGGGCTGCGGGCGGTGGCCGCCCCGCTGCTGGCCCGGCTGCCGGGGCGGGCGCTGGCGGTGGACCGGCAGGGCTGGACGGCCGCGGTGACCGGGATGGCGCCGCCGGAGCGGGTGCCGCTGCCGAAGTCCTTCGGGCCGGGCCGTACCTGGCTGCCGGCGCTGGGCGACTGCGCGGTGGAGCCGCTGCCGGGCGGCTGGCTGATACGGGTGGAGGAGGCCCGTACTGGCAGGGAGGTGTCCCGGGTGGTGCTGGACCTGAGCCGGCCGCGGCGGTGGTCGGCCACGGTGGGCGGGAGCGCCGGGGAGTGGACGCTGGAGCTGAGCCCGCGCCACGCGGAGCTGCTGTTCCTGCTCGCCGCGGGCCCGCGGGGGTGGACGGCGGCCGAGCTGGCGGAGGAGATCTTCGGGGACGCGTCGCGGACGGTGACCGTGCGTGCCGAGATGTCCCGGGTCAGGAGACACCTGGCGGGGGTGCTGGCGCACCGGCCGTACCGGTTCAAGGAGACGGTGGGCGTCGAGGTGGTCATGCCGGAGGACCCCTTCGGCCTGCTGCCGCACTCGACCGCGCCCGCTGTGATCAAGACCCGCTTGGGGCGCGAGGGGCACCCGTGATTCCCTGGCAGGCATGAGCATCACTCTCACCACCTGGTCGCTGGAGCAGACCTCGCCGGACGACCTGCGGCCCGCGGTCGTGCCGGGCGACGAGATCCGCGTCGAGCGGGCCGAGGTCCCGTCGCCCGAGTTCAGCCGCTTCCTGTACGCGTCGGTCGGCCAGGACATCCACTGGACGGACCGGCTCTCGCTCACCTACGAGGAGTGGGTGAAGGTCCTGGACCGGCCCGGCGTGGAGACGTGGGTGGCGTACGACCGCGGGACCCCGGCGGGGTACATCGAGCTGGACCCGCAGCCGGACGGTGTGGTGGAGATCATGTACTTCGGCCTGCTGCCGGCCTTCCGGGGCCGCCGCATCGGCGGGCACCTGCTGACCGTCGGCACGGCCCGCGCGTGGGACCTGGCGGAGCGCTGGCCGGACCGCGAGCCGACCCGGCGGGTCTGGGTGCACACGTGCAGCCAGGACGGGCCGACGGCGATGGACAACTACCAGCGCCGCGGCTTCCGGCTCTTCCGCACCGAGACCGAGGAAAAGGCGGAGGCCCCGACCCCCGGCCCCTGGCCCGGCGCGTAGCGCCGTCCGGCGGTTCGTCCGGGCCGCGGGACCGGCGCGGGCCCGCCCCCTCCCCGGCGGCCCGGACACCGACGGACCCCGGCGGCCGGCACCGCGGCGGGCTCCGGGCGCTTCCACTCGGGTCGGCGGCCCGCCCCGCGACGGCCTGGGCTCCCGCGCTGCGCGGGCGCCGGGCGTGCGGTGGGCGGCGCGGCGGACGGGTACGCTCGGCCTCTCGGAGGCCGGCCGGGCACCCGCGGGCGCCCGGCTGTCCAGAGGCCCCGACCGTCCGGGCCGCCGGGGCGGTGCTCGCGGACTCCGCGGGCACCGGCTCGGCCGGATCGGGCCGTTCGTGGCCGTCTCCCCCAGACGTCCCGGCACGTGACCCAAGCCACAGCGTCCCGCATTTCGAGACTCTCGCGTCCAAATTGCGGACACTAGTGGACTCCTCCAAGCGCCGCATGCCACGCTTCCGCCATGACTGGAGCTGGAATTGCCTTGGTGAGTCGGCGGCACGTCGACCTCGGCCGCGTGTCCAGCGCCATCTGTCCGGCGCGCTGACGGAACCAGCCACGCCGTAACTTCGCCGTCCCCGTCGTCGCGGACGCGTCGATCCCCCTGAGGCCGGAACAGGCCCCCGCACACCCGCAGCGGGGCCCGTTTTGCCGCACCCGGAACCATTTGTCCCGGGTCACCGCAGTAACGGGGTCATTCCGCCGCCACCTGTCCCCCTTGCCTTGAGCCGCCACAGAAGGACGTACCGCCATGGCCGCCACCCCCGAAAAGCCCACCGCCGCCGTCGCGCGCCGCAAGACCGGCCGCCACCGCGGAGAAGGCCAGTGGGCCGTAGGCCACTTCACGCCCCTCAACGGCAACGAGCAGTTCAAGAAGGACGACGACGGTCTCAACGTGCGGACACGCATTGAGACGATCTACTCCAAGGCCGGGTTCGACTCGATCGACCCCAACGACCTGCGCGGACGCATGCGCTGGTGGGGCCTCTACACCCAGCGCAAGCCCGGGATCGACGGCGGCAAGACCGCGATCCTGGAGCCGGAGGAGCTGGACGACGAGTTCTTCATGCTGCGCGTCCGCATCGACGGCGGCCGTCTCACCACGCAGCAGCTGCGCGTGATCGGCGAGATCTCCGAGGAGTTCGCCCGCGGCACCGCGGACATCACCGACCGCCAGAACGTGCAGTACCACTGGATCCGCATCGAGGACGTCCCGGAGATCTGGAACCGCCTGGAGGCGGTCGGTCTCTCGACCACCGAGGCCTGCGGTGACACCCCCCGCGTCATCCTCGGCTCCCCCGTCGCCGGCATCGCCGAGGACGAGATCATCGACGGCACCCCCGCCATCGACGAGATCTACCGCCGCATCGTGGGCAACAAGGACTTCTCCAACCTGCCCCGCAAGTTCAAGTCCGCGGTCTCCGGCTCGCCGCTGCTCGACGTGGCGCACGAGATCAACGACATCGCCTTCGTCGGCGTGAACCACCCCGAGCACGGTCCCGGCTTCGACGTCTGGGTCGGCGGCGGCCTGTCCACCAACCCCAAGCTCGGCGTCCGCCTCGGCACCTGGGTCTCCCTCGACGAGGTCCCGGACGTCTACACCGGCGTCATCTCGATCTTCCGCGACTACGGCTACCGCCGCCTGCGCACCCGGGCCCGCCTGAAGTTCCTGGTCGCCGACTGGGGCGCGGAGAAGTTCCGCCAGGTCCTGGAGGACGAGTACCTCAAGCGCAAGCTCACCGACGGCCCCGCCCCGGACCAGCCGGTCCAGCAGTGGCGCGACCACGTCGGCGTGCACCGCCAGAAGGACGGCAACTTCTACGTCGGCTTCGCCCCCCGCGTCGGCCGCGTGGACGGCGCCACCCTGACGAAGATCGCCGACATCGCCGAGCGGCACGGCTCCGGCCGGGTGCGCACCACCGCCGAGCAGAAGATGATCGTGCTCGACGTGGCGGAGGCGCAGGTCGAGCCGCTGGTCTCCGCCCTGGAGGCGCTGGACCTGCGGGTCAAGCCGTCCCCGTTCCGGCGCGGCACCATGGCGTGCACCGGCATCGAGTTCTGCAAGCTGGCGATCGTCGACACCAAGGGCCGCGGCCAGACCCTCATCGAGGAGCTGGAGCGCCGCCTGCCGGAGTTCGACCAGCCGCTGACGATCAACATCAACGGCTGCCCCAACGCCTGCGCCCGTATCCAGGTGGCGGACATCGGTCTCAAGGGCCAGCTGGTCCTGGACGAGGACGGCAACCAGGTCGAGGGCTTCCAGGTGCACCTGGGCGGCGCGCTGGGCCTGGAGGCCGGCTTCGGCCGCAAGGTCCGCGGTCTGAAGGTCACCTCGGCCGAGCTGCCCGACTACGTGGAGCGGGTCGTCCGGCGCTTCGAGGCGGAGCGCGAGGACGGCGAGCGGTTCGCCGCCTGGGTCGCCCGCGCGGACGAGAAGAGCCTGTCGTGAGCGAGCGCGCCGCACCGTTCTACTGCCCGTACTGCGGCGACGAGGACCTGTTCCCGAACGAGCAGGGCCACGGCGCCTGGGAATGCCGGTCCTGCAACCGCGCCTTCCAACTGAAGTACCTCGGGCTGCTGGCCCGCGGCTTCCAGTCGAACGGCAACGGAGGGGACGGGATATGACCACCGCTCAAGACACGGATCTCAGGACCGCGGAACTCAGGGCGCTGGCCGAGCAGGCGGGCCGCGACCTGGAGGACGCCTCCCCGCTGGAGATCCTCACCTGGGCCGCCGAGACCTTCGGCGCACGCTTCTGCGTCACCTCCTCGATGGAGGACGCGGTCGTCGCGCACCTGGCCTCGCGTGCGTTCCCCGGTGTGGACGTGGTCTTCCTCGACACCGGCTACCACTTCGAGGAGACCATCGGCACCCGTGACGCGGTCGACGCGGTGATGGACGTCAACGTCATCACCCTCACCCCGCGCCAGACGGTCGCCGAGCAGGACGCCGAGTACGGCCCCAGGCTGCACGACCGCGACCCGGACCTGTGCTGCGCCCTGCGCAAGGTCAAGCCCCTCGAAGAGGGCCTGGCCGGCTACGACGCGTGGGCGACCGGCCTGCGCCGCGACGAGTCCCCGACCCGGGCGAACACCCCGGTGGTCGGCTGGGACGAGAAGCGGCGCAAGGTCAAGGTCTCGCCGATCGCCAGGTGGACGCAGGACGACGTGGACGCCTACGTCGTCGAGCACGGCGTGCTGACCAACCCGCTCCTCATGGACGGCTACGCCTCCGTCGGCTGCGCCCCCTGCACCCGCCGCGTGGCGGACGGCGAGGACGCGCGGGCCGGCCGCTGGGCGGGCCGGGCCAAGACCGAGTGCGGACTGCACGGCTGATGACGGAACGTACCGAAGTGACGGAAGCTACGGAGAAGCAGATGAGCGTGACCGGCCAGGGAGCCACCGTGTGGCTGACCGGTCTGCCGAGCGCGGGCAAGACCACCATCGCGTACGCGCTGGCCGAGCGGCTGCGCGGCGAGGGCCACCGCGTGGAGGTCCTGGACGGCGACGAGATCCGCGAGTTCCTCTCGGCTGGTCTCGGCTTCTCCCGCGAGGACCGCCACACCAACGTGCAGCGGATCGGCTTCGTCGCCGAACTCCTCGCCAGCAACGGCGTCAAGGCGCTCGTCCCGGTCATCGCCCCGTACGCGGACAGCCGCGAGGCCGTCGCCAAGCGGCACGCCGCCGCCGGCACCGCGTACCTGGAGGTCCACGTGGCCACCCCGGTCGAGGTCTGCTCCGCGCGCGACGTGAAGGGCCTGTACGCCAAGCAGGCGGCCGGCGAGATCTCCGGTCTCACCGGCGTCGACGACCCGTACGAGGCACCGGCCGCGCCGGACCTGCGCATCGAGTCGCACACCCAGACCGTCCAGGAGTCCGCGGCGTCGCTGTTCGCGCTGCTCAACGAGAGGGGACTGGCGTGACCACCGCCGCGCACCTGCACAACCCGGCCGCCGACGCCGACGCGCCGTACGCCCTGTCGCACCTCGACGCCCTGGAGTCCGAGGCGGTCCACATCTTCCGCGAGGTGGCGGGCGAGTTCGAGAAGCCGGTGATCCTCTTCTCCGGCGGCAAGGACTCCATCGTCATGCTGCACCTGGCGCTCAAGGCCTTCGCGCCCGCGCCGGTGCCGTTCGCCCTGCTGCACGTGGACACCGGGCACAACTTCCCCGAGGTCATCGAGTACCGCGACCGCACGGTCGAGCGGTACGGCCTGCGCCTGCACGTGGCCTCGGTCCAGGAGTACATCGACGCGGGCAAGCTGAAGGAGCGTCCGGACGGGACGCGCAACCCGCTGCAGACCGTCCCGCTGACCGAGGCGATCCAGCAGCACCGGTTCGACGCGGTGTTCGGCGGCGGCCGCCGCGACGAGGAGAAGGCCCGCGCCAAGGAGCGGGTGTTCTCGCTGCGCGACGAGTTCTCCCAGTGGGACCCGCGCCGCCAGCGCCCCGAGCTGTGGCAGCTCTACAACGGCCGCCACGCCCCCGGCGAGCACGTCCGCGTCTTCCCGCTCTCCAACTGGACCGAACTCGACGTGTGGCAGTACATCGCCCGCGAGGACATCGAGCTGCCGGAGATCTACTTCGCCCACGAGCGTGAGGTCTTCCAGCGCAACGGCATGTGGCTGACCGCGGGCGAGTGGGGCGGGCCGAAGGAGTCCGAGCAGGTCGTCACCCGGCAGATCCGTTACCGGACCGTCGGCGACATGTCCTGCACCGGCGCCGTCGACTCCGACGCCACCACGCTCGACGCGGTGATCGCCGAGATCGCCGTCTCCCGCCTCACCGAGCGGGGCGCGACCCGCGCCGACGACAAGCTGTCCGAGGCCGCGATGGAAGACCGCAAGCGCGAAGGGTACTTCTAGCCATGACCAGCACCACCGAGCAGCTCAGCGCCACGACGCTGCTGCGCTTCGCCACCGCGGGCTCCGTCGACGACGGCAAGTCCACCCTGGTCGGCCGGCTGCTGCACGACTCCAAGTCGGTCCTGGAGGACCAGCTGGAGGCCGTGGAGCGGGTCTCCCAGGACCGCGGCCAGGACGCCCCCGACCTCGCGCTGCTGACCGACGGCCTGCGCGCCGAGCGCGAGCAGGGCATCACCATCGACGTCGCCTACCGCTACTTCGCCACCGCCCGCCGCCGGTTCATCCTGGCCGACACCCCCGGCCACGTGCAGTACACCCGCAACATGGTCACCGGCGCGTCGACGGCCGAGCTGGCGGTCGTCCTGGTCGACGCCCGCAACGGCGTGGTCGAGCAGACCCGCCGCCACGCGGCCGTGGCCGCGCTGCTGCGGGTCCCGCACGTGGTGCTGGCCGTCAACAAGATGGACCTGGTCGGCTACGACGAGGCGGTCTTCGCGAAGATCGCCGAGGACTTCACCTCGTACGCCTCCGCCCTCGGCGTCCCGGAGATCACCGCGATCCCGATCTCGGCGCTGGCCGGCGACAACGTCGTGGACCCGTCCGCCAACATGGACTGGTACGGCGGCCCGACGGTGCTGGAGCACCTGGAGACCGTCCCGGTCAGCCACGACCTCACCGCCTGCCCGGCCCGTTTCCCGGTCCAGTACGTGATCCGCCCGCAGACCGCCGAGCACCCGGACTACCGCGGCTACGCCGGCCAGATCGCCTCCGGCGTGCTGCGCGTCGGCGAGGCCGTCACCGTGCTGCCGTCGGGGAAGACCAGCGTCATCGAGGGCATCGACGCGCTCGGCGAGAGCGTGGACATCGCCTGGGCCCCGCAGTCCGTGACGCTGCGGCTGAAGGACGACATCGACATCTCGCGCGGCGACCTGATCGCGCCGTCCGCGAGCACCCCGGCCACCACGCAGGACGTCGTTGCGACGGTCTGCCACGTGGCCGACCAGCCGCTCACCGTGGGCGCCCGGGTGCTGATCAAGCACACCACGCGCACGGTGAAGGCGATCGTCAAGGAGATCCCCTCCCGGCTGACGCTGGACGACCTGTCCCAGCACCCGAACCCCGGGCAGCTCGTAGCCAACGACATCGGCCGGGTCGTCGTACGCACCGCCGAGCCGCTCGCGCTCGACGCCTACGCCGACTCGCGCCGCACCGGGTCCTTCCTGCTGATCGACCCGGCCGACGGCACCACCCTCGCCGCGGGCATGGCGGGCGAGTCCTTCGCCTCCCAGGCCGAGGAAGCCGCGCCGGACGACGACGGATGGGACTTCTGACCGTGACCGCCGACATCTACTCGACCTTCGCGAAGGAGGGCGGCCGCGTGGGCAGCGGCTCCCTCGGCAGCGGCCAGGGAGGGGTGGCGCGATGTGCGCGATGACGTACGCGCACTGCCTGCGCGCCCGCACCCCCCACGAGCCGTACCCGCACCGTCGAAGACCGAACGCCTTCCCGGCCGCGTACCCGGACCACTGATCCGGAGTACGTGAGCACCGGGCCTCCGAGAGGAAACCCTCCCGTGCCTGCCACCCGCCGCACCGCCCTCCGCCGTTCCGTGCTCGCCGCGGCCGCCCTGCCGCTGCTGTTCGGCTCCCTCGCCGCCTGCGGCTACGGCTCCGGCGCGAAGGACGAGAAGAAGGACGAGAAGTCCAACGTCGCGGCCACCGGAAAGAAGCTCTCCGCGGACACCGTCCGCATCGGCTACTTCCCCAACCTCACCCACGCGACCGCGCTGGTGGGCATCCAGGAAGGCCTCATCGCCAAGGAGCTGGGCGGGACGAAGATCGCCCCCCAGACCTTCAACGCCGGCCCCTCCGAGATCGAGGCGCTCAACGGCGGTTCACTGGACATCGGCTTCATCGGCCCCTCGCCCTCGATCAACGCCTACGTCAAGTCCAAAGGCAAGAACCTCCGGATCATCTCCGGCTCCGCGTCCGGCGGCGTGAAGCTCGTCGTCAACCCGGACAAGATCAAGACCCTCGACGACCTCAAGGGCAAGAAGATCGCCACCCCCCAGAAGGGCAACACCCAGGACGTCGCGTTCCTCAACTGGATCGCCGACAAGGGCTGGACCGTCGACCCCGAAAGCGGCAAGGGCGACGTCTCCGTCGTCCGCACCGACAACAAGGTCACCCCCGACGCCTACAAGTCCGGCTCCATCGACGGCGCCTGGGTCCCCGAACCCACCGCCTCCAAGCTCGTCTCCGAAGGCGCCAAGGTCCTCCTCGACGAGACCAGCCTGTGGCCCGACAAGAAGTTCGTCATCACCAACGTCATCGTCTCCCAGAAGTTCCTCGCCGAGCACGCCGACGTCGTCGAGGCCGTCCTGCGCGGCACCGTCAAGACCAACGACTGGATCAACGCCAACCCCGACAAGGCCAAGGCCTCCGCGAACGCGGCCCTGAAGGCCGAAACGGGCAAGGAACTGGCCGCCAAGGTCATCGACCCCGCCTGGCCCAGCATCCAGATCACCGACGACCCGCTCGCCGCCACCCTGAAGACCCAGTCCGAATGGGCGGTCAAGGCCAAGCTCATCAAGCAGCCCGACCTCACCGGCATCTACGACCTCACCCTCCTCAACAAGGTCCTCAAGGCCGCCGGCAAGCCCGAGGTCTCCGACGCCGGACTCGGCACCAAGTAAGCCCGCAAGCCCTTCCGTACCCAGGAGGTGACGACCATGGCCACCACATTCGCCAAGGCTGCCGAAGGCACCGCCCACACGGCGGCGCACGCCGCCCGCATCGAGCACGTCTCGAAGTCGTTCCCCGGCCCGGCCGGACCGCAGCTCGTCCTCGACGACATCAGCCTCGATGTCGCGCGCGGCGAGTTCGTCACCATCCTGGGTGCCTCGGGATGCGGCAAGTCCACGCTGCTCAACCTGGTGGCGGGGCTGGACCGGCCGTCCCAGGGGGCCATCGAGACCCCCGGCGGCCGCCCGGCGCTGATGTTCCAGGAGCACGCCCTCTTCCCGTGGCTGACCGCGGGCAAGAACATCGAGCTGGCCCTGCGGCTGCGCGGGGTCGCCAAGGCCGAGCGCCGCGTGGAGGCCGAGCGCCTGCTGGAGCTGGTCCGCCTCGGCGGCGCGTACGGCAAGCGCGTGCACGAGCTGTCCGGCGGCATGCGCCAGCGCGTCGCGCTGGCCCGCGCGCTGGCCCAGGACAGCGAACTGCTGCTGATGGACGAGCCGTTCGCGGCCCTGGACGCCATCACCCGCGACGTGCTGCACGGCGAGCTCACCCGCATCTGGGAGGAGACCAACGTCTCCGTCCTCTTCGTCACGCACAACGTCCGCGAGGCCGTCCGGCTCGCGCAGCGCGTGGTGCTGCTGTCCTCGCGGCCCGGCCGCGTGGCCAAGGAATGGACCGTGGACATCCCGCAGCCGCGCCGCATCGAGGACGCGGCCGTCGCGGAGCTGTCCGTCGAGATCACTGAACACCTGCGTGGGGAGATCCGCCGCCATGGCCAGCACTGAGACCACCGAGAAGGCCCCGGCCAAGGCGGACGACCTGGCCGGCCTGGAGGCCGGCCTCGACGCCCTCGACGCCGTCGAGATCCGCCGCGCGCCGGTGCGCGAGGTGCTCGTCAAGAAGGTCCTGCCGCCGCTCGTCGCCGTCACCCTGGTCCTCGTCGTGTGGCAGGTCCTGGTCTCGGCGAAGGTCACCGACGAGACCAAGCTGCCCGCGCCGTCCGCGGTCTGGGACAGCCTGTCCGAGCTGTGGATCCAGGGCACCCTGCTGGAGGTCGTCTGGACCTCCGTCTCCCGTGGCCTGCTGGGCTTCCTGCTCGCCCTGGCCATCGGCACCCCGCTCGGCCTGCTGGTCGCCCGGGTGAAGGCCGTCCGCGCCGCGATCGGCCCGATCCTGTCCGGCCTGCAGTCCCTGCCGTCGGTGGCCTGGGTGCCGCCGGCCGTCCTCTGGTTCGGCCTCAACGACGCGATGATGTACACCGTCATCCTGCTGGGTGCCGTGCCGTCCATCGCCAACGGGCTGGTCTCGGGCGTGGACCAGGTGCCGCCGCTGTTCCTGCGGGCCGGCCGGACCCTGGGCGCCACCGGCTTCAAGGGCGTCTGGCACGTGGTCATGCCGGCCGCGCTGCCGGGCTACCTGGCGGGCCTGAAGCAGGGCTGGGCCTTCTCCTGGCGTTCGCTGATGGCGGCCGAGATCATCGCGTCCTCCCCCGACCTGGGCCTCGGCCTCGGCCAGCTGCTGGAGAACGGCCGCAACAACATCGACCTGCCCGGCGTGTTCCTGGCCATCCTGCTGATCCTGGTCGTCGGCATCGCCATCGACCTGCTGATCTTCAGCCCGGCCGAGCGGTACGTGCTGCGCAGCCGCGGCCTGCTGGTGAGGTGAACCCGCGGTGTACGACGTCTCCACCCTGCCCACGACACCGGGCGCGGCCGCCGCGTCCGTCGCTTCCGTCGCGTCAGCCGCGGCCCGGCCGGCGCCCGGTCCGACTCCGGGCCCGGCGGCCGTCGGTGCGGCGGCGGGCGGTCCTGCGGTGAGCGGTCCTGCGCTGCTGGTCATCGCCCACGGCAGCCGCGACCCGCGGCACGCGGCGACCGTGCACGCCCTCACCGGGCTCGTGCGGGAACTGCGGCCGGGGCTGCGGGTGGAGACGGCGTACCTGGACTTCAACGCGCCGTCCGTCCCCGGGGTGCTCGCCGCGCTGCACGCCTCGGGGGTACGGGAGGTCGTCGCCCTCCCGCTCCTCCTCACCCGCGCCTTCCACGCGAAGGCCGACATCCCGGCGGTGCTGGCCGAGGCCACGTCCCGGCTGCCGGGACTGGAGGTCCGGGTGGCGGACGTCCTGGGCCCCGACCCCCTGCTGCACGCCGCGCTCGAACGGCGGCTGTGGGAGGCGGGCCTCTCGCTGGCGGACCGCGCGACGACCGGTGTCGTCCTCGCGTCCGCCGGTTCCTCAGACCCGGAGGCGATCGCAGCGATCGCTGAAACCGCGCGGGAGTGGCGGCTCACCGGTTGGTGCGCCGTGCGGCCTGCGTTCGCCTCCGCGGCCCTGCCGACCACGGCGGAGGCCGTACGTGCGCTCCGCGCCGAGGGGGTACGGCGGGTCGTCGTCGCCCCGTACGTGATCGCCCCCGGCAAGCTGCCGGACCGGATCGCGGCGGGCGCCGCCGACGCGGACCTCCTGGCCCCGGTCCTGGGCGCCGCGCCGGAGCTGGCGGCGCTGATCCTCACCCGCCGTGACGCGTGCGCGGCCGCACCCCGAACAGCCCTCTCCGCCTGACCGAGCCCATACCGGGTACCGGCCCGTGCCGGTGCCGGTCCCATGCCGGGTGCGGGTCCCGTGCCGGGTGCGGGCCGTTGCCCTGCGGGGCTGTCCCCCGTACCCTCCCCCGGCTACCGCTGGGGGGACCCCCAGCCCCTCGAACGCCGGAGGGGCTTGATATGCCCCCGGGGCTGCTGCCAGCCTCGCCGGCGTTTGAGGCGCGGGGGCCGGGGCGGAGCGCCGCTTCGGGAAGGGGCGGGGTGGGGAAGCGGCTCCGCGCAGCGGCAACGACCCGCACCACCCCGGCGCCGCACCCGGCACGGGACCGGCACCCCCAACCGCTAGCGCCGCGCCGCGGCCTCGTCGGCCAGGGCCGTCAGGTCAGCGATCGGCATCGCCCCCGGCGGGAGCCCCTCGCGGGCGAAGATGTTCGCCGCGTGCCGCAACGTGTCGTTGACCGGCGTCGGCACCCCGTGCAGCCGGCCCAGCAGCGAGATCTCACCGTTCAGGTAGTCGGCCTCCACCGAGCCCGTCCCCCGCCGCAGGCTCTGCCAGGACGACCCGCCCCGCACGCCCGGCGGCGGCACGACCTTCCCCTCCCGCGCGGCGGTCTGCTCCGCGTCGCTCACCACCGGGATGCCCGCCGCGGCGAAGACGGCCCGCGCCTCCGCCACCGCCCGCGCGGCCAGCAGCGCCTTCGCCGGGTGCGGCTCCGGCCCGGCGGTGGCCTGGATGGCGTTGGCGACGTTGTGCAGCAGCTTGCCGTACTTCCAGCGCATCACGTCCTCGACGACCGGCGCCTCGAAGCCGGCCTTCTCCAGGTCCTCGGCGATCCGCCGGGCCCGCGCGTCGGCACCGGCCGGGTAGCGGCCCACGTGCAGCATCCCGGTGAGCGGCGCGCACAGCGCGTCCACCGCGCCCGGCTCCAGGAAGGAGGACGGCAGCCACACGCACACCCCGTACACCCGGTCGAAGCGGCGCAGTGCCAGCCGTTCGGCCTCGACGCCGTTCTGGGTGCACACCACCGGCAGCCGCTGCGCGGCGGTCCCGCCCCCGGCGACCTCGGCGGCCGCCCAGGTGTCCAGCGCGGCCACCGCGTCCTGCGTCTTCACCGCCAGCACCAGCACGTCGTCCGGCCGCAGCTCCCCCAGGTCGGCGGGCCCCTCGGCGACCGGCAGCCGGTGCACCACGGTGCCGTCGGCGGTGGTCAGCCGCAGGCCGTTGGCGCGCAGGGCCGCCGCGTGCGGGCCGCGCGCCACCAGCACGCTCTCGGTCCCGCTCTCCGCGAGCCGTCCGCCGATGGTGGCGCCGATCGCGCCCGCTCCGATGATGATGTAGCGCATGTGCCGAGCCTGGCACACGGAGGCCCCTGGGTTACGGTCGGGGCATGGTCGAGGCGACGTACTCCATCGGTGGCGACTTCACCGTCCGGCGGCTGGGTTTCGGTACGGGCGGGCTGGTCGGCCCCGGCTACTGGGGCCCGCGCGGTGAGCGGGCGGCGGCCCGCGCGCTGCTGCACACCGCGCTGGACCGGGGCGTGAACCTGATCGACACGGCGGACAACTACGGTCCCGACCTGGCCGAGGAGCTGATCGCGGAGGCCCTCCACCCCTACCCGGACGACCTGCTGGTCGCGACGAAGGGCGGGGTGGTGCGCACCGGTCCGGACACCTGGCACGTCGCCGGCCGGCCGGAGCAGCTGCGGGCGATGTGCGAGGCGAGCCTGCGGCGGCTGCGGACGGACCGGATCGGCCTGTACCAGCTGCACCGGCTGGACCCGGCCGTGCCGATGGCCGAACAGCTGGGCGCGCTGCTGGAGTTGCGGGCGGAGGGCAAGATCCGGCACATCGGCCTGGACACGGTCACCGCCGAGCAGCTGGAGGAGGCGCTGAAGTACGTGCCGGTGGCCTCCGTGCAGAACCGGTACAACCTGCTCGACCGTTCCTCGGAGGCGGTGCTGGAGCTGTGCGGGGAGCGCGGGATCGCCTTCCTGCCGTGGTTCCCGCTGGGCAACGGGGCGCTGACCCGGCGCGGCGCGGCGGCACTGTCGACGGTGGCGGCGGAGCACGGGGCGAGCACCGGGCAGATCGCGCTGGCCTGGCTGCTGCACCGGTCGCCGGTGCTGTGCCCGACGCCGGGGACCGGCTCCGCGGAGCACCTGGCGGAGAACCTGGACGCGGGGACGGTACGGCTCTCCGCGCGCGAGACGGAGCTGCTGGAGGCCCTGGTCTGAGCCCGCGGCGGGCCGGCTGCGGCCCGGCGGCGGTTCCGCGAGGCCGTCGGCCCCGCAGGCCCGTCAGCCCTTCGGCCCCGCGGGCCCGTCGCCCCGTCAGCCCTCCACCATCTCCAAGAGCTTGAGGACCGTGTTCCAGTTACGGGTGGTGACGTCGAGGCCCTTGAGCCGGGAGGGGCGCAGCACGGTCTCGGCCAGCTTGGAGCGGCCGAGGCCGTCCGGGGTGTGGAGGTAGATCACCCGGTCGCCGAGGGCGTACTCCTCCGGCAGCAGGGCGTCGGCGTCGATGTCGGCGAAGCGCGCCGGGTCGGGGTCGCCGGACAGCAGGGTGGCGTGCAGCTGCCTGCCCTCCAGCTCCGCGGCGGGGAAGGGGCAGGCGTCGGCGACGGCCCGCAGGCGGGCTCCGTCGAGGACGAGGCAGGGCACCGCGAAGCCGAACTCGGCCTCGATGGCCTCCTCCAGACCCCGTGCCACGGCCCCGGGATCGGCGAGGGTGCTGTCGAAGACGGCGTTGCCGCTCTGCACGTAGGTGCGGACCCCGGTGTGGCCGAGCTCCTCGATGAGGCCGCGCAGCCGGGCCATGGGCACCTTCCTGGCGCCGCCCACGTTGATGCCGCGCAGCAGCGCCACGTACGTCGTCATGCCCCGCACTCTAGCGAGGCGGCGCGGTGCGAGACTTGCCCGGTTCGACGGCGGTCATGGCGAAGGGGTACCCGGATGGACGAGGCGCGGGCCAGGGAGGTCCTCGGAGCGGCCGGCTTCGGCGGCGGCGCGGAGCTGCTGGCGCTCGGCGAGAACGCGGTGTTCGGCACCGGGGAGCTGGTGGTCAGGGTGGGCCGCGACCCCGGGCTGCTGCCGCGCGCC
The DNA here is from genome assembly GCF_044759225.1 of Streptomyces sp. NPDC101132. Taxonomy (NCBI): domain Bacteria; kingdom Bacillati; phylum Actinomycetota; class Actinomycetes; order Kitasatosporales; family Streptomycetaceae; genus Streptomyces; species Streptomyces sp. NPDC101132. The sequence continues at coordinate 62,559 of NZ_JBIVYX010000007.1, forward strand.
GAGCGGGAGCTGGCCGTCGCCGCGTGGCTGGCGGCCGCCGGGGTGCCGGCGGTACGGGCGGCCGAGCCGGCGGCGCGGCTGGTGGACGGCCATCCGCTGACCGTCTGGCACCGGCTGCCGGCGGCGGTGCGCCCGGCCGGCCCGGAGGACCTGGCGGCGCTGCTCCGCCGGGTGCACGCCCTGCCCGCCCCGGCCTTCACGCTGCCGGGCCGGGACCTGCTGGGCGGGGTGGAGCGGTGGCTGCGGCTGGCGGGCGACGCGGTGGACCCGGCGGACGCGGCCTTCCTGCGGGCACGGCGGGACGCGTTCGCCGCGGAGGCCGCCGCCCTGGTGCCGCACCTGCCGCGGGGCCCGATCCACGGCGACGCCCTGCCGCGCAACGTCCACGTGGGGCCGGACGGCCCGGTCCTGGTGGACCTGGAGACGTTCTCCCTGGACCTGCGCGAGCACGACCTGGTGGTGATGGCCCTGTCCCGCGACCGGTACGGGCTGCCGCCGGAGGCGTACGACGCGTTCTGCGCGGCCTACGGCTGGGACGTGCGCGACTGGCCGGGCTGCGCGGTGCTCCGGGGCGCCCGCGAGACGGCGAGCTGCGCGTGGGTGGCCCAGCACGCCCCGGCCAACCCGGCGGCCCTGGCGGAGTTCCGCCGCCGCGTCACCTCCCTCCGCGAAGCCGACCCCCACCTGCGCTGGCACCCCTTCTGACCGCCGGCGCCGGGCGGCGGCCGCCCGTCCCGCCTACGCCGGCACCGCGGCCCGGAGGGGCCAGGTGCCGTCGACCACCGCGTCCGGGGTGCCCTGGCGGCGGAGGTAGGCCTGGAAGTTGGCGGCCCAGGAGGCGTGCCAGGTGATCTGGCGGGCGTGCAGACCCTCCGGCGCGAGTTCCGCCACCCCCGGGTGGCGGGCGGCTATCGCGCGGGCCACCTCGACCGCGGCCAGGGCGTCGGCCGACGCGTCGTGGGCGCCGCGCAGGGTGACGCCGTAGACCGCGCAGACCGCCTCCAGCGTGCCCCTGAAAGCTGCCGAGCGCCGACTCCGCCAGGAGCACGCGCGCGAGGTGCGGGAGCTACGCTCCTCGATCAACGTCCTCGCACAGCAGGTACAGCTCCTCACACTGGAGAACCAGCGTCTCTTCGAGGCAGCCAACCGAAACGATCGCGTTACTCGCATCGATAGCCGCTGATCGATTCGGCCTGATGGAGCACGCTATCCCGCTTGCAGAAGGTGATCTCGATGGCCATCCTCGAAGGCGGCGATGCGCCGGCCCCGCCCTACGCTCCCGATCACGAGATCGGCCGCTGAGCGAGCATCGTCAACAACCACGGGGAGCAGCGTGCCGCCTTTCGTCTACCGGATCACGAAGTACGACCCTGCCGACCGCGACGAGCACGGCAGGTACATCGGCGCTGAGGACACAGCCAGCGACCACGGACCGGTCGAGGCTGCATATCTGCAAGCGGTTGCCGCCTTCGCTGAGGACACCGGCATCGACCACCTGGCCATTCGCGAGCCCGGGATCTCCGGCCTTGCCCACTTCGGCCTGGAGCCGACGATCGACGGCCACGGCCTTTCCGGGCTCTTCCCACCAGACCTGAGCGGGTTCCACGACGGTGCGGAGGTGCCCCTCTCCGTCGGCCTGGAGCTGGTCCGTGTCATGCTCCGCGACAACGGTGCCTGGTGCCGCCTGGCGGTGGAGGACAAGTTCGACGTGCAGGTCGGCTGGGACCAGTACGTCTACGTCAGCAGCGACAAGCCCTGCGAGCGCGCCGTTGCCCACGCCCAGGCTCTCGGTCTCTTCCCGGATCGGCTGGAGGCCTCGCCCTACGACACGGACTCCGAAGAGCCCGGCGTGCAGCGGCCCGCCGACGACGACTTCTGGGCCCGTCTGCGCTGGTCCATCGCCATGCGGCACGCAGCGATATTGGAGGAGGGGTACCTCCACAACGCCTCCCGCTGGCACCGCCTCACCGAAGACACACTCGATGCCATACGCGCCCGACTCACCCCGCGTGCCCAGTTGACCGTCTGGCCTGACCTGTCCACCGATGTTGACGCGGTCCTCGCCTCGCTTCTCGGCGAAGGTCCGGTGGAGTTCGTATGGGAGGACGAGAACGGGGCTCTCTCCAGCACCATGGTCGACGAGACTGACTACAAGGAACTAGCCGCCTGGGTGGCAGGCGCCCGTGCCGCCACGGCCCTGTCTTTGACCCTCGACGAACGCCACCCGCTGTTCACCGCGGTCCTGCCCGACAGCGACGGCGTCTTGCGCGCCCGGTGGAGGACCGAGCCGACGCCAAGTGACCGGAACTGGGCCTTTCTGAAGACTCTCCACCGCGGGCAGATCTGCACCGGCACGGTCACGGAGATCGCCAGCTTCGGTGTGACCTTTGTGGATATCGGCGGCTTCACCGCGATGATCAACATTCCCGAGCTGTCCTGGCGCCGTTTCGATCACCCCTCCGACGTCGTCAGTGTCGGCCAGGAGATCTCGGCCGAGATCCTCGACGTCGACCTCGTGAGGGAGCGCGTGTCGCTGTCCCTGAAGGCGTTGCAAGAGGACCCGATGCCGCAGTTCATTCAGCAGGTCGGCCAGATCACGAGCGGCGTCGTGACGAAACTCGTCCCGTTCGGAGCCTTCGTCCGTGTCGAAGACAGAGAGGACGGCCTCGAAGGCCTGGTGCACCTTTCCGAGCTGGCAGAAGGAGACGTGAACCGGCCCGAGGACGTAGTACAGGTCGGGGACACCCTCACCGTGAAGATTGTGGACGTCGACCTTCCACGGCGTCGGATCACCCTCTCCCACCTCCAGGCTCTCGCACCCGGAGAGGGCTGAACCGCGTGGTCATCGCCTCCGGGGAATGAGCGGCCAGGCCGGCTCGACGACTGCCTTCGGATCTGCAGTCCGTCGCAGATAGGCCTGCAAAGAGACCGACTGTTCAGCCGCCGCGCGCACCTGAAGGTCATGCAGGTCCGCCAATGGCATCAGGCCGACGGGCTGGTGCTTCTCACCCATGCGTCGCACCACGCGGGCGGCAGCCACAGCATCGGCCCTCGCGTTGTGCGCGTCGCCGAGCAACACACCGTAGTGAGCACACAACGCGTGGAGGGCTCGCTTGCCCTTCCGGTACTTGTCGACGTGCTTGTCGATCACCAGCGGATCGATGACGGGCGCAGGCACACTGCCCAGCCGCTCGCTGACCGACGCGACCCCGTAGCGCCGACACTCTCGGTCCAGCAGTGACAGGTCGTAGCGTGCGTTCATCACCACCAGCGGCGTCCCAAGACGCAGCCCCTTGGCGACGGCCTGCGCGATCTCCTCAACGGCGGAGGCAGCAGGTACCCCGTGCTCGCGAGCATGGGCCGTCGAGATGCCATGGATGCCCGATGCCTCTTCTGGTATCGCCACTCCTGGATTGAGCAGCCAGGTTCGTTCCTCTGCGACGGCTCCGTCCGGATCCAGCTGCACGACCGCCGCCGTCACGATGCGGTCGGTCTCGACGTCGGTGCCCGTGGTCTCCAGGTCGAAGGCCATCAACGGCCCACTGATCCAGCTCATCACGCGGCCCTCATTCCGGCGTGGACTGCCGGCCGGCGTCGCACCTCGCCGTGAGACGCCTGAGACGCGCCTGGCGTGCGGGGATAAAAGGCCGCGTTGTACGCGACCACCACCGCGCCGCGCCGCCACAGGTCCACCAGCGCGTCGGCGACCTCGTCGGCCACCTCGCGCGCCGGGCGCCCCTCGGCCGCGGCCCGCTCGGTGCTGATGCCGTGGATGGCCGCGGCCTGTTCGGGGATCGGTATCCCCGGGTCCGCCAGCCAGTTCCGCCGGCGCGTGACCGTGCCGTCCGTCACCTCGACCACCGCGGCCGTCACGATCCGCGCGTGCTGCGGATCCGTACCCGTCGTCTCCAGGTCGAATCCGGCCAGAACTCCCCCGTGCCAGGTCATCGTCCCCCCTCACTCATCGTGGCTCCACCCTGCCACGGGCCTCTGACACCGCCGACGAGGGGGCCGGGGGACGGGCCCGGGACGTGGCCGGGACAGGGGCGGGGACGGGGCCGGGACACGACCGGGGCGGGGCCGAGGGGCGGCGCACGTGCGGGCGGCCGGGCCCGCGCCGCCCGCTCAGGAGACCGGCCGGGAGTCCTGCCAGACCGACTCGAACTCCTCGCGGTACGTGGGGAACAGCCCGTGCTCCGCGTCCCGCGGCACCCCGCCCCGGGGGCCGCCGCGCAGCACCAGGACCGGCGCCTCCATGCCCCGGGCCCGCCGCAGGTAGGACTGGACGACCGCTATTCCGCCGGTGCCGCCCTCCCCGTCGACCAGGTAGGCGGTGAAGCGCGGGGTCTCGTCGAAGACGTGGATGGCGAAGTTCGAGGGGTCGCCGAGCCGGGCCCGCACCCGGCGGACGTGCAGGATGTTCATCTCGACGGAACGGCTCAGCTCGCCCTTGCGCAGGCCCAGCTCCCGCTCCCGCCGCTTGACCGCGCTGCTCGCCGGGTTCAGGAAGAGCAGCCGCACCCGGCAGCCCGCCTCCGCGAGCCGCACCAGCCGCCGGCCGGAGTAGTTCTGCACCAGCAGGTTCAGGCCTATCCCGATCGCGTCCAGCCGGCGCGCCCCGCCGAACAGGTCCTCCGCCGGCAGCTGCCGCTGGAGCCGGACGCGGTCGGGGTGGACGGAGACCACGTCGGCGTACCGGTCGCCGACCAGGTCCTCCACGGCGTCGATCGGCAGCCGGTCCGCGGAGGGGCTGCCCGCGCCGCCGCCGAGCACCTCCAGGAGCCGGGCGGAGGCGCGCTCGGCCTGGGACAGCACGGCCTGGGACAGCGCCCGGTTGCGGGACACGACGTTCCGCGTGACCTCCAGCTCGTCCAGGGCCAGCTCGACCTCGCGCCGGTCGTCGAAGTACGGCTCGAAGCACGGCCAGTGCTGCACCATCAGCTCGCGCAGCTGCGGGAGCGTCAGGAAGCTCAGCACGTTGTCGTCGGCCGGGTCCAGCAGGTATCCCTTGCGCCGGCTGACCTCGCGGACGGCCACCGCCCGGTGCACCCACTCCTGCCCGGCGGGCCCGGCCGCGGCGACGACCCAGTCGTCCTCCCCGTGGACGGGCTCGTAGATCGGGCGCAGCACGGCGCCGACGACCGCCCGCAGCCGCTGCTCGATCAGGTTGAGCCAGATGTAGGCCCGGCCCGCGCGCTGCGCGCGGGTCCGGACCTCGCTCCAGGCCTCGGCGCTCCAGTCCAGTTCGGCCCCGGTCCCCGGCCCCGGTCCGGCCTCCGCCGGTCTGGCCAGGGAGACCGCGGCGGACGGCACGCCTCCGGGGTCGTCCGTGGGGCCGCCCTCGTGACCCGCGTCACCAGGGGGAAGCTCCAGCCCTCCCGAGCTCACCCGTGCACCGCCTTCTGCTTCCGCCAAGCCGCTCCAACGATCAAGGAAGGGTACTCCCCGAGCGGCGGGCGGTGCAGCCGGATGGCCCCGGACCTTTCCCAACTCTCCTACTGGGGCCGTCCGTTCTGTCCGGTCAGGGCGGACGGAGTGAGCGGATTCATAGCGGTCACGTCACGCGGGCTGAGCTGGAAGCCCTGCCAGTGGACGGGCATCGGCTGCTGGTCCTCGTCGCGGGCGACGTGGTGGAAGCCGATGTTGACCCACGCGATGGGGTTCTTCAGCGTCTCGCCGTTGACCCAGGTGTCCACGCTCTTGCCCGCGCCGGGACCGCAGTTGCGGATGTTGTGGGTGGCGAACTGCTCGCAGGCCTTGTACTCGGTGAAGTAGACGTCGTGGCGGGTGTAGGGCCGTCCGGGGTACTTCGCGGTCGCGCCCGGCACGATCTCGTAGGAGCGGGCGTGCCCGTCCTTGTTCTTCCCGGTGGCGCTGACCATCCGCCACCAGCGCATGGCCTTGGCGTCGCCGGCGAGCTCCTTGGTGACCTGCTTGCGGGTGGTGCGGGTCTTGGGGGTGCTGCCGTCGGCGCTCGGAGTGACCTCGGAGTCGTACTGCTCGACCTTGCCGCCGGGGGTGCCGTCGAGGGCGAAGTTCAGCCGCCAGAAGATGTTGTGGCTGTGGCTGGTGGCGTAGGCCTTGGCGCCCTCCCCGATGGGCCAGCCGCGGCCGTCGCCGGCGTCGTAGTCGGCCGGGGAGAGGCTGCCGGTGGCGCCGACGTTGGCGCTGATCATGCCGTCGTCCTGGAAGCGCCACTCGGTGATGTACTCGTACCAGCCGACCTTGTTGACGGTGTAGACGAGCAGGTCCTTGCTCTGGGCCTGCCAGACCTGGCCGGGGGTGTCGCCCGCCATCCGGTACGCGTGCCCGCGGGCCCGGGTGGTGGCGCACAGGCCCCTCACGTCGGTCTGGGACTGGTCCCAGGAGTTGACGACCTTGACGGTCTTGATGCTGCCGCCGGGACACTCGTCCGGGGCCATCTCCTGGAGGCCGCCGCCGAAGCCGGCGCCGGTGAGGTCGTCGTACTCGGCCTTGCCGTCGTCGTACGGGACGTGGATCTGGCCGAGCTTGGCGGAGGTCAGCACCATGATCGGGTTCGGCTCGCCCTGGGGCTGGTACGAGATCTGGTCCAGGACGAGGCCCGCCTCGCTCTCGTACCGCCAGCACATCCGCCAGGTGGTGCCGCCGGTGAGGGTCTGTTCGATGCGGTAGGCCTCGCTGCAGTCGGGGGTCGCGGCGGCCCGGGCCGCGGGGGCCTTCGGGTTCGCGGGGGCCTTCGGGGCCGCGGCGACGGGTGCGGCGGCCGCGCCGCCGAGGAGGGCCGAGACGGCCAGGGCCACCGCGGCGCGCCGGCGGGCGCGGTGGGCTCGGTTCACGTGCATGGTGTGGAACTCCTGTGGCAGGAAAGAGCTGAAGGGCGGGTACGACTCACCGGGGCGGTGCCACCGGGAGGCGGGATCCGTCACGAGAACGCGGAAGGCCCGGGGTGACCCGGGACGGCGGGCCGGAGTCCGGCCGGTGGAGCGAAGGGGCCTCAGAGCTTGTGGACGGTGCGCGCGCTGAGGTCGACGACGAGGGACCGCACGTCGATCCAGGGGCCGTTCTTCACCTTGAGGAACAGCCGGACGCAGCGGTGCCTGCCGCACTCGCGGAGCTCCGCGGGGCCCGGGTTCTCCGCGTTGACGCGGTAGATCAGGGCGTTCTGGAGGGCGAGCTGCTCCGGCTTGGTCAGCGCCTTGCCGGTGGCGTCCCGGTAGTCCTTGCGCAGCCCGTCGCCCGCGGGGGCGGCGATCATCAGCCGGGTGGCCTCCACGGCCTCCTCGCGGGCCAGCGGCGGCTGGACCTCGCGCTGCTTCTCGGTGGCCTCGACCTTCCCCGTGTCGAGGTTGACCGTGTACGTGGTCAGCGTGTCGGTCTTGTAGTCGTACGAACTGAGCTGGGCGCGGCGCGGCGCCCCCTTGCGCCCGACGTCCTCGGGGCGGGTCTCGGCCAGGTCCGCGGTGAGCCACTGCGGGCCCCGGCCGCCCCGGGCGTCCTCACTCTGCTGCCCGGCGCCGCCGGCCGCGAGCGTGCGCAGCCGCGCGAGCTCGCCGTCGGTCAGCGGGTCGCGGCCGACGCCCTTCGCCCCCTCGCGCGCGGGTGCCTCGACGGTGCCCGGCCGGGCGCCGGGCTGCAGGCCGCCGTCCTTCCCGGACTCCCCCGCGGCCCCTGCCCCCACGGCGTTCCGCCCGCCCTCGGCGGTGTCCGCGGCCCCGGCCGCGCCCGGCAGGGTGATGCCGATCATCACGGCCGTCCCGGTGACCGCGACGGCCGCTCCCGCCACGAGCTTCCCCAGATGGCGGCGTACTGTTATGGGCACATTTCCCCCTTACATGCATACCTGGTATGCGTGGTCACCCGGTAGGACGGTCACAAGTCCCCGCGGGTTGCCCTGGTTTCGGGGAAGATCTGGCAGGGGCCATCCGGTCGCCGGATCAGAGTGGAAGAGTCGCATTGATGCAGGTCTGGCCAGGACAGGCGTATCCCCTGGGCGCGACGTACGACGGCGCCGGAACCAACTTCGCGGTGTACTCGGAGGCCGCCAGACGCATCGAGCTGTGCCTGCTGCACGACGACGGCTCGGAGACCGCGGTGGAGCTGCGCGAGACGGACGCCTTCGTCCGCCACGCCTACCTGCCCGGGATCATGCCGGGGCAGCGGTACGGCTTCCGGGTGCACGGCCCGTACGAGCCCGAGCGCGGACAGCGCTGCAACCCCTCGAAGCTGCTGCTGGACCCGTACGCGCGGGCCATCAGCGGCCGGATCGACTGGAACGAGGCGGTGTACGGCTACCACTTCGGCAAGCCGGACTCCCGCAACGACCTCGACTCCGCCCCGCACACCATGAGCTCCGTGGTGGTCAACCCCTACTTCGACTGGGGGAACGACCGGCCGCCGCGCATCGACTACCACCACACGGTGCTCTACGAGGCGCACGTGAAGGGCCTCACGATGCGCCACCCGGAGCTGCCGGACGAGCTGCGGGGCACGTACGCGGCGCTGGCGCACCCGGCGGTCATCGGGCACCTGACCAAGCTGGGCGTGACCGCGCTGGAGCTGATGCCGGTCCACCAGTTCGTCAACGACCACCGGCTGGTCGACGACGGGCTGAGCAACTACTGGGGCTACAACACCATCGGCTTCTTCGCCCCGCACAACGCCTACGCGTCCTGGGGCGACCGCGGGCAGCAGGTGCTGGAGTTCAAGTCGGCGGTCCGGGCCCTGCACGAGGCGGGCATCGAGGTGATCCTCGACGTGGTCTACAACCACACCGCCGAGGGCAACCACCTGGGGCCGACCCTGTCCTTCCGGGGGCTCGACAACGCCTCGTACTACCGACTGACCGGCGACGCCCGCTACTACATGGACACCACCGGGACCGGGAACTCGCTGCTGATGCGGTCCCCCCACGTGCTCCAGCTGATCATGGACTCGCTGCGGTACTGGGTGACCGAGATGCACGTGGACGGCTTCCGCTTCGACCTGGCGGCCACCCTGGCCCGCCAGTTCCACGAGGTGGACCGGCTGTCCTCGTTCTTCGACCTGGTGCAGCAGGACCCGGTGGTGAGCCAGGTGAAACTGATCGCCGAGCCCTGGGACCTGGGCGAGGGCGGCTACCAGGTGGGGAACTTCCCGCCGCTGTGGACCGAGTGGAACGGCAAGTACCGGGACACCGTGCGGGACCTCTGGCGCGGGCAGCCGCGCACCCTCGCCGAGTTCGCGGGAAGGCTCACCGGCTCGTCCGACCTGTACCAGGACGACGGGCGGCGCCCGCTGGCGTCGATCAACTTCCACACCTGCCACGACGGCTTCACCCTGCACGACCTGGTGTCGTACAACGACAAGCACAACGAGGCCAACCGCGAGGGGAACCGGGACGGCGAGGCGTACAACCGGTCCTGGAACTGCGGGGCGGAGGGGCCGACCGAGGACCCGGTGGTGCTGGAGCTGCGGGCCCGCCAGATGCGGAACTTCACCGCCACCCTGATGCTCTCCCAGGGCGTGCCGATGCTCAGCCACGGTGACGAGTTCGCGCGCTCCCAGGGCGGCAACAACAACACGTACTGCCAGGACAACGAGGTGTCCTGGGTGGCCTGGCCCGAGCCGGGCAAGCCGGCGCCGGGGCTGCTGGACTTCACCCGGGCCATGGTGCGGCTGCGGCGCGAGCACCCGGTGTTCCGGCGGCGCCGCTTCTTCCACGGCCGCCCGGTGGAGGGCACCCACGACGAGCTGTCGGACATCGCCTGGTTCACACCGGAGGGCGAGCAGATGAAGGCGCGGGACTGGCAGTCCCAGCACGCGCGGGCGATGGCGGTGTTCCTCAACGGAGAGGCGATCTCGGAGCCGGGGCCGCGCGGCGAGCGCATCACCGACGACTCGTTCCTGCTGCTGTTCAACGCGAGCCCGGACGAGCTGGAGTTCACCGTGCCGGCCGGGCACGGGGCCGAATGGTGGCTCATCGTCGACACCGCGCGCGAGGACGTGCTGTCACCCGGTACCGGCCCCAGCCTGGCGGCCGGCGACCGGGTGACGCTGACGGGACGGTCCCTCGCCGTGCTTCAGCGGCCGGCGTAGTCGGGGGCGGCCGGGCCGGCGGGGTCGGTGCCGGCATGGTCGGTGCCGGCGTAGTCGGGGGCGGGGGCGCCTGGGTCGGTGCCGGCGGGGTCGGTGCCGGTGCCGGCCGGGCCGGTGTCCGCGCGGGCGTCGGGCGCGGACGCCGCCTCGAGGTCCGGGCGGCGGGTCCGGGCCGGGACGAAGGCCCTGGCCCGGCCGGTGCCCGCGCCCGGCGCCGGCATCCGGGTGAACAGCGCGAGGCCCAGACAGCAGGCCGCCGCGGCCACGGCCACCGCGAAGGCCCCCGCGGGCCCGTACCGCTCCGCCAGCCGGCCCGACAGGGCCAGCGCGAGGGCCTGTCCGGCGACCAGGGAGCTGGCGGCGAAGGCCATCGCCTCGGCGAGCCGGGACGCGGGCACGTGACGCTCGGTCAGCGCGAACGCGGTGATCAGGTGGGGTGCGTACGCGGCGCCGAGCACGGTCACGACCACGTACAGCCCGGCCAGCGAGCCGGTGAACAGCAGCGGTACGGACAGCCCCAGCGCGGCGGCGGTGGCCAGGCGCCAGCGCAGCCGCAGGCCGAAGCGCGCGGGTACGGCGCCCAGCGCGAGCCCGACGCACGCGCTGACCACGCCCATCGCCGCGTACACCAGCCCGGCCTGCCCCGGCACGCCGAGGCGGGCGGTGAGCGCCGCGATGCCGGCCTGGCAGGCGCCGAACATCGCGCCCTGGAGGAAGAGCGAGCTCCGCAGCGCGTACACGAGGCCCGGCGGGCGCCCGGTGTCCCGGGCCCGCCGGACCCCGTCACCGCGGCCCCCGGCCCCGCGGCCCCCGTCCCCGCGGCTCCCGGCCGTGACGGCGGCGGTCGGGTGCAGGGCGAAGGCGGTGCCGAAGAGGGCGACCAGGGCGGCGGCCCCGCCGAGGGCGACGGCCGGGTGGGCGACGAGCGCGGCCAGCCCCACCAGGGCCGGGCCGATGACGAAGGAGACCTCGTCCAGGGTGCCTTCGAGGGAGTGCACGGCACCCACCACGGGCGAGCCGGCCCCGGCGCGGTGCGCGAGGGCCACCGACCGGGTGCGGGCCAGCGGCCCGACGAGCGGTACGGACGCGCCGGTGAGGGCCCCGACCGCCGCGAGCGGGACGGTGGCGAGGCCCGTCAGGGCGCCGGCCACGAGGGCGGCGGTGGCCACGGCGTTCACCCCGGCCGCCGCGAGCACCACCGGCCGCTGGCCGTGCCGGTCGGCGAGGCGGCCGAGCAGCGGCCCGCAGACCACCTGTCCGGCGGAGAGCGTGCCGCCGACCACCCCGGCCGTCGCGAGCGAGCCGCTGGTCTCCGCGACCAGCAGCACGCTGCCGAACTGGGACATGGCCACGGGCAGTCGGGCGAGGAAGGAGACGAAGGGGAGGAGGGGCCCGGTCAGGGCGATGACTTTTCGGTAGGTGTCGATGGTTCCAACCACCTACCGACGGTAACCAAGCGCAGTCACCCGGATGCACTGGGCAATGGCACGGAATCGCGAAGGGTGGGTACGTACGTTCTCATGACCCAGCAGTACCCGAACCGCGCTGCGGCGCCCACCGCCACCTACCGGCTGCAACTCCAGCCGGATTTCCCCTTCGACGCGGCCCGTGCCGCCGTACCCTACCTCGCCTCGCTGGGCGTCTCCCACCTGCACCTGTCACCCGTGCTGGAGGCGGTGCCGGGGTCCGCGCACGGCTACGACGTGGTCGACCACACGCGGGTGCGGGAGGAGCTGGGCGGGGAGGCCGGGCTGCGCGCGCTCGCGCACGCCGCGCGGCGGCACGGCATGGGGCTGGTCCTGGACATCGTGCCGAACCACATGGCCGTGCCGGCCCCGGCCCGGCTGAACCGGCCCCTGTGGGAGGTGCTGAGGGAGGGTCAGGAGTCGCCGTACGCGCGCTGGTTCGACATCGACTGGGAGGCGGGCGGGGGCCGGCTGCTGCTGCCGGTGCTCGGCGACGACCTGGGCCGCGACGCGCTGGAGGTGTCGGACGGGGTGCTGCGGTACGGGCCGCACGCGTTCCCCCTGCGCGCGGGCACCGCCGGCCTGCCGCTGCCCGAGCTGCTGGCCGCCCAGTGGTACCGGCTCGGCTGGTGGCGGCTGGCCCGCACCGACCTCAACTACCGCCGGTTCTTCACGATCTCGGAGCTGATCGGGGTGCGGGTGGAGGACCCGGCGGTGTTCCGGGCCACCCACGACAAGGTGCTGGAGCTGGTGCGCGACGGGGTGGCCCAGGGGCTGCGGATCGACCACCCCGACGGGCTGGCGGACCCCGAGGCGTACCTGCGGCGGCTGGCGGAGGAGACCGGGGACCGGGCGTGGACCGTGGTCGAGAAGATCCTGGCCCGCACGGAACGGCTGCCGGCCCGCTGGCCGGTCGCGGGCACCACCGGGTACGACGCGCTGTACCGGCTGGACGGGCTGCTGACGGATCCCGTGGGCGCGGCCGGACTGGCGGAGCTGTACGCCGAGTTCACCGGGCTCGCCGGGGCGGAGGGCGGTGCGTGGGGGGCCACGGCCCGGCAGGCGGTGCGGGAGCTGCTGCGGCACGACCTGGTGGCCGAGGTGGAGACGCTGGTGCGGATGGCGGTCCGGAGCCGCGCGGCGGACGCGGGGGCCGTCCGCGAGGCCGTGCGCGAGCTGCTGGCGGCGGTGCCGGTGTACCGGCCGTACCCGCGGGACGGGGGCGCGGCGGTGGTACCGGAGCCGGGGGCGCTGCGCGGCGATCCGGGGGCCCTGGCGCTCGTACGGGAGCTGGCCCTGGGCGGGGACCCGGCCTTCGAGGCGCGGTTCGCCCAGACCTCGGCGGCGCTGCGGGCCAAGTCGCTGGAGGACCGGGCGTTCTACCGGTACGCGCCGCTGCTGTCGGCCACCGAGGTGGGCGGGGACCCGGGGCGGCCGGCGGTGCCGGTCGGGGAGTTCCACGCGTACGCCGCCGGGCTCGCCCGGGACTGGCCGGACACCGGGACGGTGCTCTCCACGCACGACACGAAGCGCAGCGGCGACGTGCGGGCCCGGATCGCGGTGCTGTCGCAGTGCCCCGGGCGGTGGGCGGAGGTGCTGGGGCGGCTGCCGGACGGGCCGGACCGGCAGGTGGTGTGGGTGGCGGCGCAGACGGTGTTCGGCCTGGGCGAGCGGGAGCCGGAGCGGGTCGCGCGGGCGCTGGGCAAGGCGGTGAAGGAGGCTTCGCTGCGGACCAGTTGGACGGATCCGGATCCCGAGTACGAGGCCGCGGTGGAGGAGTGGGCGGCCGGCGCGGACCTCTCGCCGGTGCTGGAGCTGGCCGCCGAACTCGCCCCGCACGCCCGGGCGAACGTCCTCTCGGCGACGCTGCTGCACCTCACGATGCCGGGCGTCCCGGAGGTCTACCAGGGCTGCGAGAGGGACTACCGGGCACTGGTCGACCCGGACAACCGGGCCCCCTTCGCCCCGCCCCGGGGCACGCTCCCGGCCGGGCCGCCCGGCGGGGACGAGAAGCTCGCGCTCACCCGCGCCGCGCTGCTGCTGCGCCGGGCGCGGCCCGCCGCCTTCGGCGCGCAGGGGGGCTACGAACCGCTCGCGGTGCGGGGGCCCGCCGCCGGGCACTGCGTGGCGTTCTGCCGGGGCGGCGAGGCGGTGACGGTGGCCACCCGGCTCTCGCTCCGCCTCGCGGAGGCGGGTGGCTGGCGGGACACCGAGGTCCGGCTCCCGCCGGGCCGCTGGGCGGCCGTGTTCCCCTCGCCCGAGCCCCCGCTCTCCGGCGGCTGGCAGCCCGTGACCCGCCTCCTCACCGGAGCCCCGGCCACGCTGCTGGCGCGGGAGTCCTGAGTCGGGGGGAGGGGCGGGACATCTGCCGGCCCCGCCCTTTCCGGGTTCTGCCGGGGTGGGCGTCGTGGACGAACCGGATGCAGTGGGTGAACTGGTGGAGCGTGTCGGCGATCGGCGACGCGCCCTGCGCAGGAACTGCCTCGGGGTACCGCCCGGCCCCGCCGGCGCTTGAGGCGGGGGGACGGGCGGAGCTCGGGGGGACGGGGTCCGGAGCGGAGCCCCGGTGAACGGGAGAAGGGCGGGGTGGGGGCCGCCCCGCAGGGCCGGGACCCGCAGCAGGGGCGGGCCGTTGCCGGCGGACGCCCCCGCCCGGTGGGGCTCCGGGCGGCGGGGAGGCCGGGACGCGGCAGGCCGGGCGGCGGACGGGCGGTCCGGAGGGGGAAGGTCAGGCCAGGGCCGTGTCCAGGAGGGACGTGGCCGCGTCCACGGCGGCGGTCAGGGCGTCCGGGTCCGGGGTCGGCGGGAGGGTGGTCAGGACGGCGTCGATGCCGCGCAGGCCGGCCCGTTCCAGCAACCGCTTCTCGTTCGTCACCCACTCGCCGCGCGCCGCCAGCACCGCGTGCGCCCCCTGGCAGGCGGCCGTGGCGATCGCCCCGGCCGTCTCCGTGGCCCCGCCCCGCGCGGCGAAGGCGGCCCGCGCGTAGCCGAGGGTGGCCCGCGCGTCGCCCGCCCAGCGCTCGGCCGCGCTGCGCCGCAGCGCCTCCGGGTACGCGGGCTTGGGCAGTTCCCCGCGCAGCGCCCGGTTCACGGCCAGCTCGGCCACCACCAGGTACGTGGGGATGCCGGCCAGGTGGAACATCAGCCGCTCCACCGCGAACCGCCCCTCGCGCGCCTCGGCGAGGTGGTGCTCGACCTCGTCGAGGTCCCGGTAGTGGACGTCGATGCGCCGGCCGTCCACCTCCAGCCAGGCGCCGCCGTTGAACACGCCGCCGCCCCAGCCGCCGAGTTCGGACACGTGGCCCGGCCAGCCGAGGGCCCGTACGTCCTCGGGCGAGAAGGCGCCGCGGTAGTAGACGGCGAAGTCCCAGTCGCTGTCCGGGCCGTGCGTGCCGGAGGCGCGGGATCCGCCGAGGGCCACGGCGACCACGCCGGGGATGCCGGCGAGCCACCCGGCCACGTGGTCGGGGAACGACTCGTCGTCGTGGACGTGTCCGGACGGGGACGCGGTGTTACTGATCATGGTCGGAGCCTAGTCCGCCGCCGCGGGGGCCGCGCCGCCGTTCGGGGGACCGCCGGTTCCGGGACCGCAGGCCCGGGCCCCGCCCGCCACCGCACCCAAATCGGTACCGGGACCGCGGTACACGGGACACTGGGCGGGCACAGCTACTGGGGTGACCCTTTTCCGTGACACGTGCTATCCCACCGCCGGCGAACTGGCCGTGACCGCCCGGGTGCTCGCGGACGAGCACCCGGAACTGGCCCGGCTGCGCCAGGTCGGCAGCTCCCGGGCCGGCCGCCCCCTGTGGCTGCTGTCCGCGGGCGAGCGTACGGGCCCCCGGGACGCCCTCGTCGTCGCCGGGGCGCACGCCAACGAGCCGGTGGGCGGGGCGACCGTGCTCGCGCTGGCCCGCCGGGTGCTCCGCGAGCCGGCCCTGCGCGCCGTCGGCTCCTGGCACTTCCTGCTGTGCGCCGACCCGGACGGCGCGGCCCTGCACCGGACGCCGCGGCCCTACACGCTGCTCGACTACCACCGCAACTTCTTCCGGCCGCCCGGCCCCGAACAGCCCGAGTGGGCGCCCTCTTTACTGCCCCCGGACCGGCTGCCGCCCGAGACCCGGGTCCTGCTCGACGTGATCGACGAGGTGCGGCCGCTGCTCCAGGTGTCCCTGCACGGAACCGACCTCGGCGGCAGCTGGGTGCAGCTCACCCGGGACATACCGGGCCTGGCGGAGCCGTTCGGGAAGTCGGCGGCCGAGCTGCGCATCCCGGTGGAGACCAGCGCCTCGGACGCGGCCGGCTGGCCCTCCCCCGGGCCCGGGATCTTCGTGATGCCGGATCCGGGCGGCGCGGACGCGGAGGTGTTCCACCCCGAGGACACCCGGCTGTCGACCTGGTACCACGTGCACCGCCACGCGGGGACGACCGCGATCGTCGAGGTCCCGATGTGGGCCAGCGACCTGGTGGACGACCCGGCCCCGCACCCCGATCCGCGGGGCGCCATGCGCGTGCTGGCGGCGCGGCTCACCGAGGACGCGCGGCGGGTGGCGGAGGTGCTGGCCGCCGCCCGGCCCGGGCTGCCCCGGGAGGAATCGCCGCTGCTGCGCGCCGTCGACTGGACCCTGGCGCTGATCCCCGCGCTCACGGAGCAGTGGCGGGACGGGGCGCCGCCGGAGGCGACGGCCGCGTACGTGGGCAGCGTCGACGCCTTCGCGTGGCGGCTGGCACTGCGGGCGGCCGCGATGCTGCTGCGGGTGCTGCGGACCGCCGGGCACCCTGCCGCGCCGGGGCTGGACCGGCTGGTCACGGGCTGGTGCGCGGAGTTCGGGGCCCGGTTCGAGGCACGCTGGGTGCCGGTGGCCACGCAGGTCGAGCACCAGGCGCGGACGGCGGTGGCGGCGTACCGGAAGCTGGCGGTGGCGTCCGGCTGAGCGGGGTGTCACCGCCCGGGATGCCAGGTGTACCGCTGCTTGGGCCGGGAACGGGCGCCGAGGCGGTCGTAGAACGCGATCGCCCCGGCGTTCCACTCGGGCGTCTGCCACTGCACCTCGGCCAGGCCGAGGGACCGGGCGTGGTCGCGTACGGCCGCCATCAGCGCGGCACCCAGGCCCCGGCCGCGGGCGGCCCCGGTGAGGTAGAGGCAGTCCAGGTGGAGGTACCGGGCGCCGTCCCAGAAGGCGAACTCGGTGGACAGCGCGGCGTATCCGAGGAGTTCGCCGTCGGTGTCCTCGGCCACCAGGACGGCCAGGCCGGGGTCGCGCTCCGCGCCGAAGAGGAGCGGGCGCAGGCGGTCGGCGAGGCCCGGGGCGGGCGGGTCGGCCCGCTCGTACGCGGCGTGTTCGCGGATCAGCCCGACGATCCGGGGGAGGTCGGCGGCGACGGCGGGCCGGACCGGGGGGACGGGGCCGGTCGCGGGGGCGGGGGTGGTGCCCGGCGTGATGCCCGGGTCCGGCGTGGCGGTGGGGCCGGGTGCGGTCGCGGGGTCGGGTGCGGCGGCGGGGTGCTCGGTCATGCCCGCCATCCTGCGCGGCCGGGCCCGCGGGCCGTCGGCCGGGTCCCCCGTCGCCGTCGCCGTCACCGGGGCCGGTCCCGGCCCCGGTGGGCGGCTCAGTCCGTCGAGAGCCGGAAGGACATGCTGCCGAAGCCCACCTGGTCGCCGTCGCGGACCACCGTCGAACCGGTGACGCGGCGGCCGTTGACCGTGGTGCCGTTGGTGGAGCCGAGGTCGTGCAGCACCCACAGGCCGTCCCGCATGCTCAGCTCGGCGTGGACGCGGGAGACCGTGTCGTGGCTGAGGCGCAGCCCGTTGCCGGGATCGCGTCCGATCCGCAGCGCGTGCGAGCCCGGCCGGGGCAGCAGCAGCTTGGGCAGCTTCTCCTTCTGCCAGGCGCGGCGGACGTCCACCGTGACGGCCGAGAGCCGGCTCACCCAGCCGAACAGCCGCTTGCTCCACGGGTTTTCGGTGGCCAGGTCGGCGGTGAGGGCGCGCAGCTCCTCGGAGCGGCGCGCGACGAGGGCGAGTTCCATGCGGCGCAGGAAGGTGTCGTGGGACAGCTTGCCCTGGGCGGCTCCCTCGCGGAGCAGGCCGAGGGCGCGGTCCCGCTCGGCGTCGGACAGCCGCGCGGGGTAGGTCTGGAACTCGAAACTCGACGTCACAGGGTGATTGTCGGCCCGTCAGTGCCGGAGTGTCCAGAAGAGCGCCGTCCGGGCGGGGATGATGGACGCGGGCATGTTGGCACCGTCGGCTACGAGGGGACCGGTCCATTGCGGTTCGAGGTGTGGGCACCAGAGGCGGAACGCGTCGCGCTGCGGCTGGACGGGGGCACGCGCCCGATGGCGCGCGATCCGCGGCGGGCGGGCTGGTGGGTGGCGGAGGCGCCCGCCGCCGACGGGGACCGGTACGGGTTCCTGCTGGACGGCGACGAGGTGGTGCGGCCGGACCCGCGGGGGCGGCGGCTGCCGGACGGGCCCGACGGGCAGAGCGCGGTGGTGGAGACGGCCCGCTTCGAGATCGGTGCCATGTCACACGTGACCGTGTTGCAGGACGCGGTGCTGTACGAGCTGCACGTCGGCACCTTCACCCCCGAAGGCACCTTCGACGCGGCCGCGGAGCGGCTGGGGCACCTCGTGGAGCTCGGGGTGACCCACGTGTCCCTCATGCCGGTCTGCCCGTTCCCGGGACGGCACGGCTGGGGGTACGACGGGGTGGCGCCCTGGGCGGTGCACGAGCCGTACGGCGGGCCGGCGGGGCTGGCCCGGTTCGTGGACGCGGCGCACGCGCGGGGCCTCGGCGTGGTGCTGGACGTGGTCCACAACCACCTGGGCCCGTTGGGGAACCACCTGCCCGCGTTCGGCCCGTACTTCACCGACCGGCACGCCACCCCCTGGGGTGCGGCGGTGAACCTGGACGCGCCCGGATCCGACGAGGTGCGGGCGTACCTGACCGAGAGCGCGCTGGCCTGGCTGCGCGACTACGGGATCGACGGACTGCGGCTGGACGCGGTGCACGCCCTGGCGGACGACCGGGCGCTGACGTTCCTGGAGGAGCTGGCCGGGGCGGTGGACGCGCTGGCCGCCGAACTGGGCCGCCCGCTCTTCCTGATCGCCGAGTCCGACCGCTGCGACCCGCGGACCACCACGCCCCGCTCCTCGGGCGGCCTGGGCCTGCACGCACAGTGGAACGACGACTTCCACCACGCCTTGCACACCACCCTCACCGGCGAGTCCCACGGCTACTACGAGGACTTCGCGCGGGCCCCGCTCGCCGCGCTGGCCAAGACGATGACCCGGGCGTTCTTCCACGACGGCACCCACTCGTCGTTCCGCGGCCGGCGGCACGGGCGGCCGGTGGACCGCCGCCGCACCCCCGCGCACCGGTTCCTGGGGTACGCGCAGACCCACGACCAGATCGGCAACCGGGCGCTGGGCGACCGGCTGGCGGCGAGCCTCTCCCCCGGCCTGCTGGCGTGCGCGGCGGCGGTGACGCTGACCGGGCCGTTCGTGCCGATGCTGTTCATGGGCGAGGAGTGGGGGGCCACGACGCCCTGGCAGTACTTCACCGACCACCCCGATCCGGCGCTGGCCGAGGCGGTGCGGACCGGCCGCCGCCGGGAGTTCGCGGCGCACGGCTGGGCCGCGGCCGACGTGCCGGACCCGCAGGACCCGGCGACCCGGAACCGGTCGGTGCTGGACTGGCAGGAGCCGGGCAACTCCCCGCACGACCGGCTGCTGGACTGGCACCGCACCCTGGTCGCGCTCCGGCGGCGCCAGCCGGACCTGCGGGACCCCGACCTGGCGGCGGTCCGGGTGGCCTTCGACGAGGAGCGGCGCTGGCTGACGTACCGCCGGGGCGACGTCAGGGTGGCGGTGAACTTCTCGCCGCACCCGGTGACCATCGCGCTGGGGCACAACGGCGTGCGGGTGCTGGCCGCCTGGCAGCCGACGGACCCGCCGGGCGCGGACGGCCGGCTCCACCTGCCGGGCGAGTCGGCGGTGGTGCTGGGGCCCTGACCCGGGGGCCCGACGGACCGGCCCGCGGCCGGGCCGGGGCCGGGCCGGGGCCGGCCAGGTCGGGAGCCGGCCCGGCCAGGTCGGGCCGGAGCCCTGCCGGGTCGGGCGGGGGCCCGCCGGCTCAGGCCGGGGCCCGGCGGCGGGCCGGGGCGGCCGGGGCGGCGGGGGCCGGGACGGCCCGGGGGTGCCGGGCGCGGTGCAGCTCGTAGTACTTGAGCTGGTCGTCCTCGGCGACCAGGCGCAGGCCCACCGCCGTCATCACCCGCTGCGATGCGACGTTGTCGTGTGACGTGTCACCGCGCACGCTGTGCGCCCCCAGCTCCCACGCCAGGTCCACCAGCGCCCGCAGCGCCTCCGTCGCGTACCCCTGCCCGCGGGCCGAGGGGATCAGCCCGTACCCGATGGTGACCCCGCCCTCCTCGTCGGCCGGGCCGTGGAAGCCCAGTCCGCCGATCGCGGCCCCGTCCGAGCGGCGCCGGATCTCGTACGCGCCGAACGCCCCGGGGTCACCGGACTCCGCGCACGTGGTCAGGAAGTTGCGCGCGCCCACCAGGTCGACCTCCGCCGGGTAGCCGGCCGCCCAGCGGTCCGCCGGGAGCGGTGCGCGCGCCAGGAGCCGCTCCGCGTCGGCGGCGCTCATCGGATGCAGGACCAGTCGTGCGGTTACCACGTCACCCATGACAAGGCTGACTATCACATCGCCCCGGGGTTCGCCTACGACCCGTCAGTTTCCCGTCGCGCTTTTGACGCACGGCGTCCGCCGGCCGCCCCGGGCCGCGGCCTCAGCCGACCACGGCCATCTCGCGCGGCGCGTTGTTCAGGCGGCGCCCGCCGTCCTCCGTCACGGTCACGATGTCCTCGATCCGCACCCCGAACCGCCCGGGCAGGTAGATGCCCGGCTCGATCGAGAAGCACATCCCCGGCACCAGCGGCCGTTCCTCGCCCTCCACCATGTACGGCGGCTCGTGCGTGGTGACGCCGATGCCGTGCCCGGTGCGGTGGATGAACTGCTCGCCGTAGCCCGCGTCGGTGATCACCTTCCGGGCTGCCCGGTCGACGTCCTGGCAGCCGATCCCGGGCCGGACCGCCTCGAAGGCGGCCTGCTGCGCCTCGCGCACCACGTCGTGCACCTGCCGCTCGGCCGCCGACGGCTCCCCGACGTGCACGGTCCGGGAGATGTCGGAGCCGTAGCCGTGCTTGAGGCCGCCGAAGTCCAGGACGACCATGTCGCCCTCGGCGATGACCCGCTCGCCCGCCTCGTGGTGCGGGTTGGCGCCGTTGGGACCGGACCCGACCACGGTGAAGTCGACCTGGGAGTGGCCGTGGCGGCGCAGCAGCCGGGCGAGGTCGGCGGCCACCTCGCTCTCCCGCCGCCCCGCGAAGCGCACGCCGAGGACCTCCGCGTACGCCGCGTCGGCGGCCTCGCCCGCGGCGGCGAGCCGGGCCAGCTCCCGCTCGTCCTTCACGGCCCGCAGCATGGGCAGCACGTCGGTGACCGCCGAGTAGGTCGTGCCGGGCAACTCCCGCTGGAGGCCGAGCAGGTGCATGGCCCAGGCGTTGTCGCTGACCGCGAAGTGCCCGTCGACGTCGAGGCTGGGGGCGGCCGCGGCGTAGGGGCTGCTGCCGTCGGACCAGTCGCGCAGGGTCAGCGCGGGCGCGCCCGGCGCGGCCTGGGCGTCGGGGGCCTCCAGGGCGGGCACCACGAGCACCGGGTCCTGGCCGGCGGCCAGCACGAGCAGGGTGAGCCGCTCCGTCTCGATGGGCTGGTAGCCGGTGAGGTGGGTGAGGTCGGGGCCCGGCGCGATCAGCAGTCCGGCGAGGCCTGCGTCGGCGGCGGCCGCCGCGGCGCGTTCCATCCGGGCGGCGTAGTCGGCCGCGGTGAAGGGGGCGGGCTCGGGGTGCTCACGGTGCGGACTCGTCATGGTCATCATCCTGGCGCCCCGTCAGGCGGCCCGCCAGCGCAGCGGCGGCTCCCTCCAGGGTGCCGGAGGAGAGGAGCTCCGTACGGTGCACCAGGCGCGGGGCGGCGAGGGGTACGGCGCGTCCCGCGGGGCAGCCGCGGGCGACCCGGTCGGGCAGCAGGGCGAGGCCGTGGCCGGCCGCCGCGAGGGCGCAGAGGGTGTGGACGTCGGTGCCCTCGTAGCGCAGGGCGGGGGTGAGGCCGCCGGGGCGGGCGCCGGCGGCCGCGGCGAGGGCGTCGAGGGGGAAGCCGGCGCCGGGCGCGTCGAGCCAGCGCGCGTCGGCCAGGTCGGCCAGGCGCAGGGCGGTCCGGTGGGCGAGGGGGTGCCGGTCGGGCAGCAGGACGGCGAGGGGGCCCTCGTCGGCGCCGACGACGCCCAGGGGTGCGACGTCGGGCAGCCGGAGGGGGTCGTCCGGGGCGGCGACGCCGTCGACGAGGGCAAGGTCGCAGGCGCCGGTGGCGACGGCGGCGGGGATCTCCTCGCGGGGCAGGACGCGCAGGGTGACGCCGGTCGGGGGCAGTGCGGCGAGGGCGGCCGGGCCGAGGGCGAGGGGGCTGGCGGCGAGGGTCAGCTCGTCGGGCGGGGCGGCGGCGAGCCGGGCGATGTCGGCCCGGGCGGCGTCCAGGCGGAGCAGGAGGGGCCCGGCGTGTTCGAGGAGCCGTTCGCCGGCCCGGGTGGGCGCGACGGGCCGGCGGGTGAGCAGGACGGTCCCGAGGTCGCCCTCCAGTGCGGCGATCTGCTGGGAGACGGCGGACTGGGTGTAGCCGAGGGTGTGGCCGGCCGCGGAGAAGGAGGCGAGCCGGGCCACGGTGACGAAGGTGCGCAGGAGGTGCGGGTCCATGGGCCCCAGGATGGGCCATGATCACCATTAGTGTTGCTGATGCGCGGTGCAGGAATGATCGTTGGCGCTGAACGGCTCCGGCGTCCCAGGATGGTCCGCATGACGATCGCTCGTATCGCCCTCGTGGGCGACCGCTCCCCTCATGTGACCTCTCACGTCCGCGTTCCCGGACTGCTCGCCGCGCTCGCCGAGCGGGACCGGCTGGTGCTGGACGCGTACTGGATCCCGACCGCCGACGCGGAGGCGGAGGCCGCCTCCGGCGCGCTGGCCGGGTTCGACGCCGTCTGGGTGCTGCCCGGCAGCCCGTACGCCAGCGAGGCGGGTGCCGTCGCGGCGGTCCGTACCGCCCGCGAGGCGGGCATCCCCTTCCTGGGCACCTGCGGCGGCTTCCAGCACGCGCTGCTGGAGTACGCGCGGAACGTGTGCGGGCTGGCCGCGGCCGCCCACGCCGAGAACGACCCGGAAGCCGAGGACCCGCTGATCGCGCCGCTGGCCTGCTCGCTGGTGGGGCACGAGGGGGTGGTCCGGGTGGTGCCGGGCAGCCTGGCCGAGTCGGTGCTGGGCGCGGAGCGTTCGGTGGAGCGGTACCACTGCAACTACGGGCCGGATCCACTGCACCTGCCGGCGCTCCAGGCGCACGGGCTGGTCCTGTCGGGTCGGGACGAGGACGGGCAGGTGCGGATCGCCGAGCTGCCGGGGCACCCGTTCTACCTGGCCACCCTGTTCCAGCCGGAGCTCCACGGGGACGGGAGCCGGCCGCACCCGGTGGTGCGGGCGCTGGCCGCGGCGGCGGTGGAGCACGCCCGGGCCCGTGCGGGCGCCGGCGTCTAGGACGTACCCGGGCCCGGCCGGACCGCGGCCGGCCGGCGCTCCACGGGGGTGGGCGGCGGCCGGCGCGCCCCGGCCCGGGCCGCGGTACGGGCCGGGGCCGGCGTTGCGCCGTACGGGTGGCGCGGAGGCGGTCCGCTGATCGGCTATGCTGTGCGTGCACATCGAACGGGTGGTCCGCCGCCCGTCGTGGTGGGTGTAGCTCAGCTGGTAGAGCACCTGGTTGTGGTCCAGGTGGCCGCGGGTTCGAGTCCCGTCACTCACCCTGTGTCCTGTGGGGCGTACGAGTTTCTCGTACGCCCCACAGGCGTTTCCGCGGGTCAGGCGGGGCGCAGGAACGCCTCGACCTCCGTGGCCAGGGCCACCGGGGTCTCGTGCATCGGGTAGTGGCCGGCGCCCGGGACGACGCGGATCTCGCAGTTCGGGTACCAGACCTGCCAGGTGGCCCGCATCACGTCCTCGGTGAGCGCGAGGTCGTACTGGCCGACGAGGACCAGCACGGGGACGGTGCTGCCCTTCACGGCCGTGGACAGGTCGAGGGTCTGCCAGCTGGTGAGGTAGCCGCCGAAGGCCTCGGGGCGGGAGACCTCCAGGGAGTGCCGGACCATGCGGTCCAGCCAGTGGCGGCTCGCCCGGTTGCCGGTGACCAGGTCGAGGATGGCCAGCCGCTTGGCCGGGTCGTCGGCGGCGCCGTGGAAGAGGGCGTGCGTGGCGTCGTCCATCTCGTACGGGGCGGCCGGCACCGGCGCGAGGCCGACCAGCCGCTCGACCCGCTCGGGCGCGCGGACCAGCACCTGCTGGACGGCCTTGCCGCCCATGGAGTGACCGACCAGGGAGAAGGTGGTCCAGCCGAGCTCGTCCGCGAGGGCGAGCACGTCGTCGGCGATCTCCGGCAGGGTGTAGCGGCCGGTCTCGTCCTTGCGCAGCCCGTAGCCGCGGTAGTCGGGGAAGGCGTACGTGAAGGTGTCCGGGTCGAGGTAGTCGAGCACGGAACCCCAGTTGGCCGAGGTGCCGAACCAGTCGTGCAGCACGATGACGTGGTTCGGCCCGGTCCCGACGGTCCGGTGGGCGATGGCCATACGGTCTCCTCGCGGTGGCGTGGCGTGGCGTGGCGTGGCGGGGTGCGCGGGCGCACTGACGCCGTATGGTCTGCCCACCGGACCGGGGATCACACCGGCCGGTGCGGCCGCCGGGTCACGTGGCGGCGGTGCCGGGTCACGCGGTGGCCGTTGCGGGTCACGCGGTGGCGATGCCGGGGTCGCTGACGCCGGAGGCGCCGGTCTCCACGTGTCCCGCGAGGCGGCGCAGGAAGGTGCTGTCGCCGTCGGAGACGACCGTCAGGTCGTACCAGCTGCGGCCGGCCCGCAGGTCGATGCTCTGCGTGAGCGTCGCGCCGGGGCGGACGGTGAAGGTCTGCGCGGCGCCGCCGTACGCGTTGGTGACCGTGAGGTGGACCTCCGCCGCGCCCGCGTTGGTGAAGGTGAGGTCGATGTTGCCGGTGGTGGAGTTGTGGCGGGCGGTGACCTCGGGGCCGGCGGTCTTGCCGGGGTTGCGGAAGCGGCGCAGGAAGCCGTTCGGGCCGTGCACGGTGAGGTCCGTCAGGCCCTTGGAGTACTTGCTGTTCCAGCTGTCCGCGACGGTCTTGCCGGCCTCCGCGGTGTACGTCCAGGGGGCGTCGGTGCGGTTGGCGGAGGTCACGTAGAACTGCGCGCCGGCCTGCGGGCCGCCGCTGAAGGTCAGCTGGTACTTGCCGGTGCTCGGGGCGGCCAGGCCGTCCACGTACGGCGCGTACCGGAGCGGGCGGGTGGGCTTGGAGCCGGGCTCCTGCTTCGGCATGGTGCCGACCGCCGGGGCGGGGGCGAGGAAGTCGGGGTGGCGGTCGCGGTCCGGCGGGTGGTAGCCGGCGGTCGGCGGCAGCACCGCGGCGCTGCTGTCCGCGCGGCTGAAGTCGAAGGCCGAGGTCAGGTCGCCGCAGACGGCGCGGCGCCAGGGCGAGATGTTGGTCTCCTTCACCCCGAAGCGGCGCTCCATGAACTGCAGGATCGAGGTGTGGTCGAAGGTCTCGGAGCAGGTGTAACCGCCGGTGCTCCACGGCGAGACGACCAGCATCGGGACGCGCGGGCCGAGGCCGTAGGGGCCGGCGACGTACCCCGTCCTGCCGGGGAAGTAGTCGAGGGCGGTGGGGGCCGTGGACAGGCCCTCGGCCGCGGATCCGGGGGCGTACGGGGGCACGACGTGGTCGAAGAAGCCGTCGTTCTCGTCGTACGTGATGAACAGTGCGGTACGGGCCCACACGTCGGGGTTGGAGGTGAGCGCGTCCAGCACCTGCGCGATGTACCAGGCGCCGTAGTTCGAGGGCCAGTTGGAGTGCTCGGAGAAGGCCTCGGGGGCGGCGATCCAGGAGACCTGGGGCAGCCGGCCGGCCTGCACGTCGGCGCGGAGGAGGTCGAACAGGCCGTCGCCCGCCTTGGCGTTGGTGCCGGTGCGGGCCTTGTCGTAGAGCGGGTTGCCGGGCTGGGCGTTGCGGTAGGTGTTGAAGTACAGCAGGGAGTTGTCGCCGTAGTTGCCGCGGTAGGCGTCGTTGATCCAGCCCCAGCTGCCGGCGGCGTTCAGGCCGTCGCCGATGTCCTGGTAGATCCGCCAGGAGATCCCGGCCTCCTGGAGGCGCTCGGGGTAGGTCTTCCAGCCGTAGCCGGCCTCGGCGTTGTTGAGGACCGGGCCGCCGCCGGTGCCGTCGTTGCCGGTGTACCCGGTCCACATGTAGTAGCGGTTCGGGTCGGTCGAGCCGATGAACGAGCAGTGGTACGCGTCGCAGAGGGTGAACGCGTCGGCCAGCGCGTAGTGGAACGGGATGTCGTTCCGGGTCAGGTACGCCATCGTGGTCGCCGTCTTGGCGGGCACCCACTGGTCGTACTTGCCCTTGTTGAAGGCCTTCTGGCCGTCGGCCCAGTCATGGTTGAGGCCCTGGAGGAACTCCATGCCGAGGTCCTCGCCCGCCGGGCGGAAGGGCAGGATCTCCTTCTTGCCGTCCGACTGGTTCCAGACGGGCTTGCCGCTGGGCAGGGTCACCGGGCGCGGGTCACCGAAGCCGCGTACGCCCTTCATCGACCCGAAGTAGTGGTCGAAGGAACGATTCTCCTGCATCAGGACCACGATGTGCTCGACGTCCTGGAGCGTACCGGTGGTGCCCTGGGCGGGGATGGACGCGGCCCGGGCGATGCTGTCGGACAGCATGGTCAGCGCGGCGGCGCCACCGGCCATCTGCATGAACCGGCGTCGGTTGAGTTCTGCCATCGGGGTGTCGACCTCTGGGGTGTGAGGGGGAGGCAAGGGGCGCCCCTAGAACAGCGCTCAAGGGGTACCGCCCGGAGACTCCCCCGTGACGCCCCGCGGTACGCCAGGCGAACGCCTCCCCCCGTTCACACCGGTCACGGCCACACCGTGGCGGGTGTGAAACCGGGGAGGGGGGTGGGGTGGTGGGGTGAGGGAGGGGCCGGGGCGCGGGGGCCCGGGGCGGGGGTCGGGGATCCGGTCGAGGCACGATGGCCGCGACACGGGGGGCGGGGATCCGGGGCGCGGTGCCCGGATCGGCTGACCCATGGTCCCCGCGGCGGCGCCGGGGCAACCGACCGCCCGGGCGGCCCGATCGCCGGGGCAGCTCGACCGCCAGGCCGGGGCAGCTCAGCGGTGGCGCCGGGGCGGGCGGCGGGCCACGCCCAGGACGGCGTCGGTGCGGAAGTAGCCGGCCTGGCGGGAGTCGACGCTGGCGGCGGGGTTGTCGCCGAGCAGCACGAGGTGTCCGGGCGGCACGGTGTCCTCCGGGACGTCGGCGAGGGCGGGTACGGCGGCCCGGGGCACTGGGTCGCCGGGGACGGCGGCCACCCGCTTGATGATCCGGACCGGCGCGCCCCCGAGGGTGCCCTGGGTCAGCACCACGGCCACCCCCGGCCGCGGCGCGGACCAACGGCGCACCAGCACCCGGTCGCCGTCGTGGAAGGCCGGCTCCATGCTGGCCCCGCGCACGGTGACCAGGACGAACGCCCGCGCGGGCAGCGCCGCGAGCGTGAGCAGCCCGGCCCCCGCGGCAACGTAGGAGGCCGCCCCGTACGCCCCGACGGCGAGCAGCACCCCGGCCGCGGCCCAGCCGGCGGCCGCGAGGAGGGGCAGCACGGGGAGCCGCCGGGAGGCCCGGCGCCCGGGCGGGGGCCCGGGGTGCGCGGGGCGGTCTCCCGGCGCTCCCGCAGTCGACGCCGGGGCCGGCGGCGGCCCCTGGTGCACCGTCAGCTTCCCCTGGGGGCAGCATGGTTGGGCGCCCCTGGGCCCGGGAATCGGCTGGACCGCAGCCGGCCGGAACCCAGGCGCCTCCGGGACGCCGCGGTGGCCGGACGCACCGGACCGGCCGGACCGGCTCGGGGCCGGGCGTGCCGGAGGCGGAGGGACGGGGCCGGCCGCCGGCGGCGGGGCGGGGCCACGGCGCGACCCGCCCAGCGCGTCGGCGGGACCACCCCCGTGCGGTGCGGGCCCGTGCGCTGCGGTCCCGCCCGGGCCAGGCCCGTCCAGGGCAGACCCGTCCAGGGCAGACCCGTCCAGGGCAGACCCGTCCACACCAAGCCCCAACACTGCGGTCGTGCCCGGGCCAGGCCCGTCCAGGGCAGGCCCGAGCCCCGCGGTCCCGCCCGGGGCAGGCTCATGCAGGGGAGGCCGGTGCGTTGCGGGGCCGTGCGCTGCGGGGTCGTGCGGGGCGGGTTCGTGGGCGGTCATGCGGCGTCCCCCGGAGGGAGGGGCAGAGCGGGGGCCGGGAGCTGGGGGGCGTCGCGGTAGCCGGCCGCCTGGAGGGCGAACAGGCGGGCGTACGCACCGCCGGTGGCGGTGAGGGCGCGGTGGTCGCCGCGCTCCACGATCCGGCCGCCGTCCAGGACGACGATCAGGTCGGCGTCCCGCACCGCGCCCAGGCGGTGCGAGATCAGCAGGCTGGTGCGGCCCCGGCGGTGCCGGCGCAGGGCGGTGTGGATCTCGTGCTCGGCGGCGGCGTCCAGCCCCGCCGAGGGCTCGTCGAGCACCATCAGGTCGCAGCGCTCGCGCAGCAGGGCCCGCGCCAGGGCGAGCCGTTGCCACTGCCCGCCGGACAGCTCGACGCCCGCGGCCGGGTCGGGGGGCGGCCCGCCCGGCAGGACCGCCACGTCCTCGTACGGGTCCTGCGTGCCGCCCGCGGGGGTGTCCTCGCGGCCGGCCGCCGGCGCTCCGCCCGGAGCGGCGGCCAGGGCGTCCCCCGCCGTGTCCCGGGTGCCCCCGGAGGCGTACGGGACGTCCTCGGGGGCGGCTGTCCGGCCCTCCCCCGGCGCCTCCGGCGGGCCCTCCGGGCCCGGGCTCGGGAAGAACAGGCGCGTCAGCAACGTGTCGTAGCCCTGCGGGAGTTCGCGGATCCGGCGGTCGATGCCGGCGCGACGGGCGGCGGCGCGGATGCGGGCCGGGTCGTCGAGGGCGTCGAGGTCGCCGAGCGCGATGTTCTCGGCCGCCGTCAGGTCGTACGTCATGTAGTCCTGGAACACGGCGCCGATCCTCCGGCGCAGCGCGGCCGGATCGAGGTCCCGCAGGTCCGTGCCGTCCCACAGGATCGCGCCCCGGGTCGGGTCGTACATCCGGCACAGGAGTTTGACCAGGGTCGACTTGCCCGCGCCGTTGAGCCCGACCAGGGCCAGGGAACGCCCGTACGGGATGGTCAGACTGACCCCCCTGAGGACCCACGGGTGCCCGTCGGAGTAGCGGAACCAGACATCCCGCAGCTCGATCCCCCGCCGCAGCGGCTCCGGTGCGGCGGCGCGGGCGGGCACCGGCAGGTCCGGGCCCGCGGTGGTGACGGCCAGGTAGTGGTCGAACATCAGCAGTGCCTGGTGGGTCCGGGCGATCTCCCCGGCCAGCGCGGTCAGCGCGCCCTGGACCCCGGCGAGCGCGGCGATGAAGACGGTGATGTCGCCGACGGACAGGGCGCCGGTACGGGCGGCCCCCACGGCCCACAGCAGCCCGCCGCCCGCGACCGCGGCCGTCAGGAGGCCGAGGCCGGACTGGACGGCCAGGTCCCGCCGGTCCACGGCCCGCTGGGCGGCGTTGGCGGAACGGCGCTCGGCGCGCATCCGGGCGCGCAGGAAGGGCCCGGTGCCGAACAGCCGTACCTCCTTGGCCGCGTCGACGGTGGTGAGGAGGTCCGCGTAGAACAGCTCGCGCCGCTCGGCCGGGCCGATGTCCCAGAACATCCGGGCGCGGCGGCGGGCCAGGGACAGCTGGGCGAGCAGCACGGGCAGCCCGGCACCGAGGACCAGCGCGGTCATCACGGGGCTGACGACGAGCAGCGAGCCGAGGAAGCCGGTGATGGTGAGGGCGGCCGAGACGATGCCGAGGAGGCCGTCGACGGACTGGTTCGGGGTCATCCGGCCGGCCTGCTGGGCCAGCCGCAGCCGGTCGAGGAAGCGCGGGTCCTCGAAGCGGGCGAGGCCGGTGAACTCCTGGACGGCACCGAACAGCCGGTCCTGTGCCAGGAGCTGGACGGCGCGGTCGGTCTCGGCGCGGAGGTAGCGGGTGGCCTGCGGGGCGAGGGCGGTGAGCAGGCCGACGGCGGCGAGGGCCGCGCCGTGGCCGAGGAGCGTACGGGCCGGCGCGCCCGCCGCCATGCCGTCCAGCACGGCCTTGGTGAACCAGGCGGCGGCCACCGGCAGCGCGGCCGCGGCCAGGGACACGGCGACGAACACGGCGAGCGCCCCGGGCGCGGCCCGCCGGGCCAGCGCCCCGGCCGCCGCCAGGCGGCGCGAGGTGGTCCGCAGCCGGGAGACGGCGGGGGCGGTGGTCATGCCGCGGCCTGCGGGACGCGGCCGAGGTCCACCTGGTCCGCGGTGACGAGGACCCGGCCGTCGGCGGCGGGGGCCACCCGCAGGACCGTCGGGTAGGCGGTGGCGTTGAAGGCGGCGCCGACCGGTCCGTCGGCCTCCTCGACGACCACCCGGGCGACCGGGGCGAGGGCCTCGGTGAACGCGGCGGCCGCCTCGGGCGTCCCGACCACGGTGGCGAGGACCGCGTCCCGGCCGCCGGGCAGGGTGCGCGCGTGCGCGACGAAGGCGGGCAGCTTCTTGCGGCAGGGGCCGCAGGTGGGCGAGAAGAAGGCGACGAGGGTGTCGTCGTTGAGGTCGTCGCGGCCGATCGGCACGCCGTCGACGGTGGTGGCGGTGAAGGCGCCGACCTCCTCCCCCACGGCCAGGGCGGGGGTGCCGGAACCGAGTTCGGCGAGCAGTGCCCCCTGGTCACGCAACCGCTTGATCACGCCCAGGGTGAGGACCAGGTCCAGGGCGCACAGCGCTCCGACGAGCAGCAGGGCCGCGATCACGAACGGCATGGGGTGTCTCCTGTGGGCTGAAGAGCTGGACGATGTCGTCGAGGGCCGCGACGAGCACGGCGGCCAGCACGCCGGCCGCCGCGGCGAGGGCGGCGCCGCCGGGGTGCGCGGGTCCGGCCGGCCGGACGGCGAGGACGGCTCCGGTCACCGCGAGGGCCGCGAGCAGGGTGTTGCGTACGAGGTGACGGGCGCCCAGCGGGGTGACCGACGGGCCGAAGCACCGGCACGGCGGGGCCGCACCGCGGTGCAGGGCGAGCGCGATGGAGAGGCCGAACACGGCCGGCAGGGCGGCGGCGGCCAGGAACCCGGCCGCGGGGAACGCGGGGCCGGGAAGGAGCAGCAGCACGGGAATCGCGAATTCCGCGAGGATCACCGCGGCCGCGACCGCCGGAATTCCGCGACGGGGCGCCAGGGGCATCGCGGCGACGGATTCCGTGAATTCCAGGAAGGATTTCCGGAGGGATTTCCGGCCGAAGGCCTTGCTCACCGCGGAGGCCAGGAAGAGGAATCCGACGAGGCAGCGGATTCCCAGGGCCAGGTACACCATGGGGTCTCCCGATCGGGGCGACGGGCAGCGGACGGCGCGGGTGGCGCGCGTGGCGCGGACAGACCGGCGCGGCCGTGCGCGCGGGCGGGCGGTACGAGGGGCGCCCGCCGCAGCGGGCGGGGCGCCCCCCTCTCGTCACCCGGCCGCTACCGCGCCGGTCAGCCGCAGTACAGGTCCGCGGTGCAGGTGTTGACGGAGCAGGACTTGCCGCCGCACTGCCAGCAGGACGGCCACCACTTCCAGCCGCAGGCCTCGGCGTCGACGGCCGGGACGAGGCGCTCCAGCAGGCCGGCGCCGAATTCCTCGAGCTTCTTCAGCATGGGGTTCTCCTTGGTCGAAGGACGCGTGATGTGACGTGACGTGTTTCGTGTTCCGTGTTTCTTCCTTCTGCCGTCCGGCGCGTTCACCGGACTGATGAACAGTCTGCGGCCGGCACCCGCAGCCACTCTTGTAGGAATTCCGCCTCCTCGTGTTCCCTGCGGAATCCGTCGGCGTCCCATTCGGCGAGGAACCGGCGGGGCGTGTGGCCGGTCATCGCCTTGAACTCGCGGGCGAAATGGGCCTGGTCGTGGAAGCCGGCGGCCACGGCCACGGTGGCCACCGGCTCGCCCGCGCCGAGCAGCCGGACGGCCTCCCGCAGCCGGAGCACCCGGGCCACCGCCTTGGGGGTGAGCCCGACCTGCGCCTGGAAGCGGCGCCCCAACTGGCTGCGGCACCAGCCGGCTTCGCGGGCCAGCTCGGCCACCGGCAGCGTGCCGCGCGAGCGGACCAGGGCCCGCCAGGCCCGCAGGACCGGCGGGGCGGGCTCCGGCCGGCCCGGCAGGAGCCGGGACAGGGCCTCGTCGAGCAGCGCACAGGAGCCCGCCCAGTGGGGGGCGTCCGCGAGAACGGCCGTGAGGCGCCCGGCCAGCGGGCCGAGCAGTTCCCCGGCGGGCACGACCCGCCCGGCCAGCCGGTCCATCGGCCCGCCGGTCAGGGCGTGCGCGGCCCAGGGCGCGAGCAGCACGCGCACACCCCGGGCGCCCGCACCGTACCGGAGGGTGAGGCTCTCGGTGCGGGGCCCGGCGAGCAGCGGGGCGCCGGCCGGCATCCGGGCGGCGGGGGCGGACGGTTCGAGCCGGCCCTCCAGCGGCAGGACCAGCGAGACGGCGGTGGTGGGCAGGTGGAGGCGCTCGCGCGGGGCGGAGCCGGGGCGGTGGAAGCCCTCGTAGCCCCAGACCCCCTCCCGCAGCCCGGTACACGGACGCGCGGACGTCAACTGCTGTCGCGCGGCCTGGGCACACGACGGGTACGACGACATGGATCCCTCTCGGCGTGGGTGACGGGTGGGCGGTGGTGGGGCGTGGGTGCGGGGTCCGGGGCGGTCCGTACGGGCGCAGGTACGGGGGCGGCACGCCGTGCGCGTGGCAGGCCGTACCGGCGCGACGCGGATGGGTGGCGGCGCCGGTGCGGAGACGGCACGTGCGTACGTGGCGGTACGTCCTACCGGTGCGGGTGCGCGGTCGGGCGCGGGGGCGTCGTCGGGGGCGGGTGGGGCGGTGACGGGACGGACCGTGTCCGTACGGGCGCGGGTGCGGGTGCAGGCGCGTGGCGGAAACAGCACGGGATGCGGGGCGGTATGTCCGACCGGTACGGGTGCGGTGTCGCGCGGCGTCGTCGGGGGGCGGGTCGGGGGGCGACGGTGCGGGGCGTGTCTCGTACGGGCGACCGGCCCGGGTTGGCGGTGCGGGCACATGTGCCCTACCGGCGCCGGTACTTGGCGGGTGACCGGCCCGGGCGGTGCGTGGTGTACGTGCCCGGTGCGTCCCGGTCGTCGTACGGACACCGCTCGCTGCGGGGGCGGGGGCCCTGCATGCCGGGCAGGGCGGCCCGGCGGTCGCGGTGGGACGGTTCAGCCGCCGGCCCGGGATCCCGCGAGGCCCGTGAGGTCCGGGCCGTCGGTGCCGCGGGAGCGGCGGGTTCCGGCGGCGCCACGGGGGCGGCCGGCCCCCCGCGTTCCGTCGGTCCCTGCGCCACCGCCGGCACCGGCGGTCCGGCCGGCCGCGCCTCGTACGGTCAGCACCTGGCCGGTGAGGCCGGGCGGCTGGGCGAGGGCGAGGAAGCGGAGCGCGGCGGCGGTCCTGGCCGGGCCGGCGGTGCCGTCGGGGACCACGGCGTTGACCGTGAGCCGGTCGGCGGGCCACTGGGCGGCCCAGCCGGCCACCAGCGCGGCGAGCGCGGCCGCCGCCGCCCGCGACGCGGGGTGGAGCGGACCGCCCCGGCGCCCCGGTGGCTCGGCGGCGGCCAGCAGCACGATCCGCCCGGGGCGGGCGGACCCCAGCATGAGGCCGGCGGCGGCGGTGGCGAGACGGTGGCTGCCGGTGACGCCGGAGTCCAGCACCCGGTGCCAGGGGTCCTCGTCGCCGGCCTCCGGCGCGGCGACGGCGGTGCCGATCACCACGTCCGGCGGGCCGAGTTCACGTGCGGCCTCGGCCAGCGCCCGCGGGAGCGCCTCCCGGTCGGCCGGGTCGGCCGCGTACGGCAGGACGTACCGGCCGGGGCCCGCGAGTTCCCTCGCGCACCGGGCGGCGCGGTCGGCGGTGGGCGCGACCACGGCCAGCGTGCGGCCCTCGGCGGCGAGCATCGCCCGCAGCAGCCGGCCCGCGTGGTCGCCGTCGGCACCGTCGCCGACCGCGAGCAGGATCACCCGGTCCGGGGTGCCTGGTGGAAGGTCATACAAGGGTGCTCCGCCCGGCGACGGGCTTCGGCACGGGCCAGGTGAAGTCGTCGGGCTCCTGATCGGGAAGCACAGCGGCAACAACGGTCCGCGCGACGGCCGCGCCGGCCGGCACGGGAACGGCGGCGGCGGTGGCCGGGGCGGTTGTCGCCGCGCCCCCGACGGCGAGCACCGCCGCCCCGGTACAGGAGGCCAGCAGGCGGGCGGCGCGGGTGCGGGTGCGGATGGTCATGGGGTTCCCTCCGTTGATGACGGGTGGTCAATTTCCGTCGCAATCCGAGGAAAACACCACCGCACGCCCGCCCGACAGCCCTTCCGCCCGGCAGCCCCCTGCATGGCAACCACATGCCAACCGGGAACCCGCGGCCACCCCGGACCCCCGCGACCTGCGGGAACGCCCTGTCCGGCCGCCGGGACACGAACCCCCGTGTCCCGGACGGCACCGGGCGGCTTGATCGGGACCCCCGGGAGGTCGGTGCTACGTACACTCGGGTCCGGCCGCGCTCGGCCGCCCCCACGGGACGGCGCGGGGCCGCGCCACGACCCGCCCGCTCCGGGGGAAGGGAGCCCGTCATGGCCGAGCAGCCCACGCTGGACACCGACGACCTCGCCGTCTACCGCGCCATCCTGCTGCACCAGGAGCACGACGGCGAACGGCTGGCGGAGCGGCTGGAGTTGCCGAGAGAGCGGGTCGCGGCGGCCGTGGACAAGCTGATCTCGCTCGCGATGCTGCGGCCGTCCTGGGACCGGCCGGGAC
This sequence comes from Streptomyces sp. NPDC101132, assembly GCF_044759225.1. Lineage (NCBI taxonomy): Bacteria > Bacillati > Actinomycetota > Actinomycetes > Kitasatosporales > Streptomycetaceae > Streptomyces > Streptomyces sp. NPDC101132. Next base: position 97,122 of record NZ_JBIVYX010000007.1, read on the forward strand.
TGGTCCGGGCGGTCAGCCCGGAGATCGGGTTGCAGCTGCTGCTCCAGCGGGAGCAGCAGGAACTGGCGCTCCGTCAGGACCGCATCGACCAGACCAGGGCCGCGCTGAACCAGCTGTCCACGGAGTACGCCTCGTACGAGGACGGCCCCGGCCCGGACGGCGCCGAACTCCTCCACGGCATGGACCAGATCCGCACCCGGCTGGAGGCCCTGGCGAGCCAGTGCGCGGAGGAGGTGCTGTCGTTCCTGCCCGGCGGGGCGCTGCCGACGGTCGCCATCCAGGCCGGGCAGCCGCTCAACGAGCAGGCCATGCTGCGCGGGGTGCGGTTCCGCAGCGCGTACCTCCAGAGCATCACCAAGGACCGGGCGACGTACGAGTACGTGCGGCGGGTGCAGGCGTACGGCAGCGAGGTGCGGCTCGCGCCCAGCCTGCCGATGCGGTTGCTGATCGTGGACCGGCGGATCGCCGTGATCCCGGGCGACCCGGCCGGGGCCGAGCCGACGGCGCTGGTGCTGCGGAGCGCGCCGGTGCTGCGGGCGCTGCACGAGCTGTTCGAGGCGTACTGGAAGGACGCGGTGCCGCTGGACGGGGCGCCGCCCGGGGGCGACGGCGGGATCAGCCCTCAGGAGCGGGAGGTGCTGCGGATGCTGGCCAACGGCGACAAGGACGAGGCCGTGGCCCGGGCGCTGGGGATCTCGGTGCGGACGGAGCGGCGGATGGTGGCGGACCTGCTGGCGCGGGTGGACGCGTCCAGCCGGCTGGAGCTGGGGGTGAAGGCGGCCCGGCTGGGCTGGGTCTGAGCGTCCGGCGCCGGTGCGGACGTCTCCCGGCGGGTACGTCGCCATGCCACACCGCCATGGCACCCGCCGTACGGCGGGCTCGGCCCGGCGAACGAGGCGGGGGCCGGTGAACGCCCCGGCCCGGCGAACGACTCGGGCCGGCGGACGACGCGGCCCGGCGAACGAGGCGGGGCGCCGGCGGACGACGCGGGCCGGAACGACGCGGGCGGTGGCCCGCGACGGGCCAGGCCCGTCGCCGGTCACCGCCCGCCCCCGTTCAGGCCCCCGCGGGCTCCAGCCGGTGTTCCGAGCCCACGTCCAGCACCTGCACCGTGCGGACGCGACGGGTGCCGCGCTCCACGGTGAGGCGGACCTCCGAGCCGGTGGAGTAGTGGGTGGGCGCCGGCCCGTCCAGGGCCCAGGCCACCGTACGGTCGGCCGTGCCCTCGTCGAGGGCGAGGAGGAGCGGGGCCCGCCCGTCGCGCCGGGTCTCCACCCGCAGCACCTCGCCGGTCAGCGTGCGCGGCCCGATCCGGCCCAGGACGAGCTGGACGACGTACCAGGCGGTCAGCGCCCCGAAGACCGCGACGACCGCGGCCTCGCCCGGCAGCAGGCCGGGCCGGTCGAAGGCGTCGGCGCCCCAGCCGCGCAGGCTGGCGAAGTTGCCCGGCATCAGCGCGAGGAAGGCGGCCAGCGGGGTCCACTTGCGGAACCTGCCCGCGACCAGCACCGCCAGGACCGCGATCAGCACCCAGCCGGCGCTGAGCAGCAGCCCCGGCCGGCGCAGCGAGTGCTCGGCGTCCGGGCCGGTGGTGACGGCCCAGGCGGGCTCGCGGAGGGTGGCGAACAGCAAGAGGCCCACGGCCACGGTCGCGGCGGCCGCGGCCAGCCGGAGCAGGCGCGCGGGGCCGGCGCCGAAGCCCGGCAGCAGCCGCGGGTAGCGGATGCGGACCTCGCGCCAGGTGCCGCCGTACGCGGACCAGACCCGGCGGCGGCTGCCGGTGCCGAAGTCGAGCAGCTGGTTGATCCGGGTGGTGACGCCGAGGGCGGCCCCGTACGACAGGTAGCGGTCCCACACGGCCACGGCGGCGGGCGGCAGCTTCGCGAATTCCTCGTGCGCGTGCAGCCAGGCGCGTACGCCGGCCCAGTGCCCGGCCCGGTCGAGGCCGGCCTCGGTGGCGCGCTCGCCGGTGGCCTTGGCGACCAGCCAGGTCAGCGGGCCGATGACCAGGGAGGCCACGGTGACCGCGGGCAGCAGCCGGCCGGTGCTCAGGACGGCGACGGCGTAGAGGGCGGTGGGCACCAGGGTGCCCGCCATCAGGACGGCGTTCAGGCCGGGGCCGAACCGGGGCCGGGACAGGCCCAGCCGCCGGGCCTCGGCGACGACCTCCTGGCGCAGGCCGCGGTTCCAGGCGGCGGCGCGCTCGCGGCCGCGGAAGGTGACGGCGCCGAGCGGTGCGCCGTCGGTGCCGGCCCGCTCGGCGACGCGGGCGAGCACCCGGCGCTCGTACGGGCGGAGTTCCTCCGCCGATCCGGCCGCGCCCGTGGCCCCGGGGCCGGGGACGTGCACGGTGGTGTGCGCGGCCCGGTCGCCGTTCTGCCGCAGTTCGACCAGGCCCCGGTGGGCCAGGTCGAGCAGGGTGGCCTCGGCGGCGTGGTCGACGGAGCGCCAGTGGTTGGCGAGCAGGCTGACGACGGCCGGCGGCTCGGGGTCCTCGCCGAACTCCTGGGTGGCCGGCCCGGTGTGGGGCGCGCCGTTGCGGGTGGCGACCAGCGCGAGGGCGAAGCCCACGAGCCAGAGCGCCAGGGCGGCGCTGGCCGCCCAGACGAGCTGCTGGGTCCAGGTCATCGGAAGCGCACCTGAACGGCCTCGCGGGCGCCCTCCTCGGCCTCGAAGAACTCGCCGCGGCGGTGCCCTCCGAGCCCGGCGACGAGGCTGCCGGGGAAGCTCTCCTGGGCGGTGTTGTAGCTCTGCACGGCGCTGTTGTAGAACTGCCGCGCGTACGCGATCTTGTCTTCGGTGCCGGTGAGTTCGCGCTGGAGCCTGAGGAAGGAGTCGCCGGCGGCGAGCTCCGGGTAGGCCTCGGCGACGGCGAGCAGTCCGCCCAGCTTCGCGGTCAGCAGGTTCTCGGCCTGCGCCCGGGCGGCGGTGTCCAGGCCGCCGGCGGTGGCGGCGCCGCGGGCGGCGGTCACCGCCTCCAGGGTGCCGCGCTCGTGCTCGGCGTACCGTGCGACGGTCGCGACCAGGTTCGGGATCAGATCGTGGCGGCGCTTGAGCTGCACGTCGATCTGCGCCCACGAGGCGCTCGTCTGGTTCCGCAGCGCGACCAGCCGGTTGTACGTCATGACCAGCCAGACCAGCGCGCCCAGGACGACTACCGCCCCGATCGCGCCGACGACACCCATGGTGCCCATCCCCCACCCCGCCCCACTCTTGCGACCACCGTTCGGTACGACCCGCTCGTGCGCAGGTCACCGCGCATCGTAGACCCCCGTACGGCCGAGCGACGAAGGCATATTCGACCTACGCTGGGGCAGAGGGCAGGCAGAGGTCAGGCGCGCGGGACCCGTCTGCCGGACCTGTCGGCAGCGCCTGCGGCCCGTGGCCTGCCTCCGCTGAGAGGAGGCGGTCATGAGAGCGTCTGCACGGCGGTCCGCGATCTTCACGGGAGCGGCGGCGCTGCTGCTCACCGCGGCGACGGCGGGCACCGGTTCCGCGGCTCCTTCGAAGGACGAGGACGGAGTGCTCAAGCTCGGTTACGTCCTGCCCGAGACCGGACAGCTGTCCTTCCTCGGCCCGCCGATGATCGAGTCGACGAACTTCGCGATCAAGACGATCAACGACGCGGGCGGTGTGCTCGGCAAGCCGATCCCGGCCGTGGTGTCGGGCGACGAGGCCGGCCAGGAGGCGGTCGCGACCCAGTCGGCGGACCGGGTGCTGGCCGCGGGCGTGGACGCCGTCATCGGCGCCGCCGCCTCGGGCATGTCCCTGTCCTTCATCGACCGGGTGACCGGGTCCGGCGTGGTCCAGTGCTCGGGCTCGAACACCGCGCCGACCTTCACCGACTACGACGACGACGGCTACTACTTCCGTACGGCGCCCAGCGACGCCCTCCAGGGCCCGGTGCTCGCCGAGGTGATCCAGGGCGACGGCCACGAGCGGGTGGCGCTGGTCGCCCGGGCCGACGACTACGGACGCGGCCTGCTGAAGTCCACCCAGGACGCGCTGAAGGACGGCGGCGCGGAGATCGCGCTGGCCGAGACGTACGACCCCAAGGCCACCAACTTCGACCAGGTCGTGCAGAAGGTGAAGAACTCCTCGCCGGACGCCGTCGTGGTGATCTCCTTCGAGGAGGGCACCCAGATCCTCCAGGGCCTGATCGAGGCGGGTCTCGGCCCGTCCGAGAAGGGGTTGTACGGGACCGACGGCCTGCGCAGCGAGGAGCTGCCCAAGCTGGTCTCCCCGTCCGATCCGGGCGCGCTGGCCGGCATGAAGGGCACCGCGCCGGCGTCGGCGGCCAACGAGCAGTACGTGAAGGACCTGAAGGCGTTCGCGCCGGACCTGAAGGTGCTGCAGTTCGCGCCGCAGACCTTCGACTGCGTGACGACCATCGCGCTGGCCGCGGAGAAGGCGAAGTCGGACGACCCCGGGAACTTCGCCAAGGAGATGGTGAACGTCACCCGGGACGGCGAGAAGTGCGACTCGTTCGCCGCCTGCAAGGAGCTGCTGGCGGACGGCAAGGACATCGACTACGACGGCGTCAGCGGCCCGCTGGACTTCACCGACGCCGGCGAGCCGGGCATCGCCACCATCGAGGTCTACTCGTACACCCCGCAGGGCACGCTCCAGACCCTGCGCACCGAGGAGAGCGGCGGCGGCGCGTGACGGCGTGAGTGGCGGAGACGGGGGACGGGCGACGGGCCCGCGCCGGGCGGCACCGGCCGGGTGACCCGGCGCGTCACCGGACGCGGGCCAGCGTGCCCAGGTACAGCTCGATGACCTTCTCGTCGTGCAGCAGTTCCAGGCCGCCGCCGGTGTAGGCGTTGCGGCCCTGGTCGAGTACGTAGCCGCGGTCGCAGATCTGCAGGCAGCGGCGGGCGTTCTGCTCGACCATCAGGACGGCGACGCCCGCGTGGTTGATCTCCTTGACGCGCTCGAAGACCTGGTCCTGGTAGAGCGGCGAGAGGCCGGCCGACGGCTCGTCGAGGAGCAGCACGCCGGGCTCCGTCATCAGGGCGCGGGCCATCGCGAGCATCTGCCGCTCGCCGCCCGACATGGCGCCCGCCTTCTGGCTCCGGCGGGCCGCCAGCACCGGGAAGATCTCCTCGACGGCCTCGGCCCGCTCGGCGAAGGCGGCGGGGCGCAGGTAGACGCCCATCCGGAGGTTCTCCTCGACCGTGAGGGCGGGGAAGACGTTCTGGAGCTGGGGCACGTAGCCGACGCCGCGCCGGACCATCTCGTGGGCCGGCCGGTTGGTGACGTCCTCGCCGTACAGGCGTACCGTCCCGGCGCGCACGCGCAGCAGGCCGAAGACGGTCTTGGCCAGGGTGGACTTGCCGGCGCCGTTGGGGCCGATCACCCCGACCAGCTCGCCGTCGCGGACCTCGACGCTGCAGCCGCGCAGCACGTCGACGCCCGGCAGGTAGCCGGCCGTCACGGCGTCGGCGGCCAGCACCGGCGGGGGGCCGTTGGTGGTCATGGCCGGTCTCCTTCCGGGGGGCCGGGGGGTACGTCGTCCCGGGGGCCGTGCGGGGGCGCTTCGCGCGGGTCGGGCGGGTCCGGCGGGCCGGGCCGGTCGGGCGGGGCCGCTTCGGACGGCTCGGGCGGGGGCGCTTCGCGCGGGTCGGGCGGTTCGTCGTGGCGGCGGCCGAGGTAGGCGTCGACCACGGCGGGGTTGCGGCCGATGCCGGCGGGCGGTCCCTCGGCCACCAGGCGGCCGTCGGCCATGACCGCGACCCAGTCGCTGATGCCCATCACCACGTCCATGTCGTGCTCGACGAAGCAGACGGTCATCCCCTCGTCCCGCAGCCGGGTGACGTGCCCGAGCAGCGACTGGGTCAGCGCCGGGTTGACGCCGGCCATCGGCTCGTCGAGCAGCAGCAGCACCGGGTCGGCCATCAGGGCGCGGGCCATCTCCAGGAGCTTGCGCTGGCCGCCGGAGAGGGTGCCGGCGAGTTCGTCGCGGAGCCGGGTGAGCCGGAAGCGTTCCAGCAGTTCGTCGGCGCGTCGGGTACGGGCCCGCTCCTGCGGCCGCCAGAGCGGGGGCAGCAGCGCCGGCAGCAGCCGTTCGCCGCGCTGGCCGCCGGCCGCGAGCAGCACGTTCTCCAGCACGGTGAGGCGGGCCAGGGTGCGGGTGAGCTGGAAGGTGCGGACCATGCCCATCCGGGCCACCTGGTGGGCGCGGCGCCCCTGGACGGGCCGGCCGTCGAAGGTCCAGCTGCCGGAGTCGGCCCGGTCGAAGCCGCTGACCACGTTGAACAGCGTGGACTTGCCGGCGCCGTTCGGCCCGATGAGGGCGGTGATGGTGCCGCGCTGCACCTCCAGGTGGTCGACGCGTACGGCGGTCAGCCCGCCGAAGGAGCGGGTGATCCCGTCCAGGACGAGCAGCGGGTCCGGCTTGGCGGCGCCGGGTTCCGGGGGGACGGCGGAGAGGTCAGCGTTCACCGATCAGCATCTCCTTCCGGCTGCCGAGGATGCCCTGCGGCCGGAACGCGACCAGCAGCATCAGGGCCACTCCCACCAGGGCGAAGCGGACGGCGCCGATCTCGGAGGTGCTGATGACGTCGGGGGACACGTACCCCGCGTCGATGGCCTGCCGGAGCGCGCTGTCGAGGAAGGTCAGCACGAACCAGAACAGCACCGAGCCGACCACCGGCCCCAGGATCCGCCCGGCGCCGCCCAGCACGAGCAGGGTGTACAGGAAGAACGTCACGGCCGGGTCGTAGCTGTCCGGGCTCACCGACTGCACCTGGACGGCCTGGAGCATGCCGGCGACGGCGCCGATCACGCCGCCGAGCACGAGGCTGGTCATCTTGTACGCGTAGACGTTCTTGCCGAGGCTGCGCAGGGCCGTCTCGTCCTCGCGGACGCCCCGGATCACCCTGCCCCAGGGGCTGTGGACGAGCAGGGCCATCAGGAGGCCGGTGAGGGCCACCAGGCCCCAGCCGACGATCAGCACCCACACGTCGCGGGCGCCGAAGGTCACCTTGCCGATGCCGTAGCTGCCGGGGTCGATGGGGCTGAGGTCGTAGAAGTCGCCGGCGAAGCGCTGGAGCCCGTACACGCCGCCGGTGGTCGGCTCGGCCCAGCTGGACCGGTAGAACAGCCGGAGGGTCTCCCCCGCGGCGATGGTGGTGATGGCCAGGTAGTCGGCGCGCAGCCGGAGGGTGGGCAGGCCGAGCAGCAGGGCGAGGACGACGGCGGAGGCGAGGCCGACGAAGACGCCGGCCCACAGCGGGCCGCCCCAGGTGGCGACGGTGATGGCGAGGCCGTAGCCGCCGACGAGCATGAAGCCGACCTGGCCGAAGTTGAGCAGGCCGGTGTAGCCGAAGTGCAGGTTCAGGCCCATCGCGGCGAGCGCGTACACGGCGGCGATGGGGCCGATGCCGGAGCGGATGGCGTCGGAGATCACGACCGACCAGTCCACGGTGCCACCACCCCCTCATCCGACGCGTTCGGCGCGGCCGAGGATGCCCTGGGGCCGCACGAGGAGGACGACGATCAGGGTCAGCAGCGCCCAGGCGTACTGGAGGTCGGCGGGGAACCACAGGGTGGACACCTGGGCGACGACGCCGATGACGAGGCTGCCGACCATGGCGCCGTAGGCGGAGCCGAGGCCGCCGAGGATGATGCCGGCGAACATCAGCAGCAGCAGTTTGAAGCCCATGTCCCAGGTGACGATCTCGACCAGGCCGAAGAAGACGCCGCCGAGGGCGGCGAGCCCGCCGCCGAGCATCCACACCACGCTGACGACGCGCTTGACGTCGATGCCGGAGGCCTCGGCGAGGTCGCGGTTGTCGGAGACGGCGCGGATGGCGGTGCCGACGCGGGTCTTCTGGAGCAGGGCGGCGACGCCGAGGAGCACGGCCACCGAGAGCAGGGTGACCGTGAGGTCGCGGGGGGTGATGCCGACGGGCCCCAGGTCGTACGCCTCCTGGATGTCGTACTGGGCGTAGGAGCCGGGGCGGGTGCCGTAGAAGAGCAGCACCAGGTGGCGCAGGAACAGGGACAGCCCGATGGTGACGATGAACAGGTTGATCAGCCCGGTGCCGCGGGCGCGCAGGGGGCGCCAGACCGTCCGGTCGACGGCGGCGCCGAGGAGGACGCCGACGGCCACGGCGGCGAGGGTGGCGGGGACCAGGTGCCAGTGGGGACCGGCCGCGGAGGCGTTCAGGAAGAAGGCCGCGGTGGCGCCGATGGTCACGAACTCGCCGTGCGCGAAGTTGATCAGGTGGATGGTGCCGAAGATCAGGGACAGGCCGACGGCGCAGATGGCGATGATCACGCCGAACTGGATGCCGTCGAGCAGCGCTTGCAGGGCGCGCGCGGCGAAGCCGGGCCCGTGCGGCACCTCCTCGCCCTGCGCGGCCGCGGACCCGGCGGCCGGAACGAGGAGCGTCAGGGCGAGTGCCGGGGGGAACAGCCGCTGGTGGCGCACGGTGCTTCCGGGGGTCTCGGGCCGGCCCGGGCGCGGACGGCCCTGTGTCCTTCAGTTTAGGCGCAGGGGGCCTGAGGTGGCCCGTTTGGAGCAGCGCGGGGTGATCAATAGGATCCGCCGGTGATCACAATGCAACGGTCGGCGGCGGCTCTGCTCGGCACCCTGCTCGCCGCCTTCCTCACCATGGGACTTCAGCCGGGTACGGCACGCGCGGACGGGCCCGTGGGCGGCCCGGCTCCGAAGGTGGAGCTGGTGCTCGACGTGAGCGGCTCGATGCGCGCCCGGGACATCGACGGCGGTTCGCGCATGGCCGCGGCGAAGCAGGCGTTCAACGAGGTGCTCGACGCGACCCCGCAGGAGGTCGAGCTGGGCATCAGGACGCTGGGCGCGACGTACCGCGGCAACGACCGGCAGGAGGGCTGCAAGGACACCCAGCAGCTGTACGCGGTCGGCCCGTTGGACCGTACGGAGGCCAAGACGGCGGTGGCGACGCTGGCGCCCACCGGCTGGACCCCGATCGGCCCGGCGCTGCTGAAGGCGGCCGAGGACCTGAAGGGCGGCGAGGGCTCCCGCCGGATCGTGCTGATCAGCGACGGGGAGGACACCTGCGCGCCGCTGGACCCGTGCGAGGTGGCCCGGGACATCTCGGCGCGCGGCATCCACATCACCATCGACACCCTGGGCCTGGTGCCGGACGCGAAGACGCAGGCGCAGCTGAGCTGCATCGCGGAGGCGACCGGCGGTACCTACACGTCGGTCCGGCACAAGAAGGAACTGTCGGACCGGGTGGGTCAGTTGGTGGAACGGGCGGCGAAGCCGCAGGTGACGCCGGTGGCCGTGGAGGGCGCGGCGGAGTGCGCGAAGGCGCCGGTGCTGACCTCGGGGATCTACACCGACCGCGAGGAGTTCGGCACCCACCGCTGGTACCGGGTGCAGGTGCGGCCCGGGCAGGAGCTGCGCGCCTCGGTGAGCGTGGGCGCGGACCGCGACGTGGCCCGGGACTACGGGGTGCTGCTGAAGGCCCTGACCGTGCACGGCCGGGAGATCGTCCGCGGCCAGGAGACGGGTGACGGCCGGACGGACGTGCTGTCGACCGGGCTGCGCTACCCGCGCCCCGAGGCGGACGGCTCCGACGAGGGCCCGGAGGCCGTGGCCGAGGAGACGGTGTGCCTGCGCCTGAGCAACTCCTTCGCGGCGGCCCCCGGTGTGAAGACCACGCCCGGGCTGCCCGTGGAGCTGACGGTGGACCTGGTGGACGGTCCTGACGAGGCCTCGGACGTGGCCGCCTTCGGGCTGGGCCGCGGCTGGTGGCTGCTGGTGACGCTGGTGCTCTTCGGGTTCCTCGGCGGCCTCGTTTGGGGCTGGATCACCCGCTGGCGCGTGACGGTCTGGAGGACCAACTGATGGGGATCACACGCCTGGTGGCGTCCGGGGCGACGGTGGCCGCGCTGGTGCTCGGCCCGGTGACGGCGGCCGCGGCGGACGGTTCGCCGTCCCCTTCCGCGAGTGAGGGGGCGACGTCCGGCCCGACGGAGGCGGGCACGTCGTTCCGTACCGCCGTGGAGGTGGAGCCGGGGCGGCGGGGCACGGCCCAGGCCTCGGCGGGCGACTACCTGTACTGGTCGTTCGCGGCGGACGCCGGGCAGCGGCCCACGGTCACGGCCCGGGTCTCGGGCGGCTCGGGTTCGCGCTGGCAGCTGGACGTGTACGACGGCCTGCGCCGCCGGCAGTCCTGCGTGTACGGGGCGGCCGCCCGCACCACGGAGTCCGGGTCCGGCGACACGGAGCTGGCCTGCACGCTGCGCACGGTGCGGGCGTGGGCGGAGCCGTGGGCGAACGACCCGCTGCCGGGCACGTACTACGTCCGGCTGACCGCGGTGGCCCCGACCAAGGCGGACCTCGGCGTGCCGGTGCAGACCGAGGTGCTGGTGACGGCCGCCGAGGCGGGCGGCGCGGCGGCGGTGGACGGCACGCTGGCGGTGCCGCTGGTGCCGGGGGTCGCGAACGAGCCGCCGGCGGGCACCACGGCCGAGTACCGGGTGGCGAAGCTGTTCTCGGGCGAGCCGGCCGACGGCTGGGCCTCGGGCTGGTGGACGGACCGCTGGCTGTGGACCGCGGCCGGCGGTGTCCTGGCCGCGGTGGCCGGCGTCTTCGGCTACCGCCTCACCAGGGGCTCGGGCCGCCCGTCCCACCTCCCGCCGGCCGCCTGACGCGCGCCCGGCACGACGACGCCCCCGGCCCGCCGCGTTCGCGGCGGGCCGGGGGCGTCCGGTGTTCCGTGGCGGGCCCTCCGCGCCTCAGCCGGCGTCGGAGTCCGGGTTGAGGCGGAGGGAGATCGAGTTGATGCAGTAGCGCTGGTCGGTGGGGGTGGGGTAGCCCTCTCCCTCGAAGACGTGGCCCAGGTGGGAGCCGCAGCGGGCGCAGCGGACCTCCGTGCGGATCATGCCGTGCGAGGTGTCGGCCAGCAGTTCGACCGCGTCGGAGTCCTTCGGGTCGAAGAAGGACGGCCAGCCGCAGTGGGACTCGAACTTCTCCGTGGAGCGGAAGAGCTCCGCCCCGCAGGCCCGGCAGGCGTAGACGCCGGGCGTCTTGGTGTCGGTGTACTCACCGCGGAAGGCCGGCTCGGTGCCGCCCAGCCGCAGCACCTGGTATTCGGACGGGGTGAGCTCGGCCTGCCACTGCTCGTCCGGCTTCTCCACCTCGTACGGCATGACGTGCGCTCCCTCAGTTCGCCAGGCGGGCCAGGCCGTCCAGGATGGCCGGCCCCAGGTCGGTCACATCGCCCGCACCCATGGTGAGAACGAGGTCGCCCGGCTTCGCCATTCCCGCGATGACCTCGGGCACGGCGTTCTTGTCGTGCTGGGCGGTCACGTCGGCGCCCGCCGCGCGGGCCGCGTCGATGATCAGGTCGCTGGTGACGCCCGGGACGGGGTCCTCGCGGGCCGGGTAGATGTCCAGGACCACGGAGGAGTCGGCGAGGGCGAGGGCCTGTCCCATCTCCTTGCCCAGCTCCTGGGTGCGCGAGAAGAGGTGCGGCTGGAAGACCACCAGGATGCGGGAGTCGCCGGCGGCGCCGCGGATGGCCTCCAGGTCGGCGGTCATCTCGGTGGGGTGGTGCGCGTACGAGTCGATGACCTGGACGCCCGCGGCCTCGCCCTTGAGCTGGAGGCGGCGCTTGACGCCGGTGTACTTGCCGAGCGCGGAGGCCAGGTCGTCGGCCGGGATGCCGAGGGCGATGCCCGCGGCGAGGGCGGCGACGGCGTTGTGCGCGTAGTGCCGGCCGGGGACGGAGACCGTGAAGGTCAGCGGACGGCCGTCCAGGACCACGGTGACCTCGCTGGACAGGCCGCGGGGGGTGATAGCGGTGATCCGCACGTCGGCCGTCTCGGACTCGCCGTAGGTGACCACGGTGAGGCCCTTGGTGCCGGAGACCCGGCCGGCGATCTCGACGGCGCCCGCCTGGTCGGCGGAGACGACCAGGGTGCCGCCGGGGACGACCTTGCCGACGAAGGTCTCGAAGGAGGCGTAGATCTCCTCCATCGAGGCGTAGTTCGCGTGGTGGTCCAGCTCGGCGTTGAGGATGATCGCCACGTGCGGGTCGTACTTGTGGAAGCTGCGGTCGCTCTCGTCCGCCTCGGCCACGAAGATGTCGCCCTCGCCGTGCTGGGCGTTGGAGCCGGGCGCGTCGAGGTCGCCGCCGATGGCGTACGAGGGGTCCAGGCCCAGCGCGCCGAGGGAGACGGCCAGCATGGAGGTGGTGGTGGTCTTGCCGTGCGTTCCCGCGACGGCGATCGCGCGCAGCCCGTCCATCAGGGAGGCCAGCGCGTCGGAGCGGTGCACCACGGGGATGCCCAGCTCGGCGGCGCGGGCCAGCTCGGGGTTGTCGGCGCGGATGGCGCTGGAGACGACGACGCAGGTGGCGTCGGGGGCGAGGTGGCCGGCCGCGTGCCCGATGTGGACCGTGGCGCCCAGGGCGCGCAGCGCCTCGGCGGTGGCGGACTCCTTGGCGTCGCTGCCGGCCACCGTGGCGCCGCGCTGGGCGAGGATCTTCGCGATGCCGGACATGCCGGCGCCGCCGATGCCGATGAAGTGGGGCCGTTCCATGGCGGTCGGCAGGCCGGGCGGCGTCATACGGGATCTCCCCAGGTGCGGTGCGTGCGGTGCGGTACGTACGGGTCGGCGCGGGGCGCCGCCCGCCAGCTTATTCGTTGTGGGCGAAGAGCTTGAGCACCGGAACGCCGACCTTGTGGCGTGCCCGGGAGGCCCAGTCGCGGTGGAAGAACTCCTCCACGAAGTGCGGCGCGGTCAGGACGATCACCTCGTCGGCGCCGGTCTCCTCGACCACGGACTGCAGCTTGTCCAGCGGATGGTCCTCGACGATCTGCCCGACGGCCTCGCTGCCCTTGTCCCGCAGGGCCTGGAGCGAGTGCGCGAGGGCCTTCTCGGCCGGGCCCCTGGCCTGGTCGCCCTCGGGCTCGTCGCCCTCCTTGATGGCCTCGGGCAGCTCGCCGAGGGCGACGTCGTCGATGGCGCGCAGCAGCCGGTCCTGGTCGCCCCGGGGCTGCATGAGCACGACGAACGAGACCGGGTCGTCTCCGTGCAGGGTGGTGACGAAGTCCACGTCTACGGGTGTCAGAGGCTTCTCGATCATCAAAACGCTCGTGAACACGGACGCCCTCTCCTTCATGGGCCGTGGCGGCCCCTGCGGAAACCATCCTGCCCCGCTGTGGCACGGGGCTGCGCAGGTAAGTGTGCCCAGCCGAAGCTAAGCGGAACGACAAATTCCGATCTCACTCAGATCCGACGGTAGCGGGTGAAAAGGAACCCGGCCTCCTCCAGCAGCGCGGCGAGTTCGAGCCGGTGCGGCACGGCGACGGACGGTCCCGAGGAGATGCGCTGGGCGTCACCCGCCGTGAGCGTCGGGGACACGGTCAGGCACAGCTCGTCCAGCACCCCGGCCGCCACGAACTGGCCCAGCAGCCGGGGCCCGCCCTCGGTCAGCTGGCGCCGCAGCCCGCGCTCCGCCAGCACGGCCACCGCCCGGGCCGGGTCCACGCCCGCCCCCTCCCCGGCGAACAGCACCTCGGCCCCCGCCCCGCGGGCCTCCGCCACCCGGTCGGCCGGTGCCCCCGCGCCGGTCAGCACCAGGGTGGGCACCAGCGGCGAGCTGAACAGGGGCAGCGAGAAGTCCAGCTCCAGGCTCGCGCTGATCACCGCGATGGCCGGGGCCGGGCCCTGGCCGGCGGCGGCCCGGCGGCCGGCGAAGGCCTCCCGGGCGCGGGCGGGCCGGTACCCCTCCAGCCGAACCGTTTCCGCCCCGACCACCACCACGTCCGCGAGGGCCCGCAGCATGCCGAAGACCCGCATGTCGGTGTCGCTGGAGATGGGCTGGGAGCGGCCCTCGTGCTGGGCGGCGCCGTCCAGGCTGGAGACCATGTTGGCCCGCAGCCAGTGCGCGGGCGCCCCGGACAGGCCCCCCGCCGCCGATGCCGCGCCCGGGGCTCCCGCAGCGGCCTCGCCCGCCAGGACGGGGTACGCGTAGGCGTCCGCCAGCTCGTCGAGCCCCCACTCCCGGTCGCTGGTCTCGGCTGTCTGATCGGTCACAGGGAACAGGCGTCGCATGCGGTGCAGTGTGTCACGCCCCGTAGAGTTGAGTGCTGTGTCGACCTCCCTCTCCGCGACCGGGCGGAGTCAGATAGCCGAGGCGGGCCCGCAGTCCCTCTGCGCCCGCGAGCCGCACGTGCCCGCCGAGCGGCTGGTCGCCGAAATGGTGCCGCCGCCGCGCTTCGACTCCGTGCGCTTCTCGACGTACAACCCGGACCCGAACCAGCCCAGCCAGGCGCAGGCCGTCACCGTGCTCGACGCCTTCGCCGCCGGTCTGGGCGGGGCGCACGCCTCCGGCGGCGGCAAGCGGCGCTGGTTCGCCCGCAAGCCCGCCGCCCCCGCCGGCCCCCGCGGCGTCTACCTCGACGGCGGCTACGGCGTCGGCAAGACGCACCTGCTGGCCTCCCTGTGGCACGCCACCCCGGCCGCACCGGAGTACAAGGCCTTCGGCACCTTCGTGGAGCTGACGAACCTGGTCGGCGCGCTGGGCTTCCAGCAGACCGTGCGCACGCTCAGCGGGCACCGGCTCCTGTGCATCGACGAGTTCGAGCTCGACGACCCGGGCGACACGGTGCTGGTCTCCACCCTCCTCGGCAAGCTGGTCGAGGCGGGCGTGGCGCTCGCCGCGACCTCGAACACGCTGCCGGGCAAGCTGGGCGAGGGCCGGTTCGCCGCGGCCGACTTCCTGCGCGAGATCCAGGGGCTGTCGGCGCACTTCCGGCCGCTGCGCATCGACGGCGAGGACTACCGCCACCGCGGCCTCCCGGAGGCGCCGGCCCCGTACTCCGACGAGCAGGTCGCCAAGGCGGCGTACGCGACCGAGGGCGCGAGCCTGGACGACTTCCCGCACCTGCTGGAGCACCTGGCGCGGGTGCACCCCAGCCGGTACGGCGCGCTCACCGAGGACATAGCCGCAGTCTGCCTCACGGACGTGCAGCCGGTGCCCGACCAGTCGACGGCGCTGCGCCTGGTGGTGCTGGCGGACCGGCTCTACGACCGCGAGATACCGGTCCTGGCCTCGGGCGTGCCGTTCGACCGCCTGTTCAGCGAGGAGATGCTGGCCGGCGGGTACCGCAAGAAGTACTTCCGGGCCATATCCCGGCTCACCGCGCTGGCGCGCGACGCGAAGGGGCTCGTCTCCCCGTAAAGCGGCCGCGATCCCAGTAGGTTTGGCCCGGTCGGGACCGAATGGCCCCGGCCGTACAGCCTTGTCTGCCTGAAGGGATGCAAGCACCATGGCCGCCACGCGTCACGCACACGCCGTCTGGGAAGGCGATCTGCTCAAGGGCAAGGGCGAAGTCTCGCTCGACTCCTCGGGCCTCGGCACCTACCCGGTCTCCTGGCCCGCCCGCACCGACGAGGAGGCGAACGGCCGGACCAGCCCGGAGGAGCTCCTCAGCGCCGCGCACTCCGCCTGCTACAACATGGCCTTCTCCAACATCCTGGCCAAGGGCGGTACGCCGCCCACGAAGCTGACGACGAAGGCGGCCGCCACCTTCGTGCCCGGCCAGGGCATCACCGGCATCCACCTGACCGTCGAGGGCGAGGTGCCCGGCATCGACGCGGACGCCTTCGCCGCCGCGGCCGAGGACGCCAAGAAGAACTGCCCGGTCAGCCAGGCGCTGGCGGGTACGACCATCACGCTCGACGCCAAGCTGGTCTGACCGGCGGACCCGGGGGCGGCCGGCGTCCGGCAGTCGGCGGCAGCCCGCCGTCGACGGCGGCCGGCGGCCGTCGACGGGTCCGGCCGGCCACCCTTCCGGGGCGACTTACGGGACGGGACGGCCCGCGTGAACCGCCGCGCGCCGTGCGCGTGGTACCACTTTCGGGTCATTCCTCCCCTCCACCCGCCGGGAGTTGCACCGTGGAAGCGACCCGCCGCCAGATCCTCGCCGGGGCGGGGGCCATCGCCTTCGCCGGGGCCGTCGCCGAACTCCTCGGGAGCGCGCCGGACGCGGCGCCGTACGGCGCGCCCGCGCGCGCGGCCGGCGCCGGGGCCACGAAGGCGGCGGGCACGGCGGCGCTCGCGGAGACCGGCTACGGCCCGCTGCTGCCCGACCCGCGGGGCCTGCTCGACCTCCCGGCCGGCTTCCGCTACACCGTCCTCTCCCGCACCGGCACCCCGATGCGCTCCGGCCAGGGCCCGGTGCCGTCCCACTGCGACGGCATGGGCGCCTTCGCCGCACCGGACGGCGGGCTGCGGCTGGTGCGCAACCACGAGAACAAGCCCACCGCCGAGCACCCCGTCCCGCACGTTCCCGGCCTGGTCTACGACCGCGGCGGCCGGGGCGGCTGCACGGTGCTGGACCTCGGCCCCGGCGGCGCCGTCACGGGCGAGCGGGTGGGCATCGCCGGCACCGCGTACAACTGCTCCGGCGGTCCCACCCCCTGGGGCACCTGGCTGACCTGCGAGGAGTCCGAGGACCTGGCCGGCACCAACGGCTACGAGGAGGACCACGGCTTCGTCTTCGAGGTGGACCCCGCCGACCCGCACCGCACCGGCGCCGTCCCGCTGACCGCACTCGGCCGCTTCCAGCACGAGGCCGTCGCCGTCGACCCGGACACCGGGATCGTGTACCAGACGGAGGACGCCTTCCAGCAGCCGTTCGGCCTCTTCTACCGCTTCCTCCCCCACCGCCCCCGCGGCGGCACCGGCTCGCTGCGCGCCGGCGGTCTCCTCCAGGCCCTGCGCGTGCCGGGCGTGCCCGACCTGTCGGCCGTCGCCGAGCCGGGCACCCGCTTCGACCGCGTGGAGTGGGTGACGGTGCCCGACCCGGCGGCCCGCCGGACGCCGGTGCGGCTCCAGGACTTCGGGCCGCGCGGCATCACCCACGCGCAGAAGCTGGAGGGCTGCTACCGCACCGGCCGGTACGTCCACTTCGTCTCCAGCTTCGCCCGCAGCCGCGAGGGCTCCGCGGCCGACCACTCCGGCCAGGTGTGGCGCTACGACCCCGGGCACCGCTCCCTGACGCTGGTCGTGGTCTTCGGGCCGGCCACGGACACCGCGCTGCCCGGCGAGTCCCCGGACAACATCTGCCTGGCCCCGGGCGGCCGGCTCATGGTCTGCGAGGACGGCGACGGCGCCCAGCACGTGTACGCCCTGACGCCCGCCGGCACGGTCTTCCCGGTGGCCCGCAACGCCCAGAACACCGGCACCGCGGCGCGGCCGGCCTACGGCGAGTTCTCGGGCGTCACCTTCTCCCCGGACGGCACCACGATGTACGTCAACTGCTACGACCCGGGCACCACCTTCGCCGTCACCGGCCCCTGGGCGTAGGCCCTGTCTCGTCGATCGTGTGTCGAGCCGGACGAGTGGGCCGGCGGCCCCACGGGCGAACCGTCCGCGCGGCGTCAGAAGGGGAGGCACCCCCTGGCGGCGGCCTCGAAGAGCGGGCGCAGCGCCGCCGGCAGGCGGGCGCCGAGGGCGTCCCGGGAGGATTCCGCGTCCGGGCGGTGGTCCTCGAAGCCGGTCCAGTCGACCTGGCGGAGGACGTTCTCGAACATCCCGAGGTTCAGCGGCTCGTTCGGGTGGCCCGGCCACTCGTCCGCCCCGCGCAGGACCGTCTCCAGGAGGCCGAGCGGCATCGCGCACTCCTCGGCCTCGGCGAGCAGGACGGCGTCGTAGAGGTCCTTGGCCTGGGGGTACATGTCGCAGCTCAGCCACATGAGCTTCCAGGCCAGGGACAGTTCACGGTCCGCCGCCAGGACGCGGACGCCCGCGACCTCGGCGGGCCGGGGCGGAGTCGGCAGGCTTTCCTGAAAGACGAAGTCGAGCTGGACCTGACCGCCCGGGAGGCCCGGAGCGGTCCACGGGAGGACCAGCCGGTGGCCGGGCACCCGCTCGTACGTCCAGATGTACTCGGACACGGCGCCGGCCGCCGAGACGGACAGGCCCGTGCCGCGCTCCTCGGCCAGCCGCTCCGCCGCCTCGGCGATGCCGTCGAGCAGGGCGCGGGTGCGCGGCTCCTCGATGCGCCAGGTGTCGGGGACGACGACGAAGTCGATGTCCTTGGGCGCTCGGGCGGCCGGCCCGAACCAGGCCGACATCAGCATGCTGCCGCGCAGCACGAGGGAGTCCGCCCACGGCGATCCGGCGACGGCCGCGAGCACGAGGTCGAGCGCCGACCGGCGGGCCTGCTGCCAGCGCGCCCGCAGCGCGGGGTCCTCGACCACCCCGTCGCCGGGCCGGTACGCCTCGTCGAAGTGCTTGAGGGCCGGGTCGAAGACCCGGTGCCGGGCGGCGGCGTCGCCGATGCCTGCGGTCAGGGTGTGCGGCAGGTCGTTCTTGCGGTGCAGGTAGTCGGAGCGGGGCTCCGTACGGCTGTCCGGCCCGTCCGGGATCGACGGCACCCACGGCTTCTCGCTCATGTGATCTCCTCCAGCCATCCCTCGTCCACCGACAGATCGCTGTCGGACAGCACGAACTCCCGCTCCTGTGCCACCACTTCGTGCCCGGCGGCGGCCAGCGCCGCGACCAGGGCGCCGCACGCCCGGCCCGCCGCGTCGGCCGGGCCGGGATGCCGCTGGGTCACGAAGCGCTCGTGCCACCCGTCCGGACCCGGCAGCGCCCGGCGGGCGTTCCACGAGACATGGGCGCCGTGCGGGACGACGAGCGCTTCGAGCGCGGCACGGTCGTACCGGGCGGGCAGCGCCAGCTTGAGGTGGTGCTCGTGGTAGCCGCCGCCCCGGCCCGCGGGCTCCTCGCTCCACGGCACCGTCTCGACCTTGACCCGCACCGGCTCGAACCCGTCGGCCCGCAGCGCGGCCACGACCGCCGGATGGCTCGTGCGGTCCGGCAGCGTCAGCATCGGCTGGACGGGCATGCGGCCCCGGGCGAGGACGATGGTGGTGACCTTCAGCCCCCGCTCCGCCGCCCACGCGCCGAGCCGGGCCCGCTCCCCCTCGGTCCCGCAGCGGACCGTCACATGCGTCTCGTGGATCTCGTACACCCGGGCGAGTCTGGCACGCGGTGCGCGAGCGCCTCACCCCGGTTTCCGGCCGGGGCGGAAACGGTCCGCGGGCTCACCCGGCCGGGGAGACCGGAGCGAGCCCGGCATGATCGGCAAGACGCCCCCGGGCCCTGTCCTCCGGATCACGCCGGGGCCGCTGCCGTGGCCGACTCGCGGTTCCGGGCGGCGGGGCGGAGGATCGTACGGATCGGGAGGACCGTACGCGAGTGGCGGGAAGGGGTGCGCCGTGGGCAAGAAGGACACCGGCGGGAAGCGCGGCACGGGCGGGAGGGCCGCGGCGGGGAAGGGGGCCGGGGGCGGAAGGCGGGCCGGGGGCGGAAAGCCGGCGGGGAACGGTAAGCGGGCCGGGGGCGGCAAGGCCGCCGGGCCCGTGCGGGAGGCGTTGCGGCTGCGGCCCGGGAAGGCGGTGCGGCTGGCCGCCGTCGATCCGGCCGGCACGCCCGTCGGCCCCCGGGACAAGGCCGCCGGGAACGCCGCCACCGCGCTGCTCGGCGAGCGGCTGGCCGGACTCCAGGAACGGCTGTACGCGTCGAGCACCGCGGGCGACCGGCGGCGCCTGCTGCTGGTCCTCCAGGGCATGGACACCTCCGGCAAGGGCGGCACCGTCAAACACGTGATCGGCCAGTTCAACCCCTCCGGCTGCCGCATCAAGGCCTTCAAGGCGCCGACCGAGGAGGAGCGCGGCCACCCCTTCCTGTGGCGGATCGCCCGGGCCCTGCCCGGGCCCGGCGAGATCGGCATCTTCGACCGGTCGCACTACGAGGACGTGCTCATCGGCCGGGTCCGCAAGCTGGTGCCGCGCGCCCAGCTGGAGCGCCGCTACGACCAGATCAACCGCTTCGAGGAGACCCTCGCCGAGGACGGGGTGACGGTGGTCAAGGTGTTCCTGCACATCGGGTACGAGGAGCAGCGCGCCCGGCTCCTGGAGCGCCTCGACAACCCCGAGAAGCACTGGAAGTTCAACACGGGCGACATCGACGAGCGGGCCCTGTGGCCGGCGTACCAGAGGGCGTACGAGCTGGCGCTGGAGCGGTGCGGTACGGATGCGGCGCCCTGGTACCTCGTACCGGCGGACCGCAAGTGGTACCGCAACTGGGCGATCAGCTCACTGCTGCTGGAGCACCTGGAGGAGCTGCGTCCGGAGTATCCCCCGGGTGACTTCGACGTCGAGGAGTGCCGCAGGCGTCTGCTTGCCACATAGTCATATATTTTGCGTGCGTGACCTTTTCCGCACGAAAAGTAGCGGCCGTCGCCGCTCTCTGTGCCGCCCTCGCGGGATGCGGGGGCGGCACCGGTTCCTCCGGCACCGGTTCCTCCGGCACCGGGGCCCCCTCGGCCGGCCGGGCCGCCGCCGCGGCCACCCCGTCCGCCGCCGCCCCCGCGCGGCCCTCCCCCGGGCACGCCTCGGCCGGCGCCTCCGGTGCGCCCCGGCCGGCGGGTTCGCACCCGGCCCAGGCCCCCGCGGCCCCCGCCCCCGGCAAGGCACCGACCCTGGCCCCGGGGCCGGGCGGCCTGACCCCGGTGTTCGCCCGCGCCGTGAACACCGCCGACAAGGTCGTGGCCCTCACCTTCGACGCCGACATGACGGCCGACCAGGGCCCGCGCGCCCGCGGCGGCGAGCGCTTCGACAACCCGCCCCTGATCGCAACGCTGCGCCGCCTCAAGGTGCCGTCGACGGTGTTCATGACCGGCAGGTGGGCGGAGGAGTACCCGGACCAGGCCCGGTCGATCGGCACGGACCCGCTCTTCGAGATCGCGAACCACTCGTACAGCCACTACGCCTTCAGGGAGCCGTGCTACGGGCTGCCCGCCCTCGACACGGCCGCCGCCCGCGCCGACGTCGACCGGGCCTTCGAGGCCTTCCGCAGGGCCGGCGCCCGCAACACCGTCCCGTACTTCCGCTTCCCCGGCGGCTGCTACGACGACGACGCGCTCCGCGCACTGTCCGTCGCCGGCGTCACGGCCGTGCAGTGGGACGTGGTGAGCGGCGACGCCTTCGCCAAGGACCCGGTGGCGGTCGCCGAGCAGGTGATCGACGGCGTGCGGCCGGGCTCGGTGGTGGTCATGCACTGCACCCGCAGCGCGGCACCGGTCACCGAGGCCGCGATCCGGCGGATCGTGCCGGAGCTGCGCGCCCGCGGCTACCGCTTCGTCAAGGTCTCCGACCTGGTCGGCAGGTAGCCCGCCCGGGAGGACCCCGCGGCACGGCCTGGCAGACTGGGTGGGATGAGCAGCCAGCACACCACCCGGCCCCCGGCGGTCGGCGCCGACAGCCCCTTCCGCCCCGCCTCCTTCCGTGACGAGGCTCCCCAGTTCGTCCTGCCGCTGGTGGTCCGCATCGAGAAGGCCGAGCCGCCGGCCCGCACCGACGCGCTGGAGACGGCGGCCCGCGCGGTGCTGGTGCTGCTCACCGACGAGCGGGCGCACGGCGAGGGCGAGTGGGCGCAGGCGGTGCGGGACTGGCAGGACGCACGGATCCGCAAGGTGGTGCGGCGGGCGCGCGGCGCGGAGTGGCGCAAGGCGGAGGCCCTGCCGGGCATCACCGTGCACGGCGGCGGGTCACAGGTGCGGGTGTTCCCGCCGGTGCCGCTCGACGGCTGGCCCAAGGAGCTGGCCAAGCTCCAGGTCTCCGGCACGGACCTGGACGACCCGGCCGCGCCCGCCGCACCGGCGCCGGGCACCCCGGTGCTGTGGCTCAACCCGGGCCTCGACATGTCCGCGGGCAAGGCGATGGCCCAGGCCGGGCACGGCGCGCAGCTGGCCTGGTGGGCGCTGGACGGCGCGGAGCGCCGGGCCTGGCGGGAGGCCGGGTTCCCGCTGGCCGTGCGGACCGCGCCCGAGGAGCGCTGGGCCGCGCTGACCGCTTCGGGGCTGCCCGTGGTCAGGGACGCCGGGTTCACGGAGATCGCGCCCGGGTCCTGCACGGTGGTGGCCGAGCACCCCGCGCTGCCGGGCGCGGGACGCCCGTAGGACGGTCTGCGGGGTACCCGTGGCACGGTCCGCGGGGAGCCCTGGGGGGTCTGCCGGGCGGCCGCCGGAATCACCGTGCGGATAAGCGCGAAGTAAGGAACCTCAAATGTTCCTCTGAACGTCCCCGTCCCTGGATTGGTGCCGCAGCATCGGGGCCATGACAGCGTCACGGACCACGGTGACGAAGGAGGGGGACATGAAGCCCATGACACGCCTGGGGGCGGGCATCGGCTGGCGGCCGGAGATCGCCGACGCGATCGAGCGGCTGCCGGAACTGGACTGGGTCGAGGTCGTCGCCGAGAACATCTGCCCGGGCCACCTGCCGGAGCCGCTGGTGCGGCTGCGGGAACGCGGGATCGTGACCGTGCCGCACGGGGTGTCGCTCGGCCTGGGCGGCGCGGAGCGGCCCGACGCCGGGAAGCTGGCCGACCTGGCCGCGCGGGCGGAGGCGCTGGGCGCCCCGCTGGTGACCGAGCACATCGCGTTCGTCCGGGCCGGGGGCGCCCTCACGGCCTCCCCGCACCTGGAGGCGGGGCACCTGCTGCCCGTGCCGCGCACCCGGGACGCGCTGGACGTGCTCTGCGAGAACGTCCGGATCGCGCAGGACGCGCTGCCCGTGCCGCTGGCGCTGGAGAACATCGCGGCCCTGTTCTCCTGGCCGGAGGACGAACTGACGGAGGGGCAGTTCCTGGCCGAGCTGGTCGAGCGCACGGGGGTGCGGCTGCTGGTCGACGTCGCCAACCTGCACACCAACCACGTCAACCGCGGCGAGGACCCCCTGGCGGTGCTGGACGCGCTGCCGCTGGACGCGCTGGCGTACGTGCACGTCGCGGGGGGCGTCGAGCGGGACGGCGTGTGGCACGACACCCACGCGCACCCCGTGCCGGAGGCGGTGCTGGACCTGCTGGGCCGGCTGCGGGAGCGGGTGGACCCGCCGGGCGTGCTGCTGGAGCGGGACGACGACTTCCCGCCGGAGGCCGAGCTGGCGTCCGAGGTCGCCGCGATCCGCGGCGTCCTGTCCCGCCCGCGCGCCCTCTCCCCGGCCGGCCGGTCCGGTACGGGGCTCCCGGCCGGGCAGGACGCGCCCGGGGCCGCAGCCACGGTCGCCGCCGGTGCGGTGGCCGGGACCGGTGGGGTGGCCGCCGCCGGTGCGGTCGCCGGTGCCGGTGGGGTGGCCGCCGCTGGTGAGGTGGCCGGGACCGGTGCGGTCGCCGGGACCGGCCGCCCCGCGGCCGGGGCGACGGATGCCGGGCCCGCCCGGCAGCGGCTCGCGGTGGCGCAGACCGCCGTGCTGTCCGCGCTGGTGGCCGGCACCCCGGTGCCCGAGGGGTTCGACGCGGCCCGGATGCGCGTCCAGGCGCGGGCGCTGGCCGGCAAGCGGGCCGGGGTGGTCGCCAGGGTGGCCCCGGAACTCCCCCGGATCCTCGGGGAGGTCCCGTACCGCAGGGCGTTCCTCGGGTACGCCAGGACCCGCCCGATGGCCGGCGGCTACCGCCGCGACGCGCTCGACTTCGCCGAACACCTGCTGGCCGCCGGCACCCCGGCCGACGACCGGGCCCGGCGGGAGCTGACCCGGTGGTGGCGCGACCGCACCGGGGCGAAGCCGCCCGGCCGTCTGACCCGCATCGTCCACCGCCTCGCGCCCCGGCGTCCGGCAGGGGGGAGAGTCTCGTGAACGTCCTCGCCGTCCTCGTGTGGGTCGCCGTGATCGGCTCCACCACCGCCCTGGCCCTCGCCGTCCGGCGCCGCCGCGGCAGCGCCGGCGCCGGCCCGGCCGTGCTGCACGACCTCACCGAGGTCGCGTTCCTGGCCGGCGGGCCCCGCCGGGTGGTCGACACCGCCCTCGTCGGCCTCTGCTACGACGGCCGCATGATGATCGGCGGTCCCGGCATCGTCCAGGTCCGCTCGGGGGCGCGCGCCGCCGACCCGGTCGAGCGGGCCGTGCTGGCCGCCCACCGGTCGGCGCCGAGCGGGGCGTTGCAGTGGCTGCGGCTGACCGCCGTACGCGACCCCGCCGTCCAGGAGACCGGCGACGCCCTCGCCGCACGGGGGCTGCTGTCGGCGCCGGGCGAGGGCGAGGCGCTCAAGCGCTGGGCGCTCGCGCACACCCTGGTGTGCCTGTTCATGATGCCGGTGGCCTTCTTCGTGACGGTGGCCCAGTGGGCGTCCACGACCGACCCGTACGAGTACGAGTTCGACGTGCCGTTCTTCGTGCTGGCCGCCCCCGCCCTGTTCCTCGGGTTCGTGGCGGGCGCGTTCCTGCGGGTGAAGGCGGCGCCGCGGATCACCGCCGCGGGCGCGGCGGCGCTGCGGGCCTTCACCGTGGCCAACGTCGCGGCCACCGACCCGCAGGTGCTGGTGGCGCTGAACGGGCCCCGGCGGCTGCCCGACCCGCTGCTGCGCGCCCAGCTGCTCCAGCCGGTGGGCGCCGTCGCGCGGGGCGGCCGGCGGGGGCGGGCCGGCGGAGGGTCCCGGCACCCGCACCCGTCCTCCTGCGGTTCGGGCACGGAGGCCGTGATGGTGTGGTGCTCCACGGGCGACTCCGGCGGCTGGGGCACCTCCTGCGGGGCGTCCGGGTCGAGTTGCGGTTCCTCGGGGTCCGGCTGCGGTTCGTCGGGGTCGAGTTGCGGGTCGTCGGGGTCCAGCTGCTCGTCGTCCGGCTCCAGTTGTGGCAGTTCTTCCGGTTCGAGCTGCGGAAGCAGCAGTTCCTGATCACGGGTCCGTCACGAGCGGCTCACACCTTCGGCCGGGGCCGCACGACCGGGTGCGGGGGCGGGTAGAACGGCCGCCATGTTCTGGGTCCTCTTCCTGCTGCTCGCCTGGGCCGGAGCGCTGGTGTCGTGCGCCCGTCTGGTCAGGGCCGCGACCGAGGCCGCCGGCCCGGGCGACGGGTCGTCCGGCGGGCCGGACCGCACCGGCCCGTACGACGACGGCCCGGGCGCCGGTCACGACGGCTCCGGCGCCGGCCGGCTGAGCCTGTACGAGGCCGCCTACCTGGCCGGCGGCCCGCAGCGGGTGGCCGTGCTGGCGCTGCTGGCCCTGCACGGCCGGCGGCGGCTGCTGCTGGCCCGTACCGGCTGGGCCACCGTGGTCGACCCGGTGGGCGGGGACGAGGTGGAGCGGTCGGTGCTGGGGGCGTTCGGGCCGGACGGCAGGTCGCCGGTGGCGGCGGTCCGGAGCGCCGCCGCGGGCGCTCCGCCGGTACGGGCCCTCGGGGAGCGGCTGGGCCGGGCCGGCCTGGCGGTGCCGGAGGCGGCCCGGCTCGGGGTGGCGGAGGCGGTGCGCCAGGTGCAGGGGGCCACCCTGCTGATCCTGGCGCTGGGCGCGGCGGCGGTGCTGATGCCGGCGCCGGGCGCGGACCAGGTGCTGGTCGTGTGGTGGTTCGCGCTGCCGCTGGTGCTGACCGTCAGCTGTCTCGGGATCGCCCGCTTCGAGGCCCACCCGTACACGCCCTGGGCCTCGCCGGCCGGACAGCGGCTGCTGGCGGAGCTGGACCGGGACCGGAGGCGGGAGGACGAGCGGGGCTACCTGACGGCGGTGGCGGTACGGGGCCTGTCTGCGGTGCGCGACCCGGACCTGAGGGCGGCGCTGTCGGGCGGACGGGGAGAGGGGGCGGCGCATCGGGGTCATTGAGCCCGACACCCGCGCCGCGTCCTTTACTTCACCCACCACCGGACGAATCATCACATCGTCTGACGGATCGTCCGACGGGATGAGAAAGGGCTGCCGATGCGGGAACCCGTCCGGTACGCGGCGGCCGCCGCGGTGCTCTCCCTGACCCTCGCCGCCCCGGCGCCGCCGGCCCTCGCCGCGGCTCCCCCGGCCCACGCCGCCCCGGCGCACCCCGCCCCCGCCGCGGCGCCCGAGGTCCGCACCGCCGCCGGTCTTCCGCCGCAAGCGGCCTCCGGCACCTCCCCCGAGGCCGCCGGTGCCGCGCTCGCCGCCCGCCGCGCCGCCGCGGCCGGCCTCTCCTTCGGCCGCTGCCCGGCCGTCGAAGACCTGCCCGACCGGGTCCGCTGCGCGCTGCTGCGGGTCCCGCTCGACTACGCGCACCCCGACGGGCCGTCGGTCAGCCTCACGGTGAGCCGGATCCGGGCCGCCGGCCCGCCCGCCGCCCGCCAGGGCGCCCTGGTCCACAACCCGGGCGGGCCCGGCGGCTCCGGCATGCACTTCCCGCTCCTCGCGGAGCTGCCCGGGTGGCGGCCGATCGCCGCCGCCTACGACTTCGTCGGGTACGCCCCCCGCGGGGTGGGCCGCTCGGCACCGCTGACCTGCCAGGACCCCGCGGCGTTCGCCCGCTCCCCCACCCAGGCCCCGGCCGTCCCCACCGCCGCGTACAAGACGGCCCGCCGCACGGCCGCCCGCGCCTACGCGCTCGGCTGCGCCCGGTCCGCCGGCCCGGCGCTGCGGCACTACTCCACCCTCGCCAACGCGCGGGACCTGCACGTGCTGCGGGCCGCGCTGGGCGAGCGGAAGCTGAACTTCCTCGGGGCCTCGTACGGCACGTACCTCGGCGCCGTCTACGCGTCCCTGCACCCCTCGTACGTACGGCGGATGGTCTTCGACTCGGCGGTCAACCCCGATCCGCGGCGCATCTGGTACCGCAACAACCTCGACCAGTCGCTGGCCTTCGAGGCGCGCTGGCGGGACTTCCGCACCTGGGTGGCCCGGCACGACCGGACGTACCGGCTGGGCCGCACGGCCGAGGCGGTCGGGGAGAGCTACGAGCGGGTGCGGGCGGCGGTGGCCCGGCGGCCGGCGGGCGGCCTGGTCGGCACCGGCGAACTCCAGGCCGCGTACCTGGAGACGGCGTACTACGACGACCTGTGGCCGGCACGGGCGGCGGCACTGGCCGCCTTCCTGCGCGGTGACGCCGGTCCGCTGACCGAGCAGGCGGCGCCGAGCCCGGCGACGGCGGCCGCGGACGAGAACGCCACGGCCGTCTACACGGCGGTGCTGTGCAACGACGCACCCTGGCCGGCCGGCTGGCGGACCTGGGACCGGGACGCCACCGCGCTGGCCCGCAGGGCCCCGTTCGAGACCTGGCCGAACGTGTGGGTGAACCTGCCCTGCGCCTCCTGGCCCGCGCCCCGGCAGCCGGTGACGGAGGTGCGCGCCCGGCCGGGGGCGCTGCCGCACACGCTGGTGGTGGCGGCGGAGCGGGACGCGGCGACCCCGTACGCGGGGGCGCTGGAGCTCCAGCGGCGGCTGTCCGGCGCGGCCCTGGTGACCGAGCGGGGCGCCGGCTCGCACGGCGTGGTGGGCGGCCGGAACGGCTGTGTGGACCGCCACGTCGAGCGGTACCTGCTGACGGGCCGGATCCCGGGCCGGCGGGTGGCCTGTGCGCCGCATCCGGAGCCCGCACCGGTGTCGCTGGACGACCGGGCGGCAGGCGCCCCGAGGGGCGTGCTGCCGCCGGCCGTCTGAACTTCCGGGCGGGTCCGGCTGCGTCGTTTCGGGGGCGGTCCCCCCGATCCGCCGGAGGCAGTCATCCTCCGGCCCATCCCCCCTGGGGAGGTCAGGCGAGTCCGTCGACCAGGTCGGCCACGGACTTGCGGCGCCCGGTGAAGAAGGGCACCTCTTCACGGACGTGCATGCGGGCCTCGGAGGCGCGCAGGTGGCGCATGAGGTCCACGATCCGGTACAGCTCGTCGGCCTCGAAGGCCAGCAGCCACTCGTAGTCGCCGAGGGAGAAGGAGGCGACGGTGTTGGCGCGCACGTCCGGGAAGCCGCGGGCCATCTTGCCGTGGTCGGCGAGCATGCGGCGGCGGTCCTCGTCGGGCAGCAGGTACCAGTCGTACGAGCGCACGAACGGGTAGACGCTGACGTAGTCGCGGGCGACCTCGTCGGCCAGGAAGGCCGGGATGTGCGACTTGTTGAACTCGGCCGGGCGGTGCAGCGCCATGTTCGACCACACCGGCTCCAGCGCGCGGCCGAGCTTCGTGCGGCGGAAGAGGTTGTAGGCGGTCTGCAGCTCGTCCGCGGTCTCGGCGTGCCACCAGATCATGACGTCCGCGTCGGCGCGCAGGCCGGAGACGTCGTAGGTGCCCCGGACGGTGATGTCCTTGGCGGCCAGCTGGTCGAACAGCTCCTGCACCTCGTCGGCGTAGCCGGCGCGGTCCGTCGGGAGCACGTCCTTGAGCTTGAAGACGGACCACAGGGTGTAGCGAATGACCTCGTTGAGGTCCTTGGCCTTCTTCCCCGCGTTGGGGATCTTCTCTGGTGCAGTCATGCGCCTATTGTCCCGCGTCCTGATCCGTGCTCTGCGTCAGGGTGCCCATGATCGCATCGACGGCCGAGCCGGCGCTGGCGATGCAGGCCGGGACGCCCACTCCGTCGTACGCCGCGCCGCACACGGCGAGGCCCGGTACGGCGGCCACGGCGGCCCGGATCCGGGCCACCCGGGCGAGGTGCCCGACCGGGTACTGCGGCAGTCCGCCGTCCCAGCGGGTGACGGTGGAGGCCACCGGGCGGGCGGCCAGGCCCACGGCGGCGCCGAGGTCGGCCAGCGAGGCGTCGACCAGTTCGGCGTCGTCCCGCTTCAGGTCGGCCTCGTCGCCGTGCCGGCCGACGGAGGTGCGGAGCAGGAACAGCCCGGGGCCGGCCTCGGCGGACCAGGCCCACTTGTTGCTGCTGAAGGTGGAGGCCTTGATGGTGCGGCCCTCGGTGTGCGGGACGAGGAAGCCGCTGCCGGTGACGGCGGGGGGCAGCTCGGTGCGGCGGAAGGCCAGGGTGACCAGGGCCATGGAGGCGTACTCGACGGCGTCCAGCTCCCCGGCGGCCGCCGGAGCCGCGGTGCGCAGCAGCCGGGCGGCCGGCCCGGCGGGCACGGCCAGCACCACGGCGTCGGCGGTCAGCGCCGCGCCGCCGGCGGTGGTCACGCGCCAGCCGTCGGGGAGCCGGTCCAGGGCGGAGACGGGGGTGCCGGTGCGCACGTCGGCGCCGGCGGCGCGCAGGGCGTCGGCCACGGCGAGCGGGAGGCGGCCGACGCCGCCGGCGAGACCCTGGAAGACCGGGCCGGTGGCGGCCGCGCCGATCAGGGTCGTGGTGGCGGCGGCGTCGGCCTGGACGGCGCGGACGCTCTCGGCGAGCGTGCGGTGGGTGCGGGCTGCCTGGTACAGCGTGGGGACGGCGGCGCGCAGCGAGACGCGGTAGGCGTCGCCCGCGTAGACGCCGCCGAGCAGCGGTTCGACGAGCCGGTCGACGAGCTCGCGGCCGGCGCGGGCGGCGACGTACTCGCCGACGCCGATGTCCTCGCCGACCTCGGTCGGGGGCAGTTCGGCGTCCTGGGCCACCCGGGCGAGGCCCGCCTCGGAGAGCAGGCCGGCAGCGCGCAGCAGGGCGACGTCGGCGGTGGCGCCCATGACGTGGCCGCGGGGCATGGGCAGCAGCGTGCCGCGGATCCACAGGGCGGCACTGGCGGTGGCGGGCGGCTGGAGGGCGTCGCCGAGGCCCACGGCACGGGCCAGTTCCACCGCTTCGGGGCGGCGGGCGAGCAGGGACTCGGCGCCCAGGTCGACGGGGGCGCCGGCGAGCTCGCCCGCGTACAGCTTCCCGCCGAGGCGGTCCCCGGCCTCCAGGAGGGTCACCTGGACGCCCTCGCCGGTGAGGCGGTGGGCCGCGGCCAGGCCGGAGATGCCGCCGCCGATGACGACGACGCGGCGCGGCCGGTCCGGCTCCCGGCCTTCCGTCCCGCTTCGTCCCGTACGCGTGTCCGCTTCTCGCATGGGGTCATCGTCTCATTTCCCTTACCGAGGCCGGACCGTGACCGGTTCGGGACCGCCCGGCGGCAACCCGGGACGGGGGTCGCCACGTCGAACCGGTGCAGAACGACGGACCACGACCTCGGGGATGGCCAAGATGCGCGCAGCCGCGACCGCACGACGACGTACCGCCCTTGCTCTGGCGGCCCTGTCCCTGTCGGGGGCGCTCGCGCTCACCGGCTGCGGGGGCCCGGACGGCATGGGCGGCGCCTCCAAGAGCGCGGACCTGTCCGACGGCGCGCGGCGGGAGGCGGCTCCGGGGGCGGTCGCGCCCGGCGCCGACGGCAAGGCGGGCACCGGCGGTGCGGCGAGCGGTGCGGCCGCGAAGGGGCCGAAGTCGCCCGTGGTGCGCCCCCAGATCATCCGTACCGCCCAGCTGTCGGTGCAGGTGAAGGACGCGGCCAGGGCCCTGGCGTCGGCCCGCGCGGCCACCGTGGCCGCGGGCGGCTACGTGGGCAACGAGACCACCCGGCGCGACGAGTACGGGGACGGCGGTTCCGCGCTGGTCTCCGAGGTGACGCTGCGGGTGCCGGCCGAGCGGTTCGACGGCGTGCTCGGCTCGCTGGAGGGCGGCGGGAGGCTGCTCAGCCGCAAGGTGTCGGCGCAGGACGTGACCCAGCAGGTGGTGGACGTCGAGAGCCGGGTGAAGTCGCAGCAGGCGAGCGTGGCGCGGGTACGGGCGATGATGGACCGGGCCGGCGAGCTGAGCGACGTGGTCATGCTGGAGGGCGAACTGAGCCGCCGTCAGGCGGAGCTGGAGTCGCTGCTGGCGCAGCGGGACGCCCTCAAGGACCAGACCTCGCTCGCCACCATCACGCTGGAGCTGACGGAGCCGCAGGCGCGGCACGCGGGCGGGGAGGAGGACGAGCCCGGCTTCCTGGACGCCTTGTCCGGCGGCTGGGACGCCTTCCTCGCGGTGCTGCGCTGGATCGCGCTGGTGCTCGGCGCGGCGCTGCCGTTCCTGCTGGCCGCGGGCGTGGTGGCGCTGGCGGTGACGGCGGTACGGCGCACCGCGCGCCGGGTCCGCCCGGCGGCGCCGGACGGGCCGACCGCGCTGCCGGGGTCCGCTGCCGGCCCGGGCGGGGCGGTCGCGGCGGACGTGCCGGCGGCGCGTGCCGCGGCCGACGGCGCCCCGGAGGTGACGGATCCGGCGCGCCCCGGACAGGACTGAACGCGCCCGCGCCCGTAGCGTGTTCGCAGGACACCGGCGGACGAGGACGGGAGCGGGCGATGGCGGCGGAACGACTGGTGGTCGTAGGGGGCGACGCGGCGGGCATGTCCGCCGCGTCCCAGGCCCGAAGGCTCCGCGGCCCGGACGACCTGGAGATCGTCGCGTTCGAGCGGTCGCCGTTCACCTCGTACTCGGCGTGCGGCATCCCGTACTGGATCGGCGGCGCCGTCTCCGGGCGGGACGAGCTGGTCGCGCGTACGCCGGAGGAGCACCGGGCCCGGGGCATCGACCTGCGGACCAGGACCGAGGTCACCGCGCTGGACCTGGCCGGCCGGCGGGTGCGGGCCCGGGACCTGGAGACCGGCGAGGAGTCGTGGACCGGCTGGGACAAGCTGGTGCTGGCCACCGGGGCGCGCCCGCTGCGGCCCCCGCTGCCGGGCATCGACGCGCCCGGCGTGCACGGCGTGCAGACGCTGGAGGACGGCCAGGCGCTGCTGGACACCCTGTCCGCCACCGCCGGGCGGCGGGCCGTGGTGGTCGGGGCCGGCTACATCGGCGTCGAGATGGCGGAGGCGCTGACCGGGCGGGGCTTCGAGGTGACGGTCCTGCACCGGGGCGCCCAGCCGATGGCCACGCTCGACCCGGACATGGGCGGCCTGGTGCACCGGGCGATGAACGGCATGGGCATCGCCACGGTCGCGCGCGCCGAGGTCACGAAGATCCTCACGGACGGGGACGGCCGGGTCAGGGCGGTGGCCACCGCCGACGGCACGGAGTACCCGGCGGACGTGGTGGTGCTGGGCATCGGCGTGGAGCCGCGCACGGAGCTGGCCCGGGCGGCCGGGCTGCCGCTGGGCGACTCGGGCGGCCTGCTGACCGACCTGTCGATGCGGGTGCGCGGCCACGAGGACGTCTGGGCGGGCGGCGACTGCGTCGAGGTGCTCGACCTGGTCTCGGGCCGGAACCGGCACATCCCGCTGGGCACGCACGCCAACAAGCACGGCCAGGTGATCGGCTCGGGCGTGGGCGGCGGCTACGCGACGTTCCCGGGCGTGGTCGGCACGGCTGTCAGCAAGGTCTGCGACCTGGAGATCGCCCGCACCGGTCTGCGGGAGAAGGACGCCCTGGCCGTGGGCCTGCGGTTCGTGACGGCGACGATCACGTCGACGAACACCGCCGGGTACTACCCGGGCGCGACCGAGATGACCGTGAAGATGCTCGCGGAGCGGCGTACGGGCCGGCTGCTGGGCGTCCAGATCGTCGGCGGCCCGGGCTCGGCGAAGCGGGTGGACATCGCGGCCGTGGCCCTCACGGCGGGCATGACGGTGGAACAGGTGGTGGCCCTGGACCTCGGCTACGCACCCCCGTTCTCCCCGGTATGGGACCCGGTTCTGGTGGCGGCCCGCAAGGCCGTCCACGCGGTCCGCGCAGCGGGGGTGTGACCGCGCGCGGGGTGGCGCCCGGGGCGGGGCCCCGCCGCCCCCCGCCGGGGGGCGGTCGCGGCGGGCGGGGGTGGGCGGGGTGCACCCCCCGGGGGAGGGGGGCGGGGGGCGGGGGGGGGGGGGCGCC
>NZ_JBIVYX010000007.1:129615-417837 GCF_044759225.1 Streptomyces sp. NPDC101132
TGGACCTGGGCCACCCCCCCGGGTTCCCGCGGGTTGGGGCCGGGTTGGGGGGGGGGGCGGGGGGGGCGGCCCGGGGGGGGGGGGGGGGGGGGGGGGGCCCGGGGGGGGGGGGCCGCGGGGGCGGGCCCCGGGCGCCACCGCGCGGGAGTGCTAGCGCTGCGTGCGGGTGTGGACGTAGTCCACCAGGCGGGTCAGGGCGTCGGGGTCCGTGGTCGGGAGGACGCCGTGGCCGAGGTTGAAGACGTGGCCCTCCAGGCCGGCGGCCGCGGCCAGGACCTCGTCGGTCTTCTTCTCGACGGCCTCCGTCGTGGAAAAGAGGACGGCCGGGTCCAGGTTGCCCTGGAGCGCCTTGCCGGGGCCCACCCGGCGGGCGGCCTCGTCGAGGGCGACCCGGTAGTCGACGCCCACGACGTCCGCGCCGGCCTCGCCCATCAGGCCGAGCAGCTCGCCGGTGCCCACGCCGAAGTGGATGCGCGGGACGCCGTAGGAGGCGACGGACTCCAGGACCTTCGCCGACGCCGGCATCACTGCGCGGCGGTAGTCGGCCGGGGGCAGGGCGCCGACCCAGGAGTCGAAGAGCTGGACCGCGGAGGCGCCGGCCTCGATCTGGACCTTGAGGAAGGCGGAGGTGATCTCGGCGAGGCGGTCGACCAGGTCGGCCCAGAGCTGCGGGTCGCCGTACATGAGCGCCTTGGTGTGCTCGTGGTTGCGCGACGGGCCGCCCTCGACCAGGTAGCTCGCGAGGGTGAACGGCGCGCCGGCGAAGCCGATCAACGGCGTGCCGCCGAGTTCACCCGTGAGCATGCCGATGGCCTCGGTGACG
Organism: Streptomyces sp. NPDC101132; assembly: GCF_044759225.1. Lineage (NCBI taxonomy): Bacteria > Bacillati > Actinomycetota > Actinomycetes > Kitasatosporales > Streptomycetaceae > Streptomyces > Streptomyces sp. NPDC101132. The sequence goes on from NZ_JBIVYX010000007.1 coordinate 130,439, forward strand.
TACGGGACGTCCTCGGGCGTCAGGTCGCGCAGCTGTGCGAGGTCGGCGCGGGAGCGGATCGGCTGGGCCACGACCGGGCCGACGCCCGGCTTGATGTCCAGGTCGATGCCGATGGCCTTGAGCGGGACCACGATGTCGCTGAAGAAGATCGCGGCGTCCACGCCGTGGCGGCGGACCGGCTGCAGCGTGATCTCGGTGACCAGGTCCGGGCGCATGCAGGATTCGAGCATCTGGGTGCCCTCGCGGACCCGGCGGTACTCGGGGAGTGAGCGGCCGGCCTGGCGCATGAACCACACGGGGGTGTGCGGTACGGGCTCGCGGCGGCACGCCTTCAGGAAGGCGGAATCGTACGTCTGGCTCTGCTGGCCCGCGGGCCGGTCAATGGCGCTCACGGTGCAAATCTTCGCACGTATGAAGAAGTGCCCGACCCGGGGCGGGTGTCCCTGCGCTGAACGGGGCCTCCTTCCGCCTAGTCTTCCCCGCATGGCTGCGGCTCAGGGACGATTTTCAGATGGCGCTGACGGTACTGACAGCGCGGAGGAGAGCTCCGTCCCGCTCCCGTTCCGGCGGGCGGTCGACGGCTTGCGGAAGGCGCGGCTGAGGCCGGGGATCGAGATCGACCCGACCAGACCGCCCAAGCGACTGGCCCCGCACGCCTACGCGCTGGAGGCGGCGGTGGTCGAGGACGACGAGGACCTGGCCGACGGCCGGCTGATCCTGCTGCACGACCCGGCCGGGCACGAGGCCTGGCACGGGACCTTCCGGCTGGTGACGCTCGTACGGGCCGAGCTGGAGCCGGAGATGGCGGCGGACCCGCTGCTGCCCGAGGTGTGCTGGTCCTGGCTGACCGGGGCGCTGGAGGCGCGCGGGCTGACCTACGGGGAGCCGAGCGGCACGGTGACCCGGGCCGGCTCGTACTACTTCGGAGGGCTGTCGGCCCGGAGACCGGCGACCCAGATCGAGATCAGGGCCTCGTGGACGCCGCGCGAGGGCGTGGGCGGGGTGCCGGACACGGCGTCCCACCTGTCGGCCTGGTGCGAGCTGCTGGCCCAGGTGGCCGGGCTGCCGCCGGCGGGCCCGGCGGACACGGCCGTGGTGTCCCTGCCACAGCGGCGCGGCCCGCACCACCCGTAGGAGTGGTCCGTCCGGCCGTGCGTGCGGGGCACGCGTGGCCGGGTCCGACCGCATCGGCGCGGCGGAGTGTCCCCCTTGCGGGGTTCTGATCACCCTACGATCGATCGCGCGTCCGAATTGCCCGAATTGTTACTCACCAAATCGTGATCATTCTCTAAAGCCGGGCGGGTGACGTGCCGAAGAGGTCAGTGACCATCCGCACGGTTCGCACCGGCTTCTTCCCCGAGCCGGCCGTCCCGCCACTCCCCAGGAGGCCTGGTGTCCGTTCTTCTCGAGCAGCCCGCAAGCCTGGTCGCCTACCGCCCGAACAAGCCGACGGCCATGGTCGTCGTGGCCGACCCGCGCGTCCGTTCCACCGTGACCCGCCATCTGTGGGCCCTCGGAGTACGTGACGTGATCGAGGCTTCGTCCATCGCGGAGGCCCGCCCCCGCGTCGGCAACCCGCGCGACATCTGCGTGGCCGACGTCCACCTGCCCGACGGTTCCGGGCTCACGCTGCTGTCCGAGACCCGCGCCGCGGGCTGGCCCAACGGCCTGGCCCTGTCCGCCGCCGACGACATCGGCGCCGTCCGCAACGCCCTCGCGGGCGGCGTCAAGGGTTACGTCGTCACCGGCACCCGCACCAACCTCGGCCTGCCCAGCCGCCCCGGCGCCGCCCCCATCGGCGCCGCGGCGGCCCGGATGCACCGCCGCCCCCCGGGTGCCCCGAGCCACCCGGGCGGCTACCGCGAGCTGTCCGGCCGCGAGGTCGAGGTGCTCCGCCTCGTCGCCGAGGGGCAGTCCAACAAGGCCATCGGCGTCTCGATGGGCCTGTCCGCCCTGACCGTCAAGTCCCACCTCGCCCGGATCGCCCGCAAGCTGGGCACCGGGGACCGGGCCGGGATGGTCGCGGTCGCCCTGCGGACCGGGATCATCCACTGACCCCCGGCTCCCGCACGACCGGCACGCCAACATCCGGCATAGGCCGGGCGAACGGCCGGACAACCGCTTCACACCACGACCGCGCCCGTCGACGGAACGTTCCGGCGACGGGCGCGCCGTATCCACGGATACCCTTGACAGGTGACCGACGCCCAAGAGACCACACGTGACGCGACCACACCGCGCACCACCACCGGGGGCGGCCCTCCGGACGACGTCGTTTCTGCCGATGGGCTGCCGATCCCGTTGCTCGAACCCCGCGAGGGGATCCCGCCGGTGGTCGCCGACCAGGACGGCCTGGACCGGGTGATCGCGGCCTTCGCCGCGGGTACCGGCCCGGTGGCCGTCGACGCCGAGCGCGCCTCCGGCTACCGCTACGGCCAGCGCGCGTACCTGGTGCAGCTGCGCCGCGAGGGCGCCGGCTCCGCGCTGGTCGACCCGGTCGGCTGCCCCGACCTGTCGGGGCTCGGCGAGGCGCTGTCCGGCACCGAGTGGATCCTGCACGCCGCCACGCAGGACCTGCCGTGCCTGCGGGAAATAGGCATGGTGCCCACCACGCTGTTCGACACCGAGCTGGCCGGACGGCTGGCCGGCTTCCCGCGGGTGGGCCTGGGCGCCATGGTCGAGAGCGTCCTCGGCTACGCCCTGGAGAAGGGCCACTCGGCCGTCGACTGGTCCACCCGCCCGCTGCCCGAGCCCTGGCTGCGCTACGCCGCGCTCGACGTGGAGCTGCTGGTGGACCTGCGGGACGCGCTGGAGAAGGAGCTGGACCGCCAGGGCAAGCTGGAGTGGGCCCGCCAGGAGTTCGACGCCATCGCCTCCGCCCCGCCGGCCCCGCCGCGCAAGGACCCCTGGCGCCGCACCTCCGGCATGCACAAGGTGCGCCGCCGCCGTCAGATGGCCGTGGTGCGGGAGCTGTGGAACACCCGCGACCGGATCGCGCAGCGCCGCGACGTCTCCCCCGGCAAGGTGCTGGGCGACGCGGCCATCGTCGAGGCGGCCCTCGCCCTGCCGCTGAACGTGCACGCGCTCGCCGCGCTGCCGGGCTACGGCCAGCGGATGGGACGGCGCCAGCTGGACCAGTGGATGGCGGCCGTGGACCGGGCCAAGGCCCTCCCCGACACCGAGCTGCCGCAGCCGGGCCAGACCCCCTCCGGTCCCCCGCCGCCGCGCTCCTGGGCGGAGAAGGACCCGGTCGCCGCGGCCCGGCTCTCGGCGGCACGGGCCGCCGTCTCCGCGCTGGCGGAGGAGCTGAACCTGCCGCAGGAGAACCTGATCACGCCGGACACGGTGCGCCGGCTGTGCTGGGAGCCCCCGCAGCGGGTGGACCCGGACACGGTGGCCGAGGCCCTCGCCGGCCACGGCGCCCGCCCCTGGCAGGTCGAGCAGGTGACCCCGGCCCTGGTCGGGGCGCTGACCTCCGCGCAGGCCTGACCCGGCGACGGACCCGCGACACCCCGAGAGCCCCCCGGCCATCCGTCCGGGGGGCTCTCGCATGGGGGCTCTCGCTTGGCGCTCGCTCGCTCGGGGGCGCCGGGGACTCCCCGGCCGGGGCGGCAGCCCCTACGGCACGGGCAGCGGCGTGACGTCGTCGTTGCCGTCCACGTGGAAGCTGCCCGTCTCCCTGCCGAACACCTTGCCGTGCTTGAGCCACTGCTTCGACATCGTGTGCAGTGTCGTCCGCCGGCCCTCCCAGGGCCACTGGTGGCTGGCGCAGGACACCTTGAACAGGAGCTTCCTCCCGCCCGGGACGGTCTTGTACAGCTCGGTGACCGACAGGCCCAGGGTGGTCACGGTCTTGTCCAGGTCGCCGTAGACGATGCACACCGGGACCTCGCCGCCCAGCACCCCGCGCAGCGGCACCGTCTGCTTGTTCCAGCCCCACCAGAAGGGCTGGCGCTGCCGGCTCACGCCCTCTGTCCGGCCGTCGGGCAGCACCTTGCCCCAGGTGCGCCCCTTGGTGTCGCTCGCCATGATCTCGGCCCAGACCAGGTCGACGAGGGCGTCGAGGTCGTCGCCGTGCTGGCCGGGGCAGTCCGCCCCGGCCTCGGCCTCCAGGGCCGCCTTCAGCCCCGCCTTCGTACCGAGGTTCATCGGGAACGGCGGGGTGTTCACCGGCATCGTGAACGGCGCACCGAACTCGGTCCCCGGGGCACTGGCCTGGCCGTCGGGCCGGAAGACCGGCGCCTGGAGGAACAGGCTGCGGACGTTCTCCTTGTGCTGGATGGCGTACGGGCCGAGCGCGAAGGCCGCGGCCGAGTTGCCGATCAGGTCCAGTCTGCCGACCCCGGGGTGCACCTCCGTCCTGATGTACTCGACGACCCGGTGGACCTCGTCCCAGTCGCTCTGCGAGTTGTTGAGCTGGAACTTGTATTCCGGCGCGCAGGGGGCCGTGAGCGGCAGGTTGGGGTCCGTCACCCGGCTGTGGTGTTGCGGGTTCGCGTTGCACGGTTTGTCCATCTTCGGGCGGGGCGAGCGGCCCATGCCCTGGAGGTCCATGACGAACACGTCGTAGCCGGCGTGCGCCAGCACGCGGGACCAGCTGTAGTCGCCGGTGCCGATGTCGTAGATCGCCAGGCCGGGCACCGTCCTGCCGTGCAGCATCAGGACGGCGCGGCGGTCCTCGATCGGGGTGCCCGGAGGGGTTCCGTCGTACTCGCGGACGAACAGGCTGACCAGCTCGTTCTCGTTCGCGGGGACGGTCGACTTGTGCTGGACGGCGTGGTCGGTGTGCTTGATGGGCATGCGGGACTCCGTTCCGTCGGCGGCCGCCCCGGGGCGGGCGGCCGGGCGCGCCCAGGATCCGGGCCGCGCGGCCGCCGGGTCCCGGGACGGGCCGGACGGCCGGCCGGGGACGACCCCTTCGGGGCGCGCGGCCGGTCCGATCGGTCGGCGCGCGGCGGGGGCGCGCGGCGATCGGGGCCCACCGTCCAGGTGTGACCTTCGCCGCTCCCGGGGCAGGGGCTGTGCACATTGGTTACCCGCAAGTAGCATGGGCGAGGTGAGCGCGCGCTCAGTCGCGGTGCGCGCTCCCGCGCAGCAGTGCCATCCCGCACCTGGAGGAGAGCCAACGTGCCTCGTACCGTCAGGGACGTCGTCTTCGTCGACGGCGTCCGCACCCCGTTCGGCAAGGCGGGCCCGAAGGGCATCTACCACGAGACCCGCGCCGACGACCTCGTCGTGAAGGCGATCCGGGAGCTGCTGCGCCGCAACCCGGACCTCGACCCCAAGAAGATCGACGAGGTCGCGATCGCCGCGACCACGCAGATCGGCGACCAGGGCCTGACCCTCGGCCGCACCGCGGGCATCCTCGCGGGCCTGCCGCAGTCCGTCCCGGGCTACTCGATCGACCGCATGTGCGCCGGCGCGCTCACCGCCGTCACCGCGGTCGCCGGCTCGGTGGCCTTCGGTGCGTACGACGTCGCCATCGCGGGCGGTGTCGAGCACATGGGCCGCCACCCCATGGGCGAGGGCGTGGACCCGAACCCGCGCTTCGTCTCCGAGAAGCTCGTCGACGAGTCGGCCCTCTTCATGGGCATGACCGCCGAGAACCTGCACGACCGCTACCCGACCATCACCAAGCAGCGCGCCGACGAGTACGCCGTGCGCTCGCAGGAGAAGGCCGCCAAGGCGTACGCGGACGGCAAGATCCAGCCCGACCTGGTGCCGATCTCGGTCCGCCGCACCAACCCCGAGGCCGGCGAGACGGGCTGGGGCCTGGTCACCGCCGACGAGCCGATGCGCCCGGGCACCACCCTGGAGTCGCTGGCCAACCTGAAGACCCCGTTCCGTACGCACGGCCGGGTCACCGCGGGCAACGCGGCCGGTCTGAACGACGGCGCCACCGCCTCGCTCATCGCGTCCGAGGACTTCGCGCGGGCCAACAACCTGCCGGTCAAGATGCGCCTGGTCTCCTACGCCTTCACCGGCGTGGAGCCGGAGGTCATGGGCTACGGCCCGATCCCGGCCACCGAGAAGGCGCTGGCCCAGGCCGGCCTGTCGATCTCCGACATCGGCCTGTTCGAGATCAACGAGGCCTTCGCCGTGCAGGTGCTGGCCTTCCTGGAGCACTACGGCATCGCCGACGACGACGCCCGCGTGAACCAGTACGGCGGCGCCATCGCCTTCGGCCACCCGCTCGCCTCCTCCGGCGTCCGCCTGATGACGCAGCTGGCCCGCCAGTTCGAGGAGCAGCCGCACGTCCGCTACGGCCTGACCACCATGTGCGTGGGCTTCGGCATGGGCGCGACGGTCATCTGGGAGAACCCGCACTTCGAGGGAGACGACAAGTGAGCACCACCGCTGAGCTCCTGAAGGGCGCGGCCGAGCTGTTCCCGGACGAGGTCGTCACGCAGGCGCACGTCCGCCACCTCGACCTGCCGTACGGCGCGGGCCGCTTCGCCCTGATCACGCTGGACAACGGCTTCGACCACACCAAGCCGACCACCTTCGGCCCGCAGTCCCTCGCCAACCTGAACACGGCGCTGGACCAGGTCGAGAAGGAGGCCGCCGAGGGCTCCATCGTCGCTGCGGGTCTGACCGGCAAGCCGTTCATCTTCGCGGTCGGCGCCGATCTCAAGGGCGTCGAGCTGCTGAAGAAGCACGAGGAGGCCCTGGCCATCGGCAAGGGCGGCCACGACGTCTTCAAGCGCCTCGCGGCCCTGGCCGTCCCCACCTTCGCGTACTACAACGGCGCGGCGATGGGCGGCGGTGTCGAGGCCGGTCTGCACTGCACGTACCGCACGGTCTCCCGCGCGCTCCCCGCGTTCTCGCTGCCCGAGGTCTTCCTCGGCCTCGTCCCCGGCTGGGGCGGCTGCACGATCCTGCCGAACCTGATCGGCGCGGAGAAGGCGGTCTCGGTGATCATCGAGAACTCGCTGAACCAGAACAAGCAGCTCAAGGGCCAGCAGGTCTTCGACCTGGGCATCGCGGACGCCGCGTTCGACGGCGCCGACTTCCTGGAGCAGTCGCTGCTGTGGACCGCGAAGGTCCTCAAGGGCGAGACCGAGGTCGTCCGCCCCGAGATCGACCGCGGCGAGGGCTGGGACGCGGCCGTCGCCAAGGGCCGCGCCATCGCGGACTCCAAGGTGCACGGCGCCGCCCCGGCCGCCTACCGCGCCCTCGACATCATCGAGGCGGCCAAGGACGGCGACCTCCAGAAGGGCTTCGACGCCGAGGACACCGCGCTCGCGGACCTCATCATGGGCGGCGAGCTGCGCTCCGGCATCTACGCCTTCAACCTGGTCCAGAAGCGCGCCAAGCGCCCGGCCGGTGCCCCGGACAAGTCCCTGGCCCGCCCGGTCACCAAGGTCGGCGTCGTCGGCGCGGGTCTGATGGCCTCGCAGCTGGCGCTGCTCTTCCTGCGCCGCCTGGAGGTGCCGGTGGTCCTCACCGACATCGACCAGGAGCGCGTGGACAAGGGCGTGGGCTACGTCCACGCCGAGATCGAGAAGCTGCTCGGCAAGGGCCGCATCAACCAGGACAAGGCCAACCGCCTCAAGGGCCTGGTCAGCGGTGTCCTGGACAAGGCCGAGGGCTTCGCGGACGCGGACTTCATCATCGAGGCCGTGTTCGAGGAGATGACGGTCAAGCAGAAGGTGTTCGCGGAGGTCGAGGCGGTCGCCCCGGCGCACGCGATCCTCGCCACCAACACCTCCTCGCTGTCGGTGTCGGAGATGGCCTCCAAGCTCCGGCACCCGGAGCGCGTGGTCGGCTTCCACTTCTTCAACCCCGTCGCGATCCTCCCGCTCCTGGAGATCGTCCGCGGCGAGCAGACCGACGACGCCTCCCTGGCCACCGCCTTCGGCGTCGCCAAGAAGCTGAAGAAGACCGCGGTCCTCACCAAGGACGCCCCGGCGTTCGTCGTGAACCGCATCCTCACCCGCTTCATGGGCGAGATCCAGAACGTCATCGACGAGGGCACCCCGGTCGTCACGGCGGAGAAGGCCATCGAGCCGCTCGGCCTGCCGATGTCCCCGCTGGTGCTCCTGGAGCTCGTGGGCCCGGCCATCGGCCTGCACGTCTCCGAGACCCTGAACCGCGCCTTCCCGGAGCGCTTCACGGTCTCCCCCAACCTGAAGGCGGTCGTCGAGGCCGGCAAGCGCGGCTTCTACGTGTACAACGCGGAGAACGGCTTCAAGCCGGAGCTGGACCCCGAGGTCGCCGCGCTCCTCAAGCAGGGCGACTCCGTCCTGACCGAGGAGCAGGTGCGCGACCGCGTCCTGGACGCCGTCGCGCAGGAGATCGGCCTGATGCTGGAGGAGGGTGTCGTGGCCGAGGCCCAGGACATCGACCTCTGCCTGATCACCGGCGCCGGCTGGCCCTTCCACCTGGGCGGCATCACGCCGTACCTGGACCGCGAGGGCGTGTCGGAGCGCGTGAACGGCAAGAAGTTCCTGGCCCCGGGCCTGGCGAGCGTCCCCGCCTGAGCCTGAACGGTGCCGCCCGGCTGCCCGTCCGTGGAACCGCCACGGACGGGCAGCCGTCTTTCCGGGCGGCGTACGGGATCTTCCCGGCCGCCGTGCGGGATCCGGCGGGGTGCCCGTACCGGATCGGGGCGTGCTGCCGACCGGGGCGACGTACCGGCCCCGGGGGCGACGTACCGGATTGGGCGTCCGTCCCGGGGCGTGGAAGAATGCCCGGTCCCGCACCCACCAGGACACCTGGTGCCACGTCAACCCGAGGCGGAAGGACGCCCCATGCACCGGCCGCGCACCCGGCTGTCCCGCCGCGCGCTCCTGCTGACCGGCGGCTCGGCCGCCGTCGCGGTCTCCGGCGGACTGCTGGCCGGCCGGCTGGCCGGCGGCCCGGAGGAGTCCTCCCGCGTCGGGGTGTTCGACGCGGCCGACACCGGCGAGGTGCTGGCCCCCACCCGCCTCGCCCAGACCACCGTCGCCCAGTCCTTCGCCTTCGACGACACCCGCGGCGAGGTGTACGCCGTCCAGCTCGTCCAGGGCGGCCTGCGCCTGCCGGGCGAGCGGGAACGTTTCTCCAGCGAGGTGCGGGCCCGCAGCGGCGATCTCTGCGTCACCCGGGTCCCGGCCGACGGCGGCGACCTCCAGCACATGGTCCTGCGCGGCTTCGGGCACGGCGTCTCGATGGGCGTCCAGCCCACCCGCAGCGGCGTGTGGCTGTGGACCGAGTCGGACGCCGACCCCACGACCGGGTACGGGCGGGCCGTGGCCCGGATCCCCTTCGAGCCCGGCGCCGTGCTGGACAGCGACGACCCGGCGGTCCGTCACCACCGGCCGGTCCCCGGCTCGTTCGCGAACCAGCCGGTCTACGACGCCGTCGAGCACCGCGTGATGGTCGCCTACCAGACCGCGCGGAAGCCCGACCGGCAGTGGTACGCCGTCTACCCCGCGGACTCCTTCGCCGCCGGGCGGTACGAGGAGCTGTACGCGGTCCGCCAGGCGGGCCGGAAGCCGGACGAGACCTTCCAGGGCTGCGCGCTGTACGGCGACCACGTGTACCAGGTGACGGGCAACGAGTACACGGACGGCGAGGGCGGCAACCCGCGCTCGTCCGGGGGCAACACCGTGCTGTCGGCCGTCGACCTGCGCACCGGCCGGGTCGACGGCCGCGCTCCGGTCGCCGCCGCGCTCTCGCTGCCCTACCGGGAGCCCGAGGGGCTGGCGGTACGGGTGACGGACCGCCCCCGGCTCTGCGTGGGCTTCGCGACCGGCGACTCCGGCGACCGCAGGCTCACCGTCCACGCCTTCGGCCCGGCGGGCACCTGACCGGGAGCCCGACGTCACCCGCGGTCAGCCCTGCGACTCCGCACGGCGTCCGAAAGCGGCCGCATCGGGTATGACGAGCAGTTTGCCGGTGGTGCGCCGGGCCTCCAGGTCGCTGTGGGCCCGGGCGGCCTCGGACAGGGCGTAGCGGCCCGTCACGGTGACCTCCAGCGCCTCGGAGCGCACCCACTCGAACACATCGGCGGCCCGTCGGAGCAGTTCGGACCGGTCGGCGATGAAGTCCCCGAGGCTGGGCCGGATCAGGGTCAGCGAACCGCCGTGGGCGAGCCGCATCGGATCGAACGGCGGCACGGCACCACTGGCCGCGCCGAAGAGCACGAGGTGGCCGCGGGCTCGCAGGCTGGCGAGGCTCGCGTCGAAGGTGTGCGCGCCCACGCCGTCGAAGACGACCGGCAGCCCCTGACCGCCGTTGAGCCGCCTCACCTCGGCGGCGAGATCGTCGACCGCGGAGGAGAGGATCACCTCGGCGGCCCCGGCACGCTTCGCCAGCTCGGCCTTCGCCGGGGTCGACGTCGTGCCGATCACCCTGCCGCCGAGATGGGTGACGAGCTGGGTCAGCAGCAGCCCCATGCCACCGGCGGCCGCGTGCACGAGCACCGTGTCGCCCGCCTGGACCGGGTAGGCGTCCGTGACGAGGTAGTGCGCGGTCATGCCCTGCAGGAGCACGGCGGCGGCTGTCTCGAAGCCGATGTCGTCGGGCAGCGGAACCAGCCGGGAGGAGTCCACGACGGCCCGCTCGGCGTACGTGCCGGGAACCTCCACCCAGCCGACCCGGTCCCCCACCGCGACGTCGGCGACGCCGGGTCCGACGTCGACCACGGTGCCGGCGCCCTCGGCGCCCGGGGTGAAGGGCAGCGGGAGGCCGTACCGGCCTTCGCGGTGGTAGACGTCGAGGAAGTTGACCCCGGATGCGGCGACCTCCACGACCGCCTCGCCCGGCCCCGGCCGCGGCTGCTCCACCTCGGCCTCCCGCAGCACCTCGGGACCGCCCACTTCGTACACCTGAATCGCTCGCATGACCCCTCCGGTAACGGCTCACCCCCGTCAACCCCGATGATCGCGATCCGATTCCCGGCGAGCCGGCCTCGCGCCGGGCCGGGACCGCGGTCCGGGTGCGAAACGGGGGTCCGGTACGCGGCGGGGCTGTGGGCCGGCCGGCGCCGCCGGGCTCAGGCGCCGGGCAGCGGGCGCCGGTCGGAGACCTCCAGGGTCAGGTTGCCGGCCTTGGTGGCGTACAGGTGGCAGACGGGCTCCAGGCCCATGGCGTCGACGGGGCCGACGACGACGCCCTGCCGGGTGCGGTCGGTCACCGCGTCGCCGCGCGAGGAGCCCAGCCGCACCTCCTTCGCGACCCCCTGGAAGGAGACGGAGAGGAAGACGTCCCACAGGCCCCCGGTGATGGGCCGGTGCCCGTCGGCGGTCGACAGGTCGATGCGCGCCTCCCAGGAGGCGAGCCCGCGCTCGATCTTCGGCGAGGCCGCCTTCAGCTTGGGCGAGTCGAACGCGAAGGTGCGGAAGCGCAGTTCGGCGCCGGTGCGGCGTTCGCGGAGCACGACCCGGGTGTTCGGGTCCCGGGTCGGCAGCTGCTCGATGTAGGCGGTGCCCAGCAGCTGGAGGGTGGCGTCCGTCCAGGCCACCTTGGTGAGCTGGTGCCTGGCGCGCAGGGTGTGGGTGATCTCGTACCGGTCGTCGGGGACGCCCACGTCCGGGTCGCGGAAGTAGGGGTAGGTCCGGAAGACCCGCCCGTCCTCGATGGTCTGCTCGGGCTTCTCCTTGTCGAGTTCGTACGCGACGAGCCGCTCGGCCTCGGCGAACCGGCCCCGCCTGATCAGCTCCAGGCGGACGGAGAGCGGCCGCGGCAGCTTGGCGAAGACGCCCGGGGTGCCGTACGCCTCCAGCAGCTCGCGGCACTCGGACATGACCTGCCAGCGCAGCTCGGTGTCCTTGCTCGCGCGGTACGGGGCGCCGGTGGCCTTGCCGAGCTCCAGCTCGAAGTGGCGGGCCATCACGTGGTCGCGGCCGGGGCCCGGCGGGACCCGTTCGGCCACCATCTGCACGAGCTGCCGGGTGATGGCCATGCGGTCGGCGAGGGAGCCGCCGAACCGGGAGGCGTTGACCCCGGCGACCCGGCGGGCCTGCTGGACGCAGACGGTGTCCGCCACGACCGAGACGCGGTCGGCGTACAGGTACGCGAGGGCGGTGAAGGCGACCTCCTCGCCGAGCCGCCAGTCGGCGGGGAAGCGCAGGAAGCAGCGCTCGACCAGGCTGCGGCGGAACAGCTTGTCGGGGCTGAGGGACCAGTAGACGCGGGAGGCGAAGACGTCCGCGTCGGCCGTGTTGCGGGCGAACATCGACGTGCCGACCTTCTGGCCGTCCAGGCCGGCGACCTTGCCGAGCACGATGTCGGCCTCGTTCTGGTCGGCGGTGGCGACCATCCGGCGCAGGGCGCCGGGGGTGAGCCGGTCGGTGCCGCTGAGGAAGAACAGGTGGCGTCCGGTGGCCTGTTCGATGCCGGTGTTGCGGGCTTCGGCGGGCGTCTCGGAGGGCGGGAGGGCGGCGAACCGGAGGAGGCCGGGGTACTGGGCGGCCCACTGCTGGAGCAGTTCGCGGGAGCCGTCCTGGGAGCCCCGGTCGAAGGCCAGCACCTCGACGCGGAAGCCCTCCTCGGCCTGGGCCAGCACCGAGGTGAGGCAGTCTGCGAGGCCGGGCAGGGCGTTCGCCGCGTCGATGACGACGCTGACGTCGGGCTGGTCCTGGGGGGTCACGGTGCGGTTCACCACTCTTCGTCGCGTACGGGGGCCTGGGCGGCCGGGGTCCGGGGCCGGCGGCGGGCGGGGCCGGTCAGCCGGTGCGGGATTCGGGCGGCCAGGGCAGCTCGCCGATGATCTTCGGCTGGCGCCAGGGCAGGTGGGCGGTGGTGCCCGCGCCGTTCGCGCCGGGCGGGGTCAGCAGGCCGGGGGTGGCCGACAGGTCGCCGACGTACACCACGACCTGGCCCTCGGCCGTCTCGCCGTGCGGGGACCTGACGGTGTAGGCGAAGCCGTCGTACCCCTGGGCGCCGGGCGCGGCCTGGTAGGCGAGGACGCCCTCGGGGGTGACCGAGACGGTGCCGTGGCGCGCCTGGCCGTGGCCGGTGAGGACGGTGCCCGGGGGCAGGCCCTGGCGCGGGTCGAGCAGGGCGGGCAGGTGGGCGGCGTGCGGGGCGACGTTCAGGGCGCGCCCGGGTACGTGGAACCGGCGGATGCGTACGCCGAGGTCGGCCAGCGGCTCGGTGCGGACCGGCTTGCGGGGCTCCTCGCCGGGCACGGCGGCGGCGATGGCCGGGCGCAGCACGGGTTCGGCGGTCTCCGGCCGGATCCGCAGGGTGAGGTAGCCGGTCTCGGCGGCGCCGCCCTGGGCGCGTACCCGGTAGGTCCGGCGCTCGGGGAGGTACTCGACGCCCTGGACGGCGAGGACCTCGGCGGCCTCGCCGAAGCCGAAGGGGCGGGTGTCGAGGTAGCCGTAGGCGTGGCGGGCGCCGGGGGCGGCCTGGACGGTGAGCGCGAGGCGCAGGGTCTGGCCGGGGGCGGCGGTGGCGGCCGGGTGGACCTCGGAGTGGACGGCGGCGACGGCGGAGTTGCCGGGCCGGCCGGGTTCGGCCACCTTGACGACCGTGAGCAGGTAGGTCACTTCATCACTCCCGGCTTGGCGACCCCGGGGCCGCTGGGCGCGCGGACGGCGCCGGCGACCCGGGCCCTGGCGTCCTCGGTGGGCGGGGCGACGCGCTCCTTGGCGCGCCGGTCGGACTCGGCGACGGAGACCCAGCCCATCTCGTCGGCGGTGAACTCCGTGCGGTCGAGTCCGGTCACCTGGTGGGCGGGGATCAGCCCCTGGTCGCGCATGGCGCGGGCGATGAACCGGGCGAACTCGGTGCAGCCCTCGGCGCGGCAGTGGGTGTCGTCCCAGCCCTTGATGTTGGCGAGCGGGTTCTCGTACTGGCGCAGGTGGGTGAAGAGGTCCTTGCTCACGTCGGGGCCGAGGGCCTCCCACCACTCCAGGCTCTGGGCGTAGAGGTCGATGAGCGGGGTGGAGGTGTCGGCGGCCACCTCGCGCATCGCCATCGGGTAGGTGGTGATGTAGCGGATGAGGTTGTCGTGCTTGTCGAACTTCCGCCGCTCGTGCGTCATCACCAGGACGGGGTGGGCCTGGTGCTCGCGGGTGAGCTGGACCATGGCCTTCAGGTAGAGCTGGTAGTCGGCGTGCGGGCCGGCGTACAGCCCCTTGCCCGGCTTGTAGTCGACCTGGCCGAACGTGATGATCACGTAGTCGCCGGGGCTGACGTTGTTCAGGATCCACTGGAACCGGCCGCGGTCGAAGAAGCTCATCGAACTGGCGCCGGCGCGGGCGCAGTTGACGACCTCGACGTCGGGCGTGAAGAACAGCTGGAGCATCTGGCCCCAGCCCGCCATCGGCAGGTAGTCCACCCCGCGGGTGATCACCGTGGAGTCGCCCGCGAGGAAGATCCGCCGCCGGGTGCCGCCGTGCCCCTGCATCGCCGTCATCGCGCTCAGACCCCCTCGGTGTCCCCTGCGCCGGCGTCGCCCTCGTCGCCCTTGGCGAAGGCGTCGGCGAGGTCGCCCTCGGGCACGGCCACCGTCTTGAAGGGGTCCTGCCGGCGTACGTCGATGACGTGGCCGGTGAGCTGCGAGATGAGCACGTCGACCGAGGTGCGGGCGACCGACTCGGAGGTGAGCAGCGAGTCCACGGGCTCGTCGCCGAAGGCCTTGGTGCGCATCGGGGTGCGGGTGCGCTCGGGGTTGACGCAGTTGACGCGGATGCCGTCGGCGGCCCACTCGTCGGCCAGGGCCTGGGTGAGGTTGACGGTGGCGGCCTTGGCGGAGGAGTAGAGGCTGTAGCCGGCGCGGCCGCGGGTGTAGCTGCTGGAGGTGTAGAGCAGCAGCTGGCCGCGGGTCCGGGCGAGGTACTGGTGGGAGGCGCGGGCGATGTGGACCGGGGCGAGGTAGTTGACGAGCGTGGCGCTCTCGATGGTCGCGTGGTCGGTCTCGGCGAGCTTGCCGGTGCGCAGCACGCCGGCGGTGTTGACGACGTAGTCGATGCGGCCGGCGCTCTCGTACGCCTCGGCGAGGGCCTTCTCGACGTGGGTGGGGTCCTCGACGAAGGTGCCGGTGCCGGAGCGGCTGAAGCGGAAGACGGTGGCGCCGTAGGACTCGGCGAAGTCGGCTATGTCGGCGCCGATGCCGTAGCTGGCGCCGAAGACGACGAGCGCCTTGCCCTGGAGGGCGGCGCGGTAGGTGTCGTCGTCGCCGTGGGCGGGCGCGGCCTGGTGGGCCAGCTGGAAGAACTTGTCGGCGATGAAGATGTCGACCGGGTGGGTGACCTTCATGTTGTGCTCCTCGCCCTCGACGACGTGCACGGGCACGTCGGGGAGGTAGCGCAGGACCACGGAGCAGTCGTCGGTGGCCTCGAAGTTCGGGTCGCCGGCGGCCACCGCGTAGGCGCGGCGGATGGTGGAGAGCAGGAAGGCCTGGGGGGTCTGGCCGCGGCGCAGCCGGGAGCGGTCCGGGATGTCCGTGATGAACTCGCCGTCCTCGCCGTGGGTGCGGGTGACGATGATGGTGTCGGCCGAGGGGATGGCGACGTCGACGGCCTCGTACTTGTCGAGGGCGGCGACGCAGTCGTCGATGACCCGCTGCGAGAGCAGGGGGCGGACGGCGTCGTGGAAGAGGACCTTCGGGTCGGCCTCGCCCTCGGCGAGCCCGGCCGAGATGGCGTCGATGGCACGGCAGGTGGTCTCGTTGCGGGTGGTGCCGCCGGCGATGACGCGGCTGACCTTCCGCAGGCCGGCCGCGGCGACGATGGCCTCGACGTCGGCCACGTAGTCGGGGTGCATCACGACCATCACCTCGTCGACCGAGGCGGTCTCCTCGAAGACGGCGAGGGTGTGTTCCAGGATGGTGCGCCCGGCGATCTTGACGAGCTGCTTGGGGATGGCGAGACCGACCCGCTGGCCGGTGCCGCCCGCGAGGACGACTGCGATCGTTCGGGCAGTGAGGGACAAGACGACTCCTCGGCTCTGCTGTTCTGGGAAGGGGTGGGCGCCGGCGTGGGCCCGAGCGGTACGGACGGGTCCCGGAGGGGACCTAGAAGTACTGCTCCATGGAGTTCGGGTGGGGCTGCCTGATCACGCGGATCGGCATGGTGGCGTCGTGCATGACCGTCTGCCCCCGGGTGAACGGGTTGGCCAGGATCGGCTCGGCGACGTCGCCGGGCGGGAACTTCTCGGAGGCCTTGCTGAACAGCGCGTTGACCGCGTCGTTGAAGCGGACCATCGAGTCGCCGTCGCCCAGGAGGTAGCGCTTGAGGATGGCGCGGTGGTCGGCGAGCCGGTCCCGGCCGCCCGAGCGGGCGGCGTCGACGCCGGTCTGGAGGTCGGCGCAGGAGGGGCCCAGGATGTACGCGGCCGAGGCGGCGGGGTTGAGCTGCTTGAACAGCTCGGGGTCCATGTCCGAGGGGTTGCAGACGACGTACGGCTTCTCGCTCTGCACGAAGTCGGAGACGACACTGGAGATGTCGCTGATCATCATGTCCGACTCGTTGTAGCAGCTGTAGAGCGAGGGCAGCTGGCCGGTGACGACCTGGTGGCGGTCGTGGCCGCGGGACTGCCAGAAGGTGTCGTGCCATTCCGCCTGGAGCTGTTCCCAGGACTCCTTCGGGGGCTTGGCGAGGGCCGCGCGGTCCTTGTCCCAGATGCCGTAGACGCCGACGACGGTCCAGGCCTTGAGCTTGCCCATGCGGCCTTCGAGCTCGGAGAGCCGCTTGTCGCCCTGGGCCATCGCCTTGGCGGCGGCCCCGGCCTGCTTCTCGCGGCGGGCGTTGTCGGCCTCCAGCATCGCGATGATGCGGCGGTGGGCGCGGGTGGCCTGGATCGAGCGCTTGCCCGTCAGGGGGTGCGGCTTGTAGATGACGCGGACCGGCTGGTCGAGGTTGAGCAGCATCCGGATCATCTTCTCGCCCATGAGGACGAGGGAGGTGTGGTACGGGTCGGCCGTCCAGCCCTCCCAGGTGGGCGCGTACATGATGGTGGTCATGTGCTCCCGCGGGCGGGGGCCGACGGTCTCGACGGCGCTGAGCTGGGGGCGGCCCACGCGGACCAGGTCGGCGGACGGGATGGTGCCGCGCAGGCGCTGGTAGCGGTCCTCGCCGGCCTCGCCGGCGGTCCAGATCTCGTCGTAGACCTTGCTGACGCGGTTGGAGCTGGCGAGCTTGTCGCTGTCGCCGTGGCCGATGAAGACGTGCTTGGCCTCGGCGATGCGGAGCATGTGGACGTTCTTGCCGGCGTTGGCGGGGTAGAGGATGACCCGGGCCTCGGGCAGCTCCAGCAGCGAGAGGTCGTCGGCCTTGGGTATGCAGACCACCGGCAGCGGGGTGTACGCGAGGAAGCGCAGGGTGGTGACCTCGCGCAGCACGATCAGCGGGCGGCGGCCGAGGCGGGCCAGCGTGTCCAGCCACATGTTGACCTGGTAGGCGGAGTCGCGCGCACCGGCGGCGTAGCTGAAGTACAGGACCACTTCCGGCTTGTACTTCGCGACCTGCTGGTTGAGGATCTTGAAGGTGCGCTCGTGGCTGGGGACGCGGCGGCACTGGCTGACCGTCGGCAGCAGCATCAGCATGCCGACGACGGCGAGGGTGACGGCGAGCGCGACGCCGAGCACACCGAAGCCGATGATCTTCGTGTAGTGCGAGGCGAGGGCGCCGGCGATGACCGCGGTGTCCAGGTAGAGGAGCTTGCGCTCGTGGCTCTTGAACGCGATCTGCGGGGGCGGCTCCGGCATGTTCAGCTTGCTCAGGTCCAGGTTGCGCACGCGGACCGGCAGCGCACGGCGGCGCTTGATGAACATGCAGAGGAACGTGTAGACGAGGCGCAGCGAGTGCACGGCGACGAAGCCGAGGAAGACGACGACGAACGCGTCGCCGTCGATGCCCGCGACGCCGCGCAGCATCACCAGGACGGAGAGCTCGCGCACCAGGACGCGGATCGACAGGCCCCACTTGAGCTTGCCGAGGAACCTGATGAGGTCCGGCTCGTGCTTGTGGAGGTGGATGTCCGAGAGGTAGCTGAGCGCGAGGGCGCCCGTGAAGACCCAGAAGTACCCGAGCACGGCCGAGACCAGCATGGCCAGGTAACTGCCCAGCAGCGTGAGAAGGACAAGCACGTTCTTGTCCTTGCTGATCTCCGCATGGCGGATCAGCGCGGCGATCACAGTCGTCCTCTTCTCTCGTCGGCGCTGCGGACACCAGGCAAAAGAGGCAGAGGGGGAGGATGCTGAGGCCACATCAACAGGACCGGAAAGCACCCGTGGTGACAGTCAGGCTGAGTTCCCCGCGTCGACTTCCAGCCTTCACCTCAGCTTTACCTGGAGTGAGGAATAGTACCCGCCGGATTGTCACGGCCATGTAACCGCTGGAATAACTCGGGCAACCCGGACAGTCGTCGCGCCGTCCGCACGCGGCCCCGGGCCGCTACCCGATCGTCTCCCACGCTGCGAAGTCAAGGGCCTGACCCGGTATCTGCCGGGTCACCTCCAGCCGCCCGGAAGGGGACAGTGTGGCGATCATCACCCGGCCGGTCCGGTCCCGGACGACCGCGGGCGGTACCAGAGTTCGCCGGCCGGTCGGCGACCACCACACGCCCGACTCCGGCGCCCCGTCGACGTACGTGCCGATGGCACACGTCCCCCGCTCGTCCTCGGCCGCCAGCACCGTGCAGTTCCAGCCACCCACCGGAACCCCCTGGACACCGGTGATGCGCCCGGTGACCCCCGGCGCGTTGAGGCCCGCAGGACCCTGCGCGCCCCACCGCCACTCGCACGGCTCGCCCGTCTCGGCGTACCGGTAGCGCAGCGCGCCCGCCTCCGGGGCGGCGGCCAGGGAGCCGGGCGCCGGGTGCACGGGGACCCGCCGGTCCTCGGCCCAGGCACCGTCCGGCCCGCCCCGGTGCCAGCGGACCGTCCCCGCGTGGTCCCGCAGCCGCGCGTACAGTTCGACGCCGCCGTCGGGCACGCGCAGCGCCGCCAGGTCCTCGGAGGCCCGGGTGCCGCGCAGCAGGGTCCAGCCCGACCAGGCGCCGTTCTCCCGCTCGTAGCAGTGGTTGAGGGTGTGCAGGTCGTTGCGGAGGAAGAGGTGCAGGGTGCCCGCGCCGTCGCAGACGGCCGCCGGCATGCCGATGAACTTGCCGCGCTCCGGCTCCGAGCGGTGCGGGTTGTTCTTCACGTGCCAGGGCCCGAGCGGCCGGCCCGTCTGGTACTGGAGCGCGCCGACCACCTCGGTGCTCCAGTCGGCACCCGCGGAGGTGCGCCGCAGCCCGAGCAGCCGCGCGTACCCGTCCGGCCCCTGTACGACCGTCAGCCCGGGCAGCAGGCCCGGCACCGGCAGCAGCTCCGGACCGCCCCACCGCCCGTCGGCGCCCTCGGTCCAGCGCACCACCGCACCGGGCACGGGCAGGTACGCGGTGACCCGGCCGTCGGTGCCGCGCACCGCCCACCGCAGCGGCGCCGGGTAGCGCGGACGCGAGGCGACGGCCGGCCAGGCGTCGTGGTCGACGACCCGGCAGTCCGTGAACACCGGGGTGCCGGTGCCGCGCTGGTACTCCTCCACGGCGTCCAGGACCGCGAGCGCGAGCTCGCTCTCCCACGCCCCGGCGGCACCGCCGTCGCGCACCGCGTGCGGGTCGCCGGTGACGACCCGGTCCGGCCTTACGGCGTACAACTCGCGCAGCAGGGTGTCCGCGAGGCCCTCGGGGCGCAGCGGGCGGGGGGCGGCGTCGGCCGGGCAGCCGCGCCGGGTGGCCTCGGCGGCGGCGCGGGCGTACGCGGACCGGTCCTCGGCACCGCCGGCGTCCGGGCACAGCGCGGTGACCGCACCCGGGCCCCGCTCCTCCCCCAGCAGCACGGCGGCGGCCCGCACATGGGGGGCGACCAGCAGGACGCGGGTGCCCGCGTGCGCCTGCGCGGCCCGGTCCGGCGGGGGTTCTGCGGTGCGCACACCCTCGGTTCGGCGGTCGACTGCGCGCACTTGCCCCTCCCGGTTCCCTTTCCCGACACAGCGGGTTCGTCTCGCGGTACCCGCGAGCACGATAAGGGCACTCCCGTTCGACGTGCACGTTTGCCTATAGTTCTCGGGTATCGCTCCACGGCCGCAGCGTGCAGACCCCCGGCTCCGCTGCCGGAGAGCGAACGACCGCCCGGTCCCCCGCAGAGGTGGCGGTCGCCTCACCCACACGACCGATCACCGGGATCGAAGGACTTCACACGGCATGACTCAGGCAACCGAAGCACCGCCGCGTTCCCGCCGGGCCCCCCGCAAGAGCAGCCGGGGCGGCAAGGCATTCAAGATCATCCTGCTGGCCCTGCTCGTCCTCGTCCTGATCGGCGGCGGCGCGCTCTGGTGGATGTACAGCCACCTCAACGGCAACATCGACAGCGTGGACCTGGACAAGGCCATCGGGGACAACCGCCCGCAGAAGGTGGTGGCCGGCGCCCAGAACGTCCTGGTCCTCGGCTCGGACTCGCGCAGCGGCGCCAACGGCGACCTCGACCACGGCGACGTCGGCGGCACCGCCCGCTCGGACACCGCGATGCTGATGCACATACCCGAGGGCCGGTCCAAGGTGACCGCGGTCAGCATCCCCCGCGACACCCTGGTCACCCGGCCCGAGTGCAGGAAGAAGGACGGCGGGACGCTCCCGTCGAAGAAGCGCGTGATGTTCAACTCCATCTACACGGTGGCCGGTCCGGCCTGCGTGGTGAACACGGTGGAGAAGATGTCGGGCGTCCGCATCGACCACTTCGTGGAGATCGACTTCGCCGGCTTCAAGGGCCTGGTCGACGCCCTCGGCGGCGTCACCGTCACCACCGACAAGCCGATCCACGACACCAAGGGCGGCTTCACGCTGGAGCCCGGCACCCACAAGCTCAACGGCACCGACTCGCTGAAGTTCGTCCGTACCCGGTACGGCTACGGCGACGGCAGCGACCTCGGGCGCATCGGCCTCCAGCAGCAGTTCATGCTCGCCATGCTGACGGAGATCAAGAAGCAGGACGCCCTCGGCAGCCCGGCCCGGCTGTACAAGCTCGCCGACGCCGGCACCAAGTCCCTGACCACCGACTCGGACCTGGCCTCCCTCACCGCCCTGGCCGACTTCGCCAAGTCCATGAAGGGCGTCGACGCGAGCACGATGGAGACCATCATGCTGCCGGTGGCCTACGACAAGGTCGACCCCAACCGCGTGGTCGTGGCGGAGCCCCAGGCCACCGACCTGTGGACGGCCGTCCGCGAGGACAGGAAGATCCCGGCCTCCGCCAAGAAGTCGCCGGCGACGGGCGGCTGACGGACCGCCGGACATCCGGTCCGGCCCCCGTGCACACGCAGCGTGGCCCCCGCCTGTCGGACAGGCGGGGGCCACGTCGCGTGCGGCTAGACGCGGCCGCGCTCGTTCATCCGGCTGTGCGAGCGCCCGTACAGGAAGTAGACGGCGAAGCCGATCACCATCCAGATGGCGAACCGCAGCCAGGTCTCGGCCGGCAGGTTGAGCATCAGCCAGACCGAGGCCGCGATGGACAGGATCGGGATCACCGGCACCCAGGGGGTGCGGAAGGCGCGGTGCAGGTCCGGCCGGGTGCGGCGGAGGATGATGACGCCCAGCGCCACCACCACGAAGGCGAACAGGGTGCCGATGTTCACCAGCGTCGCCAGCTCGTTGATGCTGGTGAAGCCCGCCACGATGGCGATGATGACGCCGAGCAGGATGGTCGGCCGGTACGGCGTCTTGAAGTGCGGGTGGGTGACCGAGAAGAACCGCGGCAGCAGCCCGTCACGGCTCATCGCGAAGAACACGCGGGTCTGGCCCAGCAGCAGGATCATGCACACCGTGGTCAGGCCGACCGCGGCGCCGAAGCTGATGATGCCGCCGTACACGGGATGGCCGGCCGCCTTGAAGGCGTCGGCCAGCGGGGCGCTGGTGGACAGCTCGGTGTAGTGCTGCATGCCGGTGACCACCAGCGAGACCGCCACGTACAGCACGGTGCAGATGAGCAGCGAGCCCAGGATGCCCTTGGGCATGTCCCTCTGCGGGTGCTTGGTCTCCTCGGCCGCGGTGGCCACCACGTCGAAGCCGATGAAGGCGAAGAAGACCACGGACGCCGCCGTGAAGATGCCCATGACGCCGAAGTTGGTGGGCTCGTAGCCGAACATCAGCTGCACCAGCGGGGCGTCGAGCCCCGCGCCGCCCTCCTGCTTGACGGCGGGCGGGATGAACGGCGAGTAGTTGTCGCCGACGATGAAGAACAGGCCCGCGATGATCACGATCATCACGACGGTGACCTTGATGGCCACGACCAGCGCGGTGATCCGCGCCGACAGCTTCACGCCCACCACCAGGATCGCGGTCAGCACCAGGACCAGCAGGAAGGCCAGCAGGTCGAAGGTGCCGCCCGGCACGTCGGGCCCTTCCAGGGCCCGTGGCAGGTGCCAGCCCGCGTTGTCCATCAGCGAGCGGACGTAGCCGGACCAGCCGACCGCGACCACCGCCGTGCCCAGCGCGAACTCCAGCACCAGGTCCCAGCCGATGATCCAGGCGGGCAGCTCGCCGATGGAGGCGTAGCTGAAGGTGTACGCCGAACCCGCGACCGGCACGGTCGAGGCGAACTCGGCGTAGCAGAGTGCGGCCAGGGCGCAGACGACACCGGCGGCCACGAAGGCCAGGGCGGTGGCGGGACCCGCGGTCTCCTTGGCCACCTTGCCGGTCAGCACGAAGATGCCCGTGCCGATGATGACGCCGACGCCGAAGACCGTCAGGTCCCAGGCCGACAGGGATTTCTTGAGCGCGTGCTCGGGCTCCTCGGTGTCCAGGATCGACTGCTCGACCGATTTGGTCCGGAACATGCCGTCGGCCCGGCCGGGCCGCCCTGGTCCCGTGTCATGCTGCGTGCTCACCGGCGTACCTCCACGCACTCGTCGTGATGGCCATGATGGGAATCCGGGCGGCCCAGGACGCTCTGGTGGGGCTCCGTACGGGTGCTTTTCACGCGAATGGGCCGGTCGGACCACCCATTAAGGGTGACCCGACCGGCCCGGATGCTCAAGGCGGGATCCCGTCAGGACCCGCCGTGCGGGGTGCCGGGGACGTGCCCCGGCACCGGCGCGGCGGCACGGTGCCGGGTCAGTCGGCGGCGGCCTCCACGGCCTCGCTGTCGAAGCGGCCGTCGAGCTTGGCGACCAGGCCGGTGACCTGGCGGGCGATGTCGGGCGCGGTCAGCCCGATCTCCGCCATGACCTCGGCGCGGGAGGCGTGGTCGAGGAAGCGCGGCGGGATGCCGAAGTCGCGCAGCGGCATGTCCACGTCGGCGTCGCGCAGGGCCTGGGCGACGGCCGAGCCCACGCCGCCGACCCGGCTGTTGTCCTCGACGGTGACGACCACGCGGTGGCGCTCGGCGAGCGGGGCCATGGCCTCGTCGACGGGCTTGACCCAGCGGGGGTCGACCACGGTGGTGGAGATGCCCTGCCGGTCGAGCAGGTCGGCGATCTCCAGGCACATCGGGGCCAGCGCGCCCACGGAGACCAGCAGGACGTCGGGCCGGTCGGTGCCGGCCTCGCGGAGCACGTCCATGCCGCCGACCCGGCCCACGGCCGGTACGGCCGGGCCGACCGCGCCCTTGGAGAACCGGACCACCGTCGGGGCGTCCTTGACCTCGACGGCCTCGCGCAGCTGGGCGCGGACCTGGTCGGCGTCGCGCGGGGCGGCGAGCCGCAGGCCCGGCACCACCTGGAGGATCGACATGTCCCACATGCCGTTGTGCGAGGCGCCGTCGGTGCCCGTGACGCCGGCCCGGTCCAGGACGAAGGTGACGCCGCACTTGTGCAGGGCCACGTCCATCAGGACCTGGTCGAAGGCACGGTTGAGGAAGGTCGCGTAGACGGCGAAGACGGGGTGCACGCCGCCGGTGGCCAGGCCCGCCGCGGAGACCGCGCCGTGCTGCTCGGCGATGCCGACGTCGTACACGCGGTCCGGGAAGGCCTTGGCGAACTTGTCGAGGCCGACCGGCTGGAGCATGGCGGCCGTGATGGCGACGATGTCCTCGCGCTCCTTGCCGAGCGCGACCATCTCCTCGCCGAAGACGGAGGTCCAGTCGGCGCCGGAGGAGGCGATCGGCAGGCCGGTGTCCGGGTGGATCTTGCCGACGGCGTGGAAGCGGTCCGCCTCGTCCTGGAGGGCCGGCTGGTAGCCGCGGCCCTTCTCGGTCAGGCAGTGGACGATGACGGGGCCGCCGAAGCGCTTGGCGCGGGTGAGGGCGGACTCCAGGGCGGTGATGTCGTGGCCGTCGATGGGGCCGACGTACTTCAGGCCGAGGTCCTCGAACATGCCCTGGGGGGCGATGAAGTCCTTCAGGCCCTTCTTGGCGCCGTGCAGGGTCTCGTACAGCGGCTTCCCGACGACCGGGGTGCGCTCCAGGATGTCCTTGCCGCGGGCGAGGAACCGCTCGTACCCGTCGGTGGTGCGCAGGGTGGCCAGGTGGTTGGCCAGGCCGCCGATGGTCGGCGCGTACGACCGCTCGTTGTCGTTGACGACGATGACCAGCGGGCGGTCCTTGGCGTCGGCGATGTTGTTGAGCGCCTCCCAGGCCATGCCGCCGGTGAGGGCGCCGTCGCCGATCACGGCGGCGACGTGGTGGTCGGTGCGGCCGAGCACCTCGTTGGCCTTGGCCAGGCCGTCGGCCCAGCCCAGCACGGTGGAGGCGTGCGAGTTCTCGATGACGTCGTGCTCGGACTCGGCCTGGGCCGGGTAGCCGGACAGACCGCCCTTCATCTTCAGCCGGGAGAAGTCCTGGCGGCCGGTGAGCAGCTTGTGCACGTAGCTCTGGTGGCCGGTGTCCCAGAGGACCTTGTCCTTCGGCGAGTGGAAGACGCGGTGGAGCGCGATCGTCAGTTCGACCACGCCGAGGTTGGGGCCCAGGTGCCCGCCGGTCTTGGAGACCGCGTCGACCAGGAAGGACCTGATCTCCGCGGCCAGCTGGTCCAGCTGCTCCGGGCTGAGCCGGTCCAGATCGCGCGGTCCCGTGATGCGGGTCAGCAGCACCCGTGCCTCCTTGCAGTTGCTTGCTGGTCTGTCGAGTCTAATGTTCCACGCCGAAGTGCCCGGTACCGCGTCCGCGGTACCGGGCACTCGACGGTGTGACCCGGGCCGCCGGAGCGGCCCTTTCCGGCCGCGCTAGGCGCGTCCGGCCGTCTTCTGGGTCTTGCGGGTGACGGAGTCGATCACCACGGTGGCCAGCAGCACCGCACCGGTGATCATGTACTGGATCGGGGTGGCGATCCCCTCCAGGGCGAGACCGTACTGGATGGACGTGATGACCATGACGCCGAGGAGGGCGTTCCAGGTACGGCCGCGGCCGCCGAAGAGGCTGGTGCCGCCGATCACGGCCGCCGCGATCACGTTCATCAGCAGGTCACCGGCACCGGCGCTCTGGTTCGCCGCCGCGATCTTGGAGGCCCAGAACAGGCCGCCGATGGCCGCGAAGGTGCCCGCGATGGAGAACACCGCGATCCGGACGCCGGTGACGTTGATGCCCGCGCGGCGGGAGGCCTCGACGCTGCCGCCGAGGGCGAAGACCTTGCGGCCGAAGGAGGTGCGGCGCAGCAGGAAGTCCGTGCCGACCAGGACCACCAGGAACAGCAGCATCGCGAGCGGCAGGCCCTTGTACTGGTTGAACACGGCCGCGGCGCCGAAGGCCACGACCGCCAGCAGGCCGGTGCGCAGCGCGATCTCGCCGACGGGCCGGGACGGCACCCCGGCGGCCGCACGGCGGCGGGCGTCGAAGAAGGAGCCGAGGAAGTACGCCACGACCGCGACCAGCGCCAGGCCGTAGGCGGCGGCGACGTCGGTGAAGTAGTACGTGGTGAGCTTGCCGACCAGGCCCTCGGAGTCGAGGTTGATCGTGCCGTTGCTGCCCAGGATCTGGAGCATGAAGCCGGACCAGAACAGCAGGCCGGACAGGGTGACGGCGAAGGCCGGGGCGCCGATCTTGGCGAAGAAGAAGCCGTGGATGGCGCCGATCAGCGCGCCGCCGGCGATGGCGACGAGCACCGCGAGCCACTCGTTGACACCCTGCGTGACGGTGAGCACGGCGACGATGGCGCCGGAGACACCGCTGACGGAGCCGACGGACAGGTCGATCTCGCCGAGCAGCAGGACGAAGATGATGCCGACGGCGATCATGCCGGTGGCGACCATCGTGACCGCGATGTTGCTCAGGTTCTCGGCCGAGAGGAAGTTGGAGTTCAGGCTCTGGAAGATGGCGCAGATGATCAGCAGGCCGACGACCACGGGCAGCGAGCCCAGGTCACCGGCGCGCATCTTGCGCTTGAACTCCCCGACGTAGCCCGCGAGCCCCTGCTCGCGGACCAGCAGGCGCGGGTCGACCGCGGGGACCGCGGCGAGGGGGATCTCGTCCGCCTGGGTCGCGGGGCCGGGGACCTCGGCGTCGACGGGCGTGTGTTCGGTGCTCACTTGCGAGCCTCCCCGGTGCGCGCCGCACGGCGGGTCACGGCGTTGTCCGTGGCTCCCGTGATGGCGGAGATGATCTCTTCCTGCGAGGTGTCCGCGACCTTGAAGACACCGTTGTTGCGGCCGAGGCGCAGGACGGCGACCCGGTCGGCCACCGCCTTGACGTCGGCCATGTTGTGGCTGATGAGGATGACGGCGTGGCCGCGCTCGCGGAGCCGCTCCACCAGGTCGAGCACCTGGGCGGTCTGCTCGACGCCGAGGGCGGCGGTGGGCTCGTCGAGGATGACGAGCTTGGGGTCGCCCAGCATGGAGCGGGCGATCGCCACGGTCTGGCGCTGGCCGCCGGAGAGCGAGGCGATGGGGATCCGCACACTGGGGATGCGGATGGACAGGGTGGTGAGGAGCTCGCGGGCGCGCCGCTCCATCTCCACCTCGTCGAGGACTCCACGACGGCGCAGCTCGCGGCCGAGGAAGAGGTTGCCGACCACGTCGATGTTGTCGCAGAGCGCGAGGTCCTGGTAGACCGTCGCGATGCCGAGGTTCTGGGCGTCGTGGGGCTTGGTGACCTGCACGGCGCGGCCTTCCCACTCGATGACGCCGTCATCGATGGGGTGGACGCCGGCGATCGTCTTGACCAGCGTGGACTTTCCGGCGCCGTTGTCGCCCACGAGGGCGACGACCTCTCCGGCGTGGATCTCGAGGTCTACGTCGGTGAGCGCCTGGACGGCGCCGAACCGCTTCGAGACGCCTCGCAACGCCAGCACGGGCGCAGCGGACACATGAACCATCTCCTTCGCCGCCTGACCGGCGGGGATGTCGTACAGAGAAGAGCGAAAAAGGAAGAAGGGAATCGTTTCTGCCCGGCGCCCCGCCGCGGGTGGCGGGGTGAGGAGGGGCGGGGCGCCAGGCAGGATCCGGGGGCCCGGACGGACGGGTCGCGAAGGTCCGTCCGTCCGGGCGGGGCCGCGGTGGGCCTGGGGCTACTTCAGCCCGGCCGCGGCGCAGGCGGCGGCGTACTTGTCGGTGCAGATCTCGTCGACGGTGTAAACACCGTCCTTGACCACAGTGTCCTTGATGTTGGCCTTGGTGAGCGAGACCACCGGGATCAGGAGCGACGGGACGCCCTTGGTGGTGGGGCTGTCGACCTTGGACTTGGCGATCGCGTCGAGCTTCTCGCCCTTGGCCAGCGCGACGGCCATCTCGGCGGCGGCCTCGGCCTCGGGGGCGTACGGCTTGTAGACGCTCATGTACTGCTCACCGGCGACGATGCGCTGCACACCCGCGAGTTCGGCGTCCTGGCCGGTGACCGGCGGCAGGGGGCTGACGCCGGCGGACTTCAGGGCGGTGATGATGCCGCCCGCCATGCCGTCGTTCGCGGAGTAGACGCCGACGATCTTGTCCTTGCCGAGGGCGGAGATCGCCGCCTCCATGTTGGCGTTGGCGTTCTCCGGCTTCCACTCCTTGGTGTCGTACTCCTTGCCGATGGTCACCTTGCCGTCGAGCTCGGAGTGCGCGCCCTTCTTGAAGAGAGCGGCGTTCGGGTCCGTGACGGAGCCGTTCATCATGACGATCTGGCCGGCCTTGGCCTTGTCGCCCAGGGCCTCCAGCAGGGCCTTGCCCTGGACCTTGCCGACCTCTTCGTTGTCGAAGGAGGTGTAGGCGTCGATCGGGCCCTCGGCCAGGCGGTCGTACGCGACGACCGGGATGCCCGCGTCCTTGGCCTTCTTGACCGAGCCGGCGATCGCCTTGGAGTCGACCGCGTCGACGATCAGGACGTCCACCTTGTTGGTGATCATGGTGTCGACCTGCGAGTTCTGCGTGGTCGCGTCCTGCTTGGCGTTGGCGTAGACGACCTCGCCCTTGCCGTTCGTCAGCTCCTTGACCTTCTTCTCGATCAGCGGCTGGTCGAACTTCTCGTAACGCGCGGTCTGGTTCTCCGGCAGGAGCAGACCGACCTTGATCGCGTCGCCCTTGGCGGCGCCCGGCGAGGACTCGCTGGTGCCCCCGCCCGACTCCTTGGCGCTGCCACAGGCAGCGAGGGAAGCGGCCATCGCGGCGCCCGCGACGACTACGGCAACACGACGGATACGCGTGTTCATCTTGTGAACCTCCCTGACGAGGCCGCAACGTTGCGGCCGAGGTGTGACGTGAGTCAACTCGGCCGCAAGGTTGTCGTCAAGGAGTGAAGACT
The DNA here is from genome assembly GCF_044759225.1 of Streptomyces sp. NPDC101132. Taxonomy (NCBI): domain Bacteria; kingdom Bacillati; phylum Actinomycetota; class Actinomycetes; order Kitasatosporales; family Streptomycetaceae; genus Streptomyces; species Streptomyces sp. NPDC101132. The sequence goes on from NZ_JBIVYX010000007.1 coordinate 159,000, forward strand.
TAACGAGATGACAACGGTGCCATCCGTTATCTAACTGAAGACAGGGCGGAGGTCTTCTCCGAGCCGACAGACCCAGGCGAAGTGGCCGAACTGCTCTCCAATAGCGTCGAATCGCCCATCTCCGAGAGTACGAGGGCCAGGGCCCCCAGCACCTCGGCGCGCCCGCCCAGGGCACCCGTAAGGACGGAAAGCCGGCGCGCGGCACTCGGGATCGCGTACCGCGAGACCGACTCCCTGATGGGCGCCAGGACCAGCTCGCCGGCCTCCGCGAGGCTGCCGCCCAGCACCACACGGCTGGGATTGAGCAGGTTGCACAGGTTCGCCACGCCGCTGCCGATGTGCCGGCCGACGTCGGCGATGACCCGCCGGCAGCCCGGATCGCCCTCTTGGGCCAACTGGACGACGCGCTCCATGGTGAGGTCCGGTCCGTGGCCGGGCTGGAGCAGCGGCAGCACGTACCGGGCGGCGGCGAACGTCTCCAGGCAGCCGCGGTTGCCGCACCGGCAGACCGGCCCCGACTCGTCCAGCGTGATGTGCCCGATCTCCCCGGCCGTACCGCCCGGACCGCGGTAGATCTGGCCGTTGATGACCAGCCCGGCGCCGACGCCGCTGGCCACCTTGATGTAGGCCAGGTCCTTCACGCCCCGGCCGCTCCCCCAGACCAGCTCCCCCAGCGCCCCGAGATTGGCGTCGTTGTCGACGTACACGGGCACGCCAAGCCGCTCGGAGAGCTCCTGGCGGGGGTTGATGCCGGTCCAGCCCGGGAGGATCGACGTGGAGCCCAGGGTGCCGGACTCGACGTCGATCGGGCCCGGGACGCCGAGCCCGACGCCGATCACCTTGTCCCGGCCCACCCCGACCGTCTCGATCAGCCTCCCGACCAGCACCTCCGCCCGGTCGAAGCCCTCCTTGGACGAGGCGTCGACGTCCAGCGGCTCGGACTCCTCGGCGACCACCTGGTGGGCCAGGTTGCCCACCGCCACGCGCAGGTGCGTGTGGCCGAAGTCCACGCCGATGACGATCCCGGCGTCGCCGCTGAGCGAGACGGCGCGGGCCCGGCGGCCGCCCGCCGAGGTCGGCGTGACCTCGACCGTGCCGCCGTCCTTCAGTTCCCGGACGATGTTGGAGACCGTGGCCGCCGACAGTCCGGTGGTACGGGCGATCTCCGCCTGGGTGAGCGAACCGGCCAGCCGTACCGCGCGTACGACCCGCTCGAGATTCGCCCGGTGCAGTGACGACTGCGAACCCGGAGTCTCCACGACTGATCCACTCCTGCCCTTCAGCGACGGCGCTGCCATCGCCCCCCGGCCAAGGCCCCGGAAAATCGCAAAAACGCAAAAACCGGACCCTCGGCTCTTTCAACTTGTGAACACCTAAGTCGAGCCCTTGGGATTCCTTACGTCAAGAGCCCAAGACGGCCCTCACCCGCACGGGACCACCTCTGCGCACTCGTCCCTATGACCGAGGAAAGGGCCAAAAGGCCCAGAGCGCACCTTCTGGGACACGTGTTAGCCTCGCTGAGGCGTTGATCCTCTGCGGCCGTCCGGCCGGATCGACCCCATTTTCCGACAGCGCGAGGCGAGGAGGTGTTCGGGATGAGTCCCGACCGAAGTTCCTGCCGCGCTCTCGTCGGCTGACCCGCCGGCGACCTCTCTCCCGGCCGTACCGGCTCCACGGGCCGTGCCCGTCTCACCGGGCCGCCCCGTGCCACCGGGTCCCACCCGTCCCACCGGTTCCGGCCGTCTCCTTCCGTACGCCCTGACGCCCCGCGCGGCGGCCCCAGGGGCTGCGGCACACCCATGCCGACGCGCGGGCCCCCGGCCCCGCCGGGACACCCCCGCGCGTCCATGACCACTCCGCGTCACCGTGCGGCTCCGCGCTGCCCGGACACGCGGAGGGAGGCTTCACATGACCATGATCACCCCGCGCACCCCGCAGAAGCTCGCTCCGCCGGGCCCCACCCGCCGCGAGCGGAAGGCGGCCGAGCTGGAGGCCGGCACCCGCCGCGCCGGCGAGCGGCTCGCCGGGCTCAGCGCCCGCCCCGCCGACCGCGTGCTCCAGGAGCTCGGCGCCACCCGCGACGGCCTCAGCGGCCAGGAGGCACGGCACCGCCTGGAGCGGCACGGCCCCAACGTCGTCGCCCGCGAGCGCGCCCCGCGCTGGTACGTCCAGCTGGCCAGGGCCTACTGGAACCCCTTCATCCTCGTCCTCGTGTTCCTCGCCGGGATCATGTACTGGCAGGACCCCGCCGACCCCGGCGTCGTCATCCTCTCGGTGATGGTCGGCGTCAGCGGGCTCCTCCGGTTCTGGCAGGAGTACCGCTCCGGCCGGGCCGCCGAGGCGCTGAAGCAGCTGGTCACCACCACCTGCGCCGTGCAGCGCCGGGCCGGCACCGCCGCGGCCGCCACCCCGGTGGAGATCCCGATGGACCAGGTCGTCCCCGGCGACGTGGTGCGGCTCGCCGCCGGCGACCTCGTCCCCGCCGACCTGCGGCTGATCGCCGCCAAGGACCTGATGGTCTCCCAGGCCGCGCTCTCCGGCGAGTCCCTCCCGGTGGCCAAGGCCGACAGCCGCGCGCAGGACCTCGGCCAGAGCGACACCACCGACCCCGTCGAGGCCGGCAACCTCGCCCTGATGGGCACCTCGGTCACCTCCGGCACCGCCACCGGCGTGGTCGTGGCCACCGGCGCCGACACCTACTTCGGCTCCATGGCCGGCTCGCTGGTCGGCGAGCGCCCCCAGACCAACTTCGACAACGGCGTGCGCAAGGTCAGCTTCCTGCTGATCCGCTTCATGCTGGTGATGGTCCCGGTGGTCTTCGCGATCAACGGCCTCACCAAGGGCGACTGGGACGAGGCCTTCCTCTTCGCCGTGGCCGTGGCGGTCGGCCTGACCCCCGAGATGCTGCCGATGGTGGTCTCCGCCAACCTCGCCCGCGGCGCCGTCGCGATGGCGCGCAAGAAGGTCGTCGTCAAGCGGCTCAACGCGATCCAGAACCTGGGCGCGATGGACGTGCTCTGCACCGACAAGACCGGCACCCTCACCGAGGACCGCATCGTCCTCGACCGCTACCTCGACGTGCACGGCCGGGAGGACACCGAGGTCCTGGAGTACGGCTACCTCAACGCCCACTTCCAGACCGGCCTGCGCAACCTGATGGACCGGGCGGTCATCGACCGCGTCAACGAGGCCGAGGAGGTTGTCGTCGACGCACGGTTCTCGATGGTCGACGAGATCCCCTTCGACTTCGCCCGCCGCCGGATGTCCGTGGTCCTCAACCGCAACAGCCTGGTCGGCGACCCCGGCCGCACCGAACACGTCATGATCACCAAGGGTGCCGTCGAGGAGGTCCTCGCCCTGTGCACCCACATGAAGGACCGCGGCGAGCGCGTCGAGCTCACCGAGGCCCTGCGCACCGGCGCCGCCCTCACCGCCCGGGCCCACAACCGGCAGGGCCTGCGGGTCCTCGCGGTCGCCACGCGCACGCTCGACACGCCCCGCGACAGCTACACCGTCGCGGACGAGGACGGCCTCACGCTGGTCGGCTTCCTCGCCTTCCTCGACCCGCCGAAGGCCGACGCGGCCGCGGCCCTGCGGGGCATGGCGGACAAGGGCGTCGCCGTCAAGGTGATCACCGGCGACAACGAGCTGGTGGCCGCCCGGGTCTGCGCCGACGTCGGCCTCGACGTCGGGCAGGTGGTGCTCGGCGCCGGCATCGACGCCGTCGACGACGCGCAGCTGCGCGAACTGGCCGCCCGTACCACCGTGTTCGCCAAGGTGAACCCGGTGCAGAAGGCCCGGGTCGTCCGGGCCCTGCAGGCCGACGGCCACACGGTCGGCTTCCTGGGCGACGGGATCAACGACGCGGCCGCGCTGCGCGACGCCGACGTCGGCATCTCCGTCGACACCGCCGTGGACATCGCCAAGGAGTCCGCGGACATCATCCTGCTGGAGAAGGACCTGACCGTCCTGGAGCAGGGCGTGGTGCAGGGCCGGACCACGTTCGGCAACACGATCAAGTACATCAAGATGACCGCGTCGTCGAACTTCGGCAACGTCTTCTCGGTGCTGGTGGCGAGCGCGTTCATCCCGTTCCAGCCGATGCTGGCGATCATGCTGCTGGTGCAGAACCTGGTGTACGACATCGCCCAGCTGGCCACGCCCTGGGACCGGATGGACGAGGAGTACCTGCGCAGGCCGCGGAACTGGGACGCCCGGGGCATCGGCCGCTTCATGGTGGTGATCGGGCCGATCAGCTCGGTCTTCGACATCGCGATGTTCGTGATCATGTGGAACGTGTTCGGCGCGAACAGCGAGGCGCACCAGGCGCTCTTCCAGTCCGGCTGGTTCATCGAGGGCCTGCTCTCGCAGACCCTGGTCGTCCACATGATCCGGACCCGGAAGATCCCGTTCGTGCAGTCGCGGGCCTCCTGGCCGGTGATGGTGATGACGGTCCTGGCGGTGCTGACGGGCCTGTTCCTGCCCTTCTCGCCGCTGGCCTCCTCGCTGGGCTTCGTACCGGTCCCGATGTCCTACTTCCCGTGGCTGGTGGGCGTGCTGCTGGCGTACTGCACCCTCACGCAGCTGGTGAAGACCTGGTACATCCGCCGCTTCGGCACCTGGCTGTAGGCCGGGCCGGGACGTGGAGGAGGGCGGGGCCGTCTCGGGGCGGCCCCGCCCTCCTCGTCCGTGCCGGCCGGGCTACTTGAGCGTGGCCGAGGTGAGGCCGGCCTGGATCTGCCGCTGGAAGGAGAGGTAGACCACCAGCATCGGGATCATCGCGATGGTCACGCCCGCGAACAGCACCGGCAGGTCGGTCTCGTACCCCTGCTGCTGCTGGAGCTGGATCAGGCCCTGGGTGAGCAGGTAGCGCTCGGGGTCGGAGCTGCTCTGCGGCTGCATCAGCACCGAGGGCAGGATGTACTGGTTCCACTGCCCCAGCGTGTTGAAGATGCCGACGCTGATCAGGCCCGGCTTGGCCATCGGCAGCATCACCTGGAAGAAGATCCGGGTGTGCGAGGCCCCGTCGATGACCGCCGCCTCGTGCACCGCGGTCGGCAGGGTGCGGAAGAAGCTGTGCATGAAGAAGACGGTGAACGGCATCGAGTACGCCACGTACACGAGGATCAGCCCGTGGTACGTGTTGAGCATGTCGAACCGCTTGACCATGAAGAAGAGCGGCACGAGGGCGAGGAAGACGGGGAACATCGCCCCGCTGACGAAGAAGTAGTAGACGAACCGGTTCCCCTTGAAGGGGTAGCGGGCCAGCACGTACGCCGCCATCGACCCGAAGAGCATGGTCAGCGGCACCGAGAAGACCAGGACGATGAAGGTGTTGGCGAAGTAGTCGCCGATGCCCTTGTCCCAGGCGCGCCCGAAGGCGTCGAAGTGCCAGTTGGAGGGCCAGCTCAGGGCCGACCCGCCGATCTGCGCGTCGGTCTTGAAGGAGCCCAGGGCCAGCCAGATCAGCGGCAGGACGATCAGTATGGCCCAGACGGCCAGGAAGCCGTGCGAGAAGACGTTGAGGACGGTGCCGTCGGCGCCGCGGCGCTCGCGCTCCCCGGTGCGTCCCGATCCCCCGGCCCGGTCGGCGGCCGCCTCACCGGGGGCCTTGATCACTGTGGATTCGGTGGTCATCGTGGCACTCCCGCTCAGAACTCGATGCGCTCGCGGCGGGTGGCGCGCAGCGTGATGACGGAAAGGATCATGGTGAGGACGAGCATGACGACGCCCATGGCGCAGGCGTAGCCGCTCTTGCCGAAGAAGAGGAAGTTGCGCATCAGGACGGTGGCCATGACCTCGCTGTGGTGGTCGGGCCCGCCGCCGAACTGCCCCTGGGTCATGGTGGACACCAGGACGAACATGTCCATGGCCGCGATGCCGAGGTAGACCGCGGAGGTCTGCACGGAGTCCCACAGCAGGGGCAGGGTGACCTTGAAGAAGGTCTGGGCGCGGCCGGCGCCGTCGAGCAGCGCCGCCTCGTAGATGTCCTTGGGGACGGACTGCATGGCCGCGGAGAACAGGACCAGGTAGAAGCCGACCCCGTGCCAGACGACGACCAGCAGCAGGCACCACAGGACGAGGTCGGGCTCGTTGAGCCATTCGATGGGGGTCTGCGGGTCGACCAGGCCGATGCGGGTCAGCACGCCGTTGAGCAGGCCGCCCTCGTCGCTGCGGTAGACCGCCCCGAAGAGCACCGCGAGGATGGCGAGGGAGAGCACCTGCGGGAAGAAGTAGACGATCTTGTAGAACCGGGAGCCGGCCACGCCCTGCACTCCGCCGGCGCCGCTGCGGCCGCCGGCGTTGAGCATGAAGGCGAAGAACAGGGCCAGCAGGATGGTGACGACCGGGACGAACACCAGGAGCAGCAGGTTGTGCCAGAGTGCGCCGCGGAAGACCTCGTCCTTCAGCAGGTCGGCGTAGTTGTCGAAGCCGACGATGTCGAACGTCGGTGACTGTCCCGTCCAGTTGGTGAAGGAGTAGCCGAACGTCTGCACGTACGGCCAGATGACGAAGATCAGGTACAGCGCGAGCGGCACGACGAGGAATCCGGCGATGAAGCCGCCCCGCCCCCTGCTCTTGGCTACGTTGCTCATGGTGTCCGTCCCGTCCGTCCCGCCCGGTCAGTCGCGGTGGTTGTTCTTGGCGTTGGGGTCCTTGGCCGCCTTGTTGACCGCGGCCTGGGCCCGCTTGATCCATTCCTTGGGCTGGATGCGCTTGGCCATCAGCTCGTTGGACGCGTTCTGGATGTCCAGGTCCATCTGGCTGTACCAGTCCGGGTAGCGGTAGTTGAAGGTGTTGTCACCGGCGGCCTTGAGGGCCTCCACGGCCGACTTGGTGCCCGGGCGCAGCTGCACGTTCGGGTCCACGCCGTCCTTGACGATGGTGAGCGAGTTGGCCTGCTGGGCGAAGAGCGTCGACCACTCGCGGGACAGCATCGAGCGGATGAACTCCAGGCCGCCGGGCTTGTTCGCGGCCTTCTCCGGGACGATGAACGGCTCGCCGGCGCCGGCGCGGATGGCCTCGAAGGGGAGCTTGCTGCCCGGCAGGACCGGCATCGGGAGGAAGCGCATGTCGAAGTCGGCCGGGGTCTGCTTGAGCTGCTCGTTCTCCAGCCAGGAGCCGCTGGTGATGAACGCGGCCTTGTACTGGTTCCACCGGGTCTGGCTCTCGGTGTGGGTGAGGCCGTTGGTGCCCGGCATCAGCAGGCCCTTCTCGACGACCTCGTAGACGGCCTCGACGGCCTCCAGCGCGACCGGGTTGTTCTCGAAGGCGTTGGCCTCGAGGTTGTCGATGGCCTTCATGGCCTCCAGACCGCCCTTCTTGGCGATCAGGTCCATGATGGCGACGTTGATGTAGTACGGGTACTTGCCCTGGTGGGCGAGTCCGCCGAGGCCCGCGGCCTTGGCCTTGGTACAGACGTCGAGGAACTCGTCCCAGGTCTTGGGCGGGTTCCAGCCCTTCTCCTTGAAGAGCTTGCCCGAGTACCACAGGCCCCAGACGGTGTAGACGTAGTTCACCGCGACGAACTTGCCGCCCTGGGTGCCCTGTTCGATGGTGCCGGGGATGAGCATGTCCCGGACCTTCTTGTTGGGGTCGTCCAGGGAGGGGGCGTCCAGGACCGGGGTGAGGTCGGCCAGCTGCCCGCCCTTGAAGAGCACGTCCAGCTTGATCTGCTGGGCGCCGGAGTCGTCGATGACGTCCGGGGGGTTGCCGCCGTTGAAGCGGGGCTGGAGCTTGCCGGTGATCTCCTGGGTGCCGAGGTGGGAGCTCTTGGTGCCCCACTTCTTGTCGAACGCGGCCTCCCAGGCCTTGGCGTAGTCGTCGCCGTAGCCGCCCTTGAAGACGACGACGTCGAGCTTGCTGCCCTTGGCCACGCCGAAGGGGTTCTCCTTGGTGGCCTTGGTGCCGCTGTTGCCGCCGCTGGGCTCCTCGCCGCCGCCGGAGGCGCACGCGGACAGGAAGCTCATCGTCGGCACGGTGATCAGGCCGAGTGCCGCGGACCGCTTGATCAGATCGCGGCGGCCCAGCCCCTCACCGGTGCTGCGCTCGCCGTGGGCGGAGGTGGATCCCATGCTCAAGTCCTCGCCTTCGTCAGATGTGTGAAGGACGCCGAAAAAACCAGGCAGTTGCGAATTCGGACATCACCGCAGGTCGCCCGCCGTCCCCCGGTCCGGGGCCGCTCGTGCCGCGGTGGGCCGGACGGGCACAGGTATAGTCCACTTCCGCTCGGCGGAGCAAGATCGAGCACAAGGATGACTCCGGGCTTTTCCGAGTTGAGACCTCTCCGTCACACGGCATGCTTTCCCCGAAAAGCGGAAGGGCCGTACCCCCTTAACGGGGATACGGCCCTTTGGTGCCGTCAGGCACCCTTATGCCTCAATCGACGACGCCGCTCGGCGTGTCGGCTGGTTCCGGCGGCGGTTTTCAGCCGCGGATGAGGTTGCGCAGCACGTACTGCATGATGCCGCCGTTGCGGTAGTAGTCCGCCTCGCCGGGGGTGTCGATGCGGACGACCGCGTCGAACTCCACGCCGGTGTCGGTGGTGACCTTCACCGTGCTGGGGGTGGTGCCCTCGTTCAGCTCCGTGATGCCCGCGATGGAGAAGGTCTCCTCGCCGGTCAGGCCGAGCGAGTCGGCCGACTGGCCGGCCGGGAACTGCAGCGGCAGGACGCCCATGCCGATGAGGTTCGAGCGGTGGATGCGCTCGTACGACTCGGTGATGACGGCCTTGACGCCGAGGAGCGCGGTGCCCTTGGCGGCCCAGTCGCGGGACGAGCCGGAGCCGTACTCCTTGCCGCCCAGGATGACCAGCGGGATGCCGGCGGCCTGGTAGTTCTGCGAGGCGTCGTAGATGAAGGAGACCGGGGCGCCCTCGACGGTGAAGTCGCGGGTGAAGCCGCCCTCGGTGCCCGGCGCGATCTGGTTGCGCAGGCGGATGTTGGCGAAGGTACCGCGGATCATGACCTCGTGGTTGCCGCGGCGGGAACCGTACGAGTTGAAGTCGCGGCGCTCGACGCCGTGCTCCGTGAGGTACTTGCCGGCCGGGGTGTCGGCCTTGATCGCACCGGCCGGGGAGATGTGGTCGGTGGTGACCGAGTCGCCCAGCTTGGCCAGCACGCGGGCACCGGTGATGTCGGTGACCGGGGTGGTCTCCATGGTCATGCCCTCGAAGTACGGGGGCTTGCGCACGTAGGTGGACTGCGGGTCCCACTCGAAGGTGTTGCCGGTCGGGATCGACAGGGCCTGCCACTGGGCGTCGCCGGCGAAGACGTCCTGGTAGGACTTGGAGAACATGTCCTCGCCGATGGCGTTGGCGACGACGTCGTTGACCTCGGCCTCCGACGGCCAGATGTCCTTGAGGAAGACCGGGTTGCCCTCGGTGTCGACGCCGAGCGCGTCCTTGGTGATGTCCACCTTCATGGAGCCCGCGAGGGCGTACGCGACGACCAGCGGCGGGGAGGCCAGGTAGTTCATCTTGACGTCGGGGTTGATCCGGCCCTCGAAGTTGCGGTTGCCCGAGAGGACCGAGGTGACCGCGAGGTCGTGGTCGTTGACGGCCTTGGAGACCTCCTCCGGCAGCGGGCCGGAGTTGCCGATGCAGGTGGTGCAGCCGTAGCCGACGAGGTTGAAGCCGACCTTGTCGAGGTACGGGGTCAGACCGGCCTTGTCGAAGTAGTCGGTGACGACCTTCGAGCCCGGGGCGAGCGTGGTCTTGACCCACGGCTTGCGGGTCAGGCCCCTCTCCACGGCCTTCTTCGCCACGAGGGCGGCGGCGACCATGACGTACGGGTTCGAGGTGTTGGTGCAGGAGGTGATCGCGGCGACCGTGACGGCGCCGTGGTCGATCGTGTAGGTGGTGCCGTCGGGGGCGGTCACCTCGACCGGGTTCGACGGGACGCCGTTGCTGACGGCAGGGGCGTCGGAGGCCGGGAAGGACTCCTGGCCTGCCTCGTCGACCATGTCGACGTAGTTGCGGACGTCCTGGGCGAACTGCGCGGCGGCGTTCGCGAGGACGATGCGGTCCTGCGGGCGCTTCGGGCCGGCGATCGACGGGACGACGGTGGAGAGGTCGAGCTCCAGCTTCTCGGAGAAGTCGGGCTCGGCGGCCGGGTCGAGCCAGAGGCCCTGCTCCTTGGCGTACGCCTCGACGAGCGCGACCTGCTGCTCGGAGCGGCCGGTCAGGCGCAGGTAGTTCAGGGTCTCGCCGTCGATCGGGAAGACCGCGGCGGTGGAGCCGAACTCCGGCGACATGTTGCCGATGGTGGCGCGGTTCGCGAGCGAGGTGGCGGCGACGCCCTCGCCGTAGAACTCGACGAACTTGCCGACGACGCCGTGCTTGCGCAGCATCTCGGTGATCGTCAGCACCAGGTCGGTGGCGGTGGTGCCGGTGGGCAGCTCGCCGGTCAGCTTGAAGCCGACGACGCGCGGGATCAGCATGGAGACCGGCTGGCCGAGCATGGCGGCCTCGGCCTCGATGCCGCCGACGCCCCAGCCGAGCACACCGAGGCCGTTGACCATGGTGGTGTGGGAGTCGGTGCCGACGAGGGTGTCGGGGTACGCCTGGCCGTTGCGGACCATGACGGTGCGGGCCAGGTGCTCGATGTTCACCTGGTGGACGATGCCGGTGCCCGGCGGGACGACCTTGAAGTCGTCGAACGCGGTCTGGCCCCAGCGCAGGAACTGGTAGCGCTCCTTGTTGCGGCCGTACTCCAGCTCGACGTTCTGCGCGAAGGCGTCGTTGGTGCCGAACTTGTCGGCGATGACGGAGTGGTCGATGACCATCTCGGCCGGGGAGAGCGGGTTGATCTTCGCCGGGTCGCCGCCGAGGGCGGCGACGGCCTCACGCATGGTGGCGAGGTCGACGACGCAGGGCACGCCGGTGAAGTCCTGCATGATCACGCGGGCCGGCGTGAACTGGATCTCCTGGCTCGGCTGGGCCTGGGAGTCCCAGCTGCCGAGCGCCCGGATGTGGTCGGCGGTGATGTTGGCGCCGTCCTCGGTGCGGAGCAGGTTCTCCAGCAGCACCTTCAGGCTGTAGGGAAGGCGGGCCGAGCCCTCAACCTTGTCCAGCCGGAAGATCTCGTACGACTCGTCGCCCACCTGCAGCGTGCTGCGGGCGTCGAAGCTGTTCGCCGACACGACAGTCTCCTTCATGCATGAATTCGCGCGTTCTACCGCATCCTGCCGCGTGGCACTCTGGCCAGTCCGCTAAGGTAGGGCTAAGTTAGGTAACCCTTACCTGCGGCGCGGCTGCGGGACGCCTTCGGCAGATATCTCGATGTCGAGATAACTCTAGTGCATGAGGGCGTCCTGGTCATGCACGGGCATGCGACCACCATCAACCAGTCACCCCTTTTGCGGCGAATGCAGCCGTTTTCGGCTCCCCCAACAGCCACCCCGACCCCACCCACCGCAGCCCCACTCGCCCCACAGCGCGCAAGGCGGCCCCCTGCCGCGCACCCGGGAAAGCGATCGACCACGGGGGCTGCGCGAGAGATCCTCGACCCGCAGCGCACCGCGCAGCGCGGCACAACACTGCGCACCACAGCACGGCACGGCACCGAGGAGACGGGCTTGATCACGAACCATCAGCAGCGGCTGCGGGAGCGCTACCTCGCGGCTCCCGTCATGCCGGCCCCGACGCCGTGGCAGCCCGCCCCGGGCCACACCATCGCCGTCGGCGGACTGCTGGGCATCGGCTTCGCGGTCCATCCGGACACCGGGCGCGACCTCGTCGTGGTCGTGTCCGGCGGCGGGCGCGGCCTCTTCGACGCGGCCACCGGCGAGCAGATCGCACGCGACCGGAATCCCGATCCCGCCACCGACACCGGCACCGGCACCGGCACCGGCACCGGCATCCCCGACGTACGCAGGGACCTCGTCTGTCCCGGGCCCGGCCCCCTCGCGGGGGTTCCGGTCCGTATCGCGGGCCTCTTCGGCGGTGGCCTGCACAGCACGACCCCCGACGGCTGGACGCTGGACGTCGTCAGCCCCGACTGGCCCCACCACCGGGTCATCCTCTCCGCCGACGGCGGAGCGCACGGCGGGCCGGCCGGAGGCGCCTGGTGGCACGTCCCCCACTCCGAGCACGCGGAGCTGCGCGCCGCCGGGTTCTCGCCCTCCGGCCTCACCCTGGCCGTCGCCACCGGCGGCGACCTCACCCTCTGGACCCGCCAGGAACTCCGCACACGCGCCTGAGCGGACGTGCGGGTTCCGCGCCTGAGGGGGGCTCAGACCGGAGGCACGGCACGGAACCGGCCGCCCCGCCCACCCCTCGCGCGGCAGTGGCGCTCACCACACCACCACAACAGCGCCACCCCGCAGGGCCAATTGGCCTGATTACCCCATAACAGCCATACCGGACACACGAATGGGGCACCCCCGGAAGGCGAGATCTCATATCTGAGATACGGTGCACCCATGGCAGACGACTACCTCGTACGCATCGGCAAGCTCATCCGTGACGCCCGGCAGCACCGCGGCTGGACGCAGAGTCAGCTCGCCGACGCACTGGGCACCAGCCAGAGCGCCGTGAACCGCATCGAACGCGGCAACCAGAACATCAGCCTTGAGATGATCGCCCGAATCGGTGAAGCGCTCGACAGCGAGATCGTCTCCCTGGGCTACGCCGGACCGATGCACCTGCGCGTGGTCGGCCGCCGCCGCCTCTCCGGCGCCATCGACGTCAAGACCAGCAAGAACGCCTGCGTCGCGCTGCTGTGCGCCTCCCTCCTCAACAAGGGCCGCACGGTGCTGCGCCGGGTCGCCCGCATCGAGGAGGTGTACCGCCTCCTGGAGGTGCTGAACTCCATCGGCGTACGGTCCCGCTGGATCAACGACGGCGTGGACCTGGAACTCGTACCGCCGGCCGAGCTCGACATGGACGCCATCGACGCCGAGGCGGCCGTCCGCACCCGCAGCATCATCATGTTCCTGGGCCCGCTGCTCCACCGCATGGACCGCTTCCGGCTGCCCTACGCCGGCGGCTGCGACCTCGGCACCCGGACCATCGAGCCGCACATGATCGCCCTCCGCCGGTTCGGCCTGGACATCACCGCAACCGAGGGCATCTACCACGCCGAGGTGGAGGCCGGGGTCTCCCCCGAACGGCCCATCGTGCTGACCGAGCGCGGGGACACCGTCACCGAGAACGCGCTGCTGGCCGCGGCCCGCCACGACGGCGTGACCGTCATCCGCAACGCCTCCTCCAACTACATGGTCCAGGACCTGTGCTTCTTCCTGGAGGCCCTGGGCGTCCGGGTCGAGGGCATCGGCACCACCACCCTGACCGTGCACGGCGTGCCGAACATCGACGTCGACGTCGACTACTCCCCCTCCGAGGACCCGGTCGAGGCGATGAGCCTGCTGGCCGCCGCGGTGGTCACGGAGTCCGAACTGACCATCCGGCGCGTCCCGATCGAGTTCATGGAGATCGAGCTGGCGGTCCTGGAGGAGATGGGCCTGGACCACGACCGCTCGTCGGAGTACGTGGCGGACAACGGCCGCACCCGGCTGGTGGACCTCACGGTCCGCCCGTCGAAGCTCGAAGCCCCCATCGACAAGATCCACCCGATGCCGTTCCCGGGCCTGAACATCGACAACGTCCCGTTCTTCGCGGCCATCGCGGCGGTGGCCCAGGGCCAGACCCTGATCCACGACTGGGTGTACGACAACCGGGCGATCTACCTCACGGACCTCAACCGCCTCGGCGGCCGCCTCCAGCTCCTCGACCCGCACCGGGTCCTGGTGGAGGGCCCGACCCGCTGGCGCGCGGCGGAGATGATGTGCCCGCCGGCCCTCCGCCCGGCGGTGGTCGTGCTCCTGGCGATGATGGCCGCCGAGGGGACCTCGGTCCTGCGCAACGTCTACGTCATCAACCGCGGCTACGAGGAACTCGCCGAGCGCCTCAACTCGGTGGGCGCCCAGATCGAGATCTTCCGGGACATCTAGAACACCCCGGACCTTCCACGGCGCGGGGCCCCGCGGCTCTCTCCGGAGAGCCGCGGGGCCCCGGCGCTTCGGGCGGGCGGGCGCCGGTTGCGCGTGCAGACACCTTGATGGGCCGCACGCGCGGGGGCTTGAATGAGCCGATGACCACACAGGCGCCCTTTTCGGCCACGGTCGCGGGAGTGCCGCTGGACCGCGTGATGACCGCGCTGCGGCGCGACCGGCCGGTCTTCCACTCCGAGGCGGACCTCCAGCACGGCTTCGCCCGCGCCCTGTGGGACGCGGCCCCCGGGGTGCACTCCCGGCTGGAGGTGCCCCGGCGCCGCCCGGGCCGTGCCGAGTACCTCGACCTGCTGTGCCTGGGGCCGGAGGGCGGGCAGACCCTGATCGAGTTCACGTACTTCACCCGCGACTGGACCGGTACGCTGCCCGGCCCGCCGGACGAGGAGTACCGGCTGCGGAACCACGGGGCGGACGACCTCGCCCGGCTGCGCTTCGTGGAGGACGTCGTGCGGCTGGAGGCCTTCTGCGACCGGCCGGACCGGAACGGCCTGGCGATCCTGGTCACCAACGCCCCCGCCCTGTGGACCGCCCCGAAGCCCCGGCCCACGCCGCCGCGCGACCGCGAGTTCCGCCTGCACGAGGGCCGCACCCTCACCGGCACCCTCCGGTGGGCCGGGGGCACGTACGCCCCCAACACCCGCCACCTCCGCGGCAGCTACCCGCTGGCCTGGCAGCCGTACTCGCACCTCCCGGGCCCGGGCGGCCTCTTCCGCTACCTGGCCGTACCGGTCGCCCCCGGAGCGGAGCCCGACACCCCGGTCACCGCCTGACCGGCTGACCGGCCACCCGTCGCGCCCCGGAATCGGTGTCAGCCCATCGGGGTGTGGGTGCCCTTGAGGCGTTCTATGTCGTCCGGGCGGACCTGGATGACGAAGAGGGCTATCAGGGCGCCGACGGCGGCGAAGATGGCGGCTGCCACGAAGGAGCGGGTGACGCCGTAGGTGAGGACCTGGTCGCCCCAGGGGTCGGGGAGCTGGCCGGTGCGCTGGAAGGCGATGCGTTCCGCCGGGGTGGCCTGGGCGAGGAAGGACGGGACGATCTCCTTGGCCTCGTTGCGGCTGGCCGTGCCGAAGACCGTGACCAGGATGGAGAGGCCGAGTGAACCGCCGACCTGCTGCGTGGCGTTGAGGAGGCCGGACGCGGCGCCGGACTCCTGGTCGGGGACTCCGGAGAGGGCCATCAGGGTGAGGGAGACGAACTGGAGGCCCATGCCGAGGCTGAAGACCAGCATCGGTCCGAGGATGCTGCCCAGGTACGTGGAGTGGATGTCGGTCTGGGTCAGCCAGGCCAGGCCGGCGGCCGAGAACAGCGCGCCGATCACCATGAAGGGCTTGGGGCCGTACTTCGGCAGCAGCTGGGAGGTGATGCCCGCGCCGACCGCGATGACGGCGCTGACCGGCAGGAAGGCCAGGCCGGCTTCGAGGGGGCTGAAGCCGAGCACGTTCTGCACGAAGAGGGTGAGGAAGAAGAACATGCCGAAGATCGCGCAGGCGAGCATCAGCATGATGCCGTAGGTGCCGGCGCGGTTGCGGTCGGCGAACATGTGCAGCGGGGTGATGGGCTGTTCGGAGCGGCGCTCGACGAGGACGTAGACGGTCAGCAGGACGACGGCGGCGGCGAAGGAGCCGAGGGTGAGGGGGTCCCGCCAGCCTTCCTGGGCGGCCCGGATGAAGCCGTAGACCAGGGCGACCATGCCGATGGTGGCGGTCACGGCGCCGGTGAAGTCGAAGTGGCCGGGGTGGCGTTCGGACTCCCTGAGGACCCGGGGCGCGGCGAAGGCGATGAGCAGCGCGATGGGTGCGTTGACGAAGAAGATCCAGCGCCAGTCGAGCCATTCGACGAGGATGCCGCCGAGCAGCAGGCCGATGGCGCCGCCGGCGGCGGAGACGCCGGCGAACACGCCGAACGCCCGGTTGCGGGCGGGGCCTTCGGTGAACGTGGTGGTGATCAGCGCGAGGGAGGTCGGGGAGGCGATGGCGCCGCCGACGCCCTGGAGGGCGCGTGCGGCGAGCAGTTGTCCTGAGTCCTGGGCGAAGCCGCCGAGCAGGGAGGCGAGGCCGAACAGGAGCACACCGAAGATGAACACGCGGCGCCGGCCGAGGATGTCGCCGGCGCGGCCGCCGAGGAGGAGGAGTCCGCCGAAGGTCAGCGTGTACGCGTTGACCACCCAGGAGAGGGTGGTCGTGGAGAACCCCAGCGCCGTCTGGATGTGCGGCAGCGCGATGTTCACGATGGTGATGTCGAGGACGATCATCAACTGGCAGGAGGCGATGACGAGCAGGGCGATCCCGCTCCCGCTTCCTTGGACCTTGCCATTGGTCCCGGTGGTCGGCATGGCACTCGGTTCCACCCTTTCGACGGTATGCCCCGTGCCGGGGGGTCACCACTCGGGCATACTGCCCGCCCGCACGAACGGGGGCTGGCAGTGGTGCAATTTCACATGTCACACTGCTGTGCTATGGACCCCTACCTCGACCTCTCCGCCCGCACCGGCCGCTTCACCTACGGCGCCCCCCGCGCCGCCGCCTTCGGCGACTCCGGCCGCCTGCTCTGGTTCCTGCGCTCCGCCGGCCCCGCCGACCCGGTCGACTCCCTCTGGGTGCTCGACACCGCCGACGGCACCGAGCGCCTCGTCGCCGACCCCGCCCAACTGGCCCCCGGCCCCGCGGAACTCCCGGAGGCCGAACGCCGGCTGCGCGAGCGGATCCGGCTCTGGGCCCCCGGCATCGGCTCGTACGCCCTCGCCGCCGACGGCCTCAGCGCCGTCTTCGCCCTCTCCGGCCGCGTCTTCCAGGCCTTCGCCGACGGCGCCGCCCCCAAGGAGCTGCCCACCGCGGGCCCCGCCTTCGACCCCCGCCCCAACCACGACGGCTCCCGCGTCGCCTACGTCACCGGCGACGCCCTCCACACCACCCCCGGCGACCGGCTCTCCCCCGCCGACGGCGCCCGCTGGGGCATCGCCGAATTCGCCGCCGCCGAGGAACTCGGCCGCTCCCGCGGCCACTGGTGGTCCCCCGACGGCATCACCCTGCTCGCCGCCCGGGTCGCCGAAGGCGCCCTGGAGCGCCGGTACTTCACCGACCCGGCCCACCCCGAGAAGGCACCCGAGTCCTTCGCCTACCCGGTGGCCGGCGGACCCAACGCCGACGTCGCCCTCTGGGTCTTCGGCCCCGACGGCCGCCGCGTCCGCCTGGCCTGGGACGCCACCGCCTTCCCCTACCTCTCCGACGCCTCCTGGGCCTCCTCCGACGAGATCCTGCTGACCGTCCAGGACCGCCTCCAGCAGAACGTCCTGCTGCTCACCGCCGACCCCGCCACCGGCCGCACCCGCGAACTGTCCCGCACCACCCACCCCCAGTGGGTCGACGCCCTGCCCGGCACCCCGGCCCGGCTGTCCGGCGGACGGCTGCTCACCGCCGCCGACACCCCGGGCGGCACCGCCCGCGGCCTCGCCCTGGACGGCGTACCCCTCACCGGCGACGGCATCCAGGTGCGGCGGGTGGCCGGCGAGTACGCGGGCGCGCTCGCCGTGGAGGCCGGCACCCGGGACCCCGCCGAGCAGCAGGTGCTGCTCCTCGGCCCGGGCACCGGCGAGGTACGGGCCCTGGCCGACGGGCCCGGTGTGCACTCCGTACTCGTCGACGGCGGCGCGCTGCTGCTGACCTCGGCCGGCCCCGACGGGGTCACCAGGACCGTACGGACCGCCGACGGCCGGGAGTTCACCCCGCGCGACCTGTCGGAGCCGCTGCCGTACCGGGTGGTGCCGCGGCTGGCCCGGGTCACCGAGCACGGGCTGCCGACGGCCGTGGTCTACCCGCGGGGCCACGTCACCGGCGAGCGGCTGCCCGTCCTCCTCGACGTGTACGGCGGCCCCGGCTACCAGGCCGTGAGCGCCGAGCCGCGCCGCTGGCAGCTGCGCCAGTGGTGGGCCGACCAGGGCTTCGCCGTGGTGACCACCGACAACCGGGGCACCCCCTTCGTCTCCCCCGCCTTCACCCACGCGATGTACCGCGGCTTCTCCGCGGTGACCCTGGACGACCAGGTGGCGGCCCTGCGCGCGCTTGGCGACCGGGACCCCGACCTGGATCTGGACCGGGTGGGCGTGCGCGGCTGGTCGTACGGCGGCTACCTGGCCGCGATGGCGGTGCTGCGTCGGCCGGACGTGTTCCACGCGGCGGTGGCGGGCGCCGCGCCCACGGACTTCCGGTACTACGACACCGCGTACACCGAGCGGTACCTCGGACTGCCGGCCGAGCACCCCGAGGTGTACGAGCGGGACTGCCTGCTCGGGGACGCGGCGGGGCTGTCGCGGCCGCTGCTGCTGGTGACCGGGCTGGCGGACGACAACGTGCACCCCTCCCACACGCTGCGGCTCTCCGAGGCGCTGACCGGGGCGGGCCGGCCGCACCGGCTGCTGGCGCTGCCGGGCGTCACCCACATGACCCCGGACGGGGTGAACGAGAAGCTGGTCGCCCTGGAGCGGGACTTCCTGCTCCGCGAACTGTCCGTCTGAGGAGGGCAGGTCCGCGGACGCCGGGTGCCAGGACACCCGGCCCGCGGGCACCCGGCCCGAGCACATCAGGAGGGGGCCCGGGCGCGCGTCGCGCCCGGGCCCCCTCCCGTGTGCCTCCTGCCGGCGGGGGGTCAGTCCCCGGGGAAGTGGCAGGCCACCTCGCGCGCCTCGCCGGGTACGGCGATGCGCAGCAGCGGGCGTTCGGTGCGGCAGACCTCCTGGGCCTTGGCGCAGCGCGGGTGGAAGGAGCAGCCCGGCGGCGGGGCGGCCGGGCTCGGCGGGTCCCCGAGGAGGGTGATCCGCTCGCGCCGCCGCTCGGCCGCCGGGTCGGGCAGCGGTACGGCGGACAGCAGCGCCCGCGTGTAGGGGTGCTGGGGGGAGTCGTACAGGGCGTGCTTCTCGCCGATCTCGACGATCCGGCCGAGGTACATCACGGCGACCCGGTCGCTGACGCGCTTGACCACGGACAGGTCGTGGGCGATGAAGACGTACGAGAGGCCGAGTTCGTCCCGCAGCCGTTCCATCAGGTTGACGATCTGGGCCTGGACGGAGACGTCGAGTGCGGAGACGGGTTCGTCGGCGACGATCAGCCGGGGGCTGGTGGCCAGGGAGCGGGCGATGCCGATCCGCTGGGCCTGGCCGCCGGAGAACTCGTGCGGGTAGCGGTCGATGTGCTCGGGGATGAGGCCGGTGAGCTCCATCAGCTCGGCGGCCCGGACCCGGGCGTCCGCGGCGCTCCAGCCCTGGACCAGCAGCGGGTCGGAGATGATCCGGGCGACGGTCTGGCGGGGGTTGAGGGAGGAGTGCGGGTCCTGGAAGACCATCTGGAGGTGCCGGCGGTGGGGGCGCATGGCCCCCTGGGAGAGCCGGCCGATCTCCTGGCCTTCGAAGCGGATGCTGCCGGAGGTGGGTTCCAGCAGGCGTACGAGCATGCGGCCGGTGGTGGACTTGCCGCAGCCGGACTCGCCTACCAGGCCGAGGGTCTCCCCGGACCGGAGGGTGAAGGAGACCCCGTCGACGGCCCTGACCGGGGCGCCGCGGCGGCCGGTGGCGGAGCGGCGGCCGGGGAAGGCCATGGTCAGGTCGCTGACGGCGAGGAGCGGGGGCGTGCCGGGCTCCTCGCCCTGGCGGGCCGCGGGGATGCCGGCGGGTGCCGTGGTCATCGGGCTGCCTCCTGGACGGTGCCGGCGAAGTGGCAGGCCGTCATGCGTGCGGTGGCACCGTGGGGTGCGAACGGGGGCCGGTCGGTGCGGCAGCGCTCCCGTTCCTCCTCGGTGCCGGCGGCCGCCCGGGCGCAGCGCGGGGCGAACGCGCAGCCGGGGGCGGGTGCCAGGAGGGAGGGCGGGGAGCCGGGGATGGCCCGCAGGGGCTCTTCGTCGGTGTCGTCGAGGCGGGGCAGCGAGTCGAGGAGGCCGCGGGTGTAGGGGTGGGCGGGTCCGGCGAACAGGTCGTCGACCCGGGCCTGTTCGGCGGCGCGGCCGCCGTACATGACGAGGACCTCGTGGGCGACGCGGGCGACCACCCCGAGGTCGTGGGTGATCATGATGACGCCGAGGCCGCGGTCCTGCTGGATGCGGGCGATGAGTTCGAGGATCTGGGCCTGGACGGTGACGTCGAGGGCGGTGGTGGGCTCGTCGGCGATGAGGAGGTCGGGTTCGCAGGCCAGGGCCATGGCGATCATGGCGCGCTGGCGCATGCCGCCGGAGAACTGGTGCGGGTACTCCCGCGCCCGGCGGGCGGGTTCGGGGATGCCGACCTCTCCGAGCATGTCCACGGCGTGCTTGCGGGCGGCCGCCCGGCGGGTGCGGAAGTGGACGCGGTGGTGCTCGGCGATCTGCTCGCCGACGGTGTAGTAGGGGTGGAGGCTGGACAGCGGGTCCTGGAAGATCATCGCCATGCGGCGGCCGCGGAGCTTCGAGAGTTCCTTCTCGGGCAGGCCGAGGAGTTCGCGTCCTTCCAGGGCGATGGAGCCGGTGACCTCGGCGCCGCGGTGGAGTCCCATGACGGCCAGGGAGGTGACGGACTTGCCGGAGCCGGATTCGCCGACGATGCCGAGGGTGCGGCCGGCCTCGACGGTGAAGGCGAGGGAGTCCACGGCGCGGACGGTGCCGCGGGGGGTGGTGAAGGCGACCTGCAGGTCGCGGACGGCGAGCAGGGGCGGCGCGGTCATCAGTACCTCACCCTCGGGTCGACGACGGCGTACAGGAGGTCGACCGCGAGGTTGGCGACGACGATGAAGAAGGCGGCGAGCAGGGTGACGCCGAGGACGACGGGCTGGTCGGAGTTGACGAGCGCTCCGTAGAAGAGCCGTCCGATGCCGGGGAGTCCGAAGATGGACTCGGTGATGACGGCTCCGGCGAGGAGGCCGCCGAGGTCCATGCCGAAGATGGTGAGGATGGGGGTCATGCCGGAGCGCAGTCCGTGTTTGACGACGACGGTGCGTTCGGGCATGCCCTTGGCGCGGGCGGTGCGGATGTACGGCTCGGCCATGGCCTCGATCATGGAGCCGCGGCTCTGGCGGGCGTACATGGCCGCGTAGAGGAGGGCCAGGGCGGTCCAGGGGAGCAGCAGGTTGGTGGCCCAGGCGAGGGGGTTGTCGGTGAAGGCCTGGTAGCTCGGGTAGGGCAGCAGGCCGGCGATGCGGATGACTCCGTAGATGAGCATCACGGAGGTGAAGTAGACGGGCAGGGAGGCGGCGGCGACGGCGCCGACCATCAGGGCCCGGTCGGTGGCGGTGTCCTTGCGCAGGGCGGCGGTGACGCCGGCGCCGAGGCCGAGGAGCAGCCAGAGGGCGGCGGCGCCGACGGCGAGGGAGGCGGAGACCGGGAGCCGGTCCATGAGGAGGTCCCAGACGGGCAGGGAGTTCTCGTACGAGTAGCCGAGGCAGGGGAAGTCGCAGGCGACGGCGTACTGGCCGGTGCCGAGGGTGCGGCCGGTGAAGATGCCGGTGAGGAAGGTGCCGAACTGCTCCCACAGGGACCGGTCGAGGCCGAGGTACTCGCGGACGACGGCGAGCCGTTCGGGGCTGCAGGTCTTGCCGCAGGCGTCGGCGGCGGGGTCGGAGGGCAGGACGTAGAAGATGAGGAAGGTGACGGCGGCGATGGCGAGCAGGACGCCGGTCAGGGCGAGCAGCCGGCGCGCGAGGTAGAGGATCACGTGCGGCCGCCCCTCGGGTCGAGGATGTCGCGCAGGGCGTCACCGAGCAGGGTGAAGGCGAGCACCGAGAGGAAGAGGAAGGTGCTCGGGATGACGAAGTACATGGGGTCGGTCTCGTAGAAGGCGACGCTCTCGGCGATCATCTGGCCCCAGGAGGGGGTGGGCGGGCGGACGCCGACGCCGAGGTAGCTGAGGGCGGCCTCGGTGCTGATCATGCCGGGGATGAGCAGGGTGGTGTACGCGATGACCGGTCCGGAGACCCCGGGCAGGATGTCGCGGGTGAGGATGCGCCAGGGGCCGGAGCCGCCGACCCGGGCGGCGTCCACGTACTCGCGGTGTTTGAGGGAGAGGGTCTGGCCGCGGACCACGCGGGCGACGCCGGGCCAGCCGAAGAGGCCGATGACGGCGGTCATCAGGACGATGCGGTTGACGTCCTTCGCCACCGACAGCATCGCGATCATGAAGATCAGCGAGGGGAAGGACATGGTCAGGTCCATGAGGCGGGAGAGCACGGCGTCCGTGCGCCCGCCGAAGTAGCCGGCGGCGATGCCGGCCGCGGTGCCGGTGAGCACGACGATCGCGGTGGCGGCGAAGGCGATGAGGAGGGAGACCTGGGCTCCGTGGACGACGCGGGCGAACAGGTCGCGTCCGGTGACGGGTTCGACGCCGAGCCAGTGCTCGGGGCCGATCCCGCCGAAGGAGCCCAGCGGGAGGCCGCCGAGGTAGGGGTCGATGGCGGACTTGTCGAACTCCTCGGGGGACCAGCCGCCCAGGGCGCCCAGCCAGGGGGCGGTGAGGGCCATGAGGACGAAGAGGACGACGACGGAGAGGCTGATGCGGACGGCGGGGCGGCGGCGGAGTTCCCTCCGGGCGAGCTGCCAGGGGCTGCTGCCCGGAGGGACCGCCGCGGCCGGCGCGGTACCGGCTGCGGTGGTGGTCACGGCGACGGGTGTCTCGCGGGTGCGGGTGCTCAGCCCTGGCCCTTGGCGGGGTCCTTGAGGCCGATGGTGGCGTAGTCGATGGCGCCGCTCCAGACGGGGTGGCCGAAGGCGCCGGCGATGTTGGTGCCGATCAGCAGGGGCTTGCGCTCCAGGACGACGGGGACGGCCGGGGCCTTCTGCATGATCTCGGCGTCGAGGTCGATCCAGCCCTGGCGGGCGCGCTGGGCGTCGTCGTAGGCGCTGATCTCGTCGATGCGCTTGATGGTCGCGTCGTCCTTGAACTGCGCGTAGTTGCCGCTGTTGCCCTTGACCTTGATGGTGCGGCCGTCGAAGACGAAGGGCAGGAAGGTGGAGCCGGAGGGGTAGTCGGGGCACCAGCCGGCGAGGGTCATGTCCGGGGCGGTGGTGGTGTCGCCGATGACGTCGTAGAAGGCGCCCGGGTCGACGGTGTCGATGACCACCTCGATGCCGGCGCGGGACAGGCCCTGCTGGAGGGCCTCGGCGCGGGTCTTGTCGCCGGTGGAGACGGCGAGGGAGACCTTGAGCTTCTCCTTGCCGGCGGCCTTGAGGAGTTCCTTGGCCTTGGCCGGGTCGCCGGCGGGGGCGATCTTGAGGGTGTCGGCCTGGGCGCCGCCGGTGAGGGAGGAGGGCAGGTAGGCGGTGGCGATCTCGTTGAAGGCGGGGCCGCCGCCCGCGGTGACCATCGACTCCTTGTCGACGGCGTACTGGAAGGCCTGGCGGACCTTGACGTCGTCGAAGGGGGCGCGCGAGGTGTTGAGCTGGAGCATGGTCGTACAGCCCTGGGACTCGGCGAGCAGGCGGGCCTTCACCTCGGGCTTGGGGAGGACCTTGGGGGCGCTCTCGGGGCGCATGTTGGAGTAGGAGACGGCGGAGGCGTCGGCGCCGGCGGAGGCGATGATGCGGTCGTCGATCTGGCCGCCCTTGAGGCCCATGACGACGACGAACTTGTCCGGGTAGGCCTTGCGGACGGTGTCGGTCGCGGCGTCCCAGTGCTCGTTGCGGACGAGGACGAGCTTCTTGTCGCGGTCGTAGCTCTCGATCTTGTACGGGCCGGAGGAGAAGGGGCGGGAGTCGTACTGGGTGCCCTTCTCCTGGGCCTGCGGGACCGGGGCGAAGGTGGGCAGGGTGGCGGTGGCGGAGAACTCGGCGACGGGGCGGTTGAGTTCGAAGACGATGGTCTTGTCGTCGGGGGTCTTCACCGAGTCGAGGTGCTTGCCCTGGAGGGGGCCGGTGTAGCCCTTGGTGCCGGCGAGGTAGCGGGCGGCGTAGTCGGGGCCGCCGGTGAGGTCCGGGGAGAAGGACCGCTCGACGTTGTACTTGATGTCCTGGGCCTTGATGGGGGTGCCGTCCTCGTACTTGAGGCCGTCCTTGAGGGTGAAGGTCCAGGTGCGGCCGCCGTTGGAGGGCTTGCCGAGGTCGGTGGCGAGGTCGGGGACGAGCTCGCTGCCGGCCTTGCCGGGCTCGGACTTGAAGGTGACGAGGGTGCGGTAGAGCAGGCGGGTGCCGAAGTCCATGGCCGGCATCACCCAGTTGCGGGCCGGGTCCAGGTGGGAGAAGTCCTGGTTGGACAGGATCGTCAGGGTGCCGCCCTTGACCGGGGTGCCGCCGAGGATCTTGCCGTCGTTGGCGGCGGCGGGGTTGCTCGCGCCGCCCTTGCCGGCCTGGCCCTTCTTGGTGTCGGAGCAGCCCGAGGCGCCGAGTGCGAGTGCGGCCACCAGGGCGGTGGCGAGGGCGAGTTGGGTGCGCTTGGTCATGGTCACTCCAGAGAAGGGCCGCGCTGTAAGGTGTGACCGGTAACATAGTAATGTGAAATTGCACTGACAAGGGGTGTGCACCGCCGTTATCCAGCCGTGTCCAAATCCCCGGCCGCTCCACGCACGCGGGGCCCCGACCTGCGCGGTCGGGGCCCCTGTGGCGTGCTGCGGGTGCGGCGGTTACGCGGTGCGGCTGCCGCCGAGCTTGCGCTTGGTGCGCGGTTCCACCGGCTCGTCCCGGCCCTGCGCCCACAGCGAGCGGACGTGGCCCAGGTGGCGGCGCATGCACTCCTCCGCCGCCGGCGCGTCCCCGGCCAGCATCAGGTCGAGCAGCTCGTGGTGCTCCTCGGCGGACGCCACCAGCAGCCCGGCCTCGTCCAGGCCGGTCAGCCCGTACAGGCGCGAGCGCTTGCGCAGGTCGCCCACGGTCTCCACCAGGCGCTCGTTGCCCGCGAGGGCGAGCAGGCCGAGGTGGAAGCGGCGGTCCGCCTCCAGGTAGCCGATGAGGTCGTGGTTCCGCGCGCTGGTGACGATCTCCTCGGCCACCGGGCGCAGGGCCTCCAGGGCCTCCTTGGACGCGATCTGGGTGACCCGGCCGATGGTGGGCACCTCGATCATGGCGCGGAGTTCGGTGTACTGGTCGAGGTCGCGCTCGCTGACCTCGGTGATCCGGAAGCCCTTGTTGCGCACGGGCTCCACCAGGCCCTCGCGCGCCAGGTCGAGCATCGCCTCGCGCACCGGGGTGGCCGAGACCCCGTACTCCGCGGCCAGGCCGGGGGCCGAGTAGACCTGGCCGGGGCGGAGTTCACCCGCTATCAGGGCGGCACGAAGGGCGTGGGCGACCTGGTCGCGGAGCCTCTCCTGGGCTGTGATGAGACTGGTCTGCTTCAGGTCACCCATCGCTTTTCCTCCGAGAATTCGCAGAGGAACAGCGTACAATGTCACGTTTCGCTGTTCGCCCTGGTGGCGAGGTACAAGGCCACCGCCACGGCGAGATCTTCCCAGGCCATGCCGACACTCTTGAAGACCTGTGGACAACCCTCCTGCCGGCCCGCCTCCCCGCTGACCAGGTCCGCAAGGGTGCCGGCGACGTGGTCGGGGCCGATCGCGCCCTCGGCGAGCGGCACCAGCAGGTCCCCGGCCTCGCGCAGGGCGGCCGACCGGGCCTCGACGTACACGGCGGACCGGGCGACCAGCCCGGTGTCCAGTTCCCGGGCGTCCGGCTCGTGGGAGCCGACCGCCACGACCGTGGCGCCGGGCCGGGCCAGTCGGCCGTCGAAGAGCGGCTCCCGGGCCGTGGTGCAGCAGACCACCAGGTCCGCCCCGGCCACCGCGCCCGGCTCCCCGGTCCGCGCGTCCGGGACGCCCTGTTTCCTTGCGTACGCGGCCAGTTGCTCCGCCGCTTCCGGCCGGCGCCCCACCACCGTCAGGGCGGAGAGGGGGCGGACGGCGAGCACCGCGTCGAGGTGCCCGTACGCCTGGGGGCCGGTGCCGAAGAACACCGCCCGGAGCGGTCCGGGCGGGGCCAGCCGGCCGACCGCGAGGGCGGACACGGCGGGGGTGCGCAGCGCGGTGAGCGCGGCCCCGTCGAGCAGGGCGACGGGGGTGAGGGTGACGCCGTCGAGCAGGAGGTAGCTGCCGGTGATGCGGGGCAGGCCCCGGGCGGCGTTGCCGGGCGCCACCCCGGCGATCTTCACTCCGGCCCAGGAGCGGGTGGCGGCGGGCATGAGGAGCAGTTCGCCGCCGGGGACGGCGAGGGCGGTGCGGTGCGGCGCCGTCTCGGGGTCGAGTCCGTCGCGGAGCGCCCCCGCCAGGGCGTCGGCCGCCCCGGCGGGGCCGAGCAGCCGGGCCGTGTCGGCGGCGGTGATCAGCGTGGGTGCGGTCACAGCAGGAATCCGGTGTCGAGGCCGTCGTACGGGTCGAGGACGAAGGTGTGCTCGCCGGTGCGGTAGGCGGTGCCGGTGACCTCGGTGACGGTGCCGGCGTCCGGGGCCGCGCCCGGGGCCGGGGCGACGGTCCGGGCGGTGAAGACGGTGCCGGCGACGGATTCGTGCAGGAGGTCCTCGCCGGGGGCGAGGGTGCCGTCGTCGGCGAGGAGGGCCAGCCGGGCGCTGGTGCCGGAGCCGCAGGGCGAGCGGTCGATCTGGCCGTCGGCGAAGACGGTGACGTTGCGCTGGTGCGGGCCGAAGGGGGTGTCGGGCAGTTCCTCGTAGAGGATCACGCCGTAGACGCCGGAGAGCAGGGGGCTGTCCGGGTGCCAGGTGGCGGGGTGGGTGGCGAGGGCGGCGCGGATCTCGCGTCCGGCGGCGACGAGTTCGGGGAGGCGGGCGGGGGTGACGTCGAGTCCGAGGCGCCGGGCGGGCAGGGCGGCGTAGCAGGCGCCGGCGTGGGCGATGTCGACCTCGACGGGGCCGCGGGCGGTGACGACGGGGACCTTGCGGGCGGCGACCCGGGCGGGCACGTTGCGGAAGGTGACGCCGGTGGTGCGGCCGCCGGTGCGGTGCACGGTGGCGGTGACGCGGCCGGAGGGGACGTCGATGCGGACCTGGGCGGCGCCGTCGTCGGGGGCGGGGACGCGGCCGCTGTCGACGGCCCAGGCGCCGAGGGCGATGGTGCCGTGGCCGCAGGCGGTGGAGAAGCCGTCCTTGTGCCAGAACAGGACGCCGAGGTGGGCGCCGTCGTCGTCGGGCGGGACGAGGAAGCCGCCGTACATGCCGGCGTGGCCGCGGGGTTCCTGGACCAGGAGGCGGCGTACGTCGTCCAGGGGGCCGGGGCGGGGTGCGGTGCCGGAGCCGCCGGGGCCGACGGCGGTGGCGCAGCGCTCGGCGACGGTGTCGCCGGGGACCGGGGGGAGGCCGTCGGTGACGATGCGGAAGGGTTCGCCGGCGGTGTGGTAGTCCGTGGTGCGCACGGTGTGGAGGCGGGTCACAGGAGGAATCCGGCGGGGAAGGGGTCGGTGGGGTCGAGGAAGTACTGGGCGGTGCCGGTGATCCAGGCGCGTCCGGTGACGGTGGGGATCACGGCGGGCAGGCCGCCGACGGTGGTCTCCTCGACGAGCCGGCCGGTGAACTCGGTGCCGATGAAGGACTCGTTGACGAAGTCCTGGCCGAGGGGCAGCTGTCCGCGGGCGTGCAGTTGGGCCATGCGGGCGGAGGTGCCGGTGCCGCAGGGTGAGCGGTCGAACCAGCCGGGGTGGATGGCCATGGCGTGGCGGGAGCGGGTGGCGTCGGAGCCGGGGGCGGCGAGGTAGACGTGCTTGACGCCGTTGATCTCGGGGTTCTCGGGGTGGACGGGCCGGTCGGTGGCGTTGATCGCGTCCATGATGGCGAGTCCGGCGGCGATCAGGTCGTCCTTGCGGGCCCGGTCGAAGGGGAGGCCGAGGCTGTCGAGTTCGACGAAGGCGTAGAAGTTGCCGCCGTAGGCGAGGTCGTAGGTGACGGTGCCGTGGCCGGGGACGTCGACCTTGCGGTCGAGGCCGACGCTGAAGGCGGCGACGTTGGTGAGGGTGACGGCCTTGGCGCGGCCGTC
The DNA here is from genome assembly GCF_044759225.1 of Streptomyces sp. NPDC101132. NCBI lineage: Bacteria > Bacillati > Actinomycetota > Actinomycetes > Kitasatosporales > Streptomycetaceae > Streptomyces > Streptomyces sp. NPDC101132. The sequence goes on from NZ_JBIVYX010000007.1 coordinate 186,926, forward strand.
CTCGACCTGGACGTCGACGGAGACGAGGCCGGCGGGGGTGTCGAGGCGGACGGTGGTGACGGGTTCGGTGACGGGCACCATGCCGGTCTCGACGAGGACGGTGGCGACGCCGATGGTGCCGTGGCCGCACATCGGGAGGAGGCCGGAGACCTCGATGTAGAGGACGCCGTAGTCGGCGTCGGGGCGGGTGGGCGGCTGGAGGATGGCGCCGCTCATGGCCGCGTGGCCGCGGGGCTCGTACATGAGGAGCGTGCGCACGTGGTCGAGGTGTTCGATGAAGTGGAGGCGGCGTTCGGCCATGGTGGTGCCGGGGATGATGCCGAATCCGCCGGTGATGACGCGGGTGGGCATGCCCTCGGTGTGGCTGTCGACCGCGTGGTAGACGTGTGTGGTCCGCATGTCAGTGGTGGCCCTCCGCGATGGCCTTCTCGGTGGCGGCGCGGACGGCGGCCTCGGTGTCGCCGGTGAGCGGGAAGCGCGGCGGGCGGGTGGGGCCGCCGGGCCGGCCGGCGATGTCCATGGACAGCTTGATGGCCTGGACGAACTCGGTCTTGGAGTCCCAGCGCAGCAGCGGGTGGAGGGACTTGTAGAGGGGGAGGGCGGTGTCGAGGTCGCCGGCGACGGCGGCGTGGTAAAGGTCGGCGCTGGTGCGCGGGAGGGCGTTGGGGTAGCCGGCGATCCAGCCGACGGCGCCGGCGAGGGCGAGTTCGAGGAGGACGTCGTCGGCGCCGATGAGGAGGTCGAGGCCGGGGGCGAGTTCGGCGATCTCGTAGGCGCGGCGGACGTCGCCGCTGAACTCCTTGACGGCGACGATGCTGCCGTCGGTGTGGAGGCGGGCGAGGAGCTGGGGGGTGAGGTCGACCTTGGTGTCGTAGGGGTTGTTGTAGGCGACGACGGGGAGGCCGGCCTTGGCGACTTCGGCGTAGTGGGCGCGTACGGTCTGCTCGTCGGCGCGGAAGGCGTTGGGCGGGAGGAGCAGGACGGAGCCGGCGCCGGCTTCGGCGGCCTGGTCGGTCCAGCGGCGGGCTTCGGCGCTGCCGTAGGCGGCGACGCCGGGCATGACGCGGTCGCCGTCTCCGGCGGCTTCGACGGCGGTGCGGACGACGCGGGCGCGCTCGTCGTCGGTGAGGGTCTGGTACTCGCCGAGCGAGCCGTTGGGGACGACGCCGTCGCAGCCGTTGGCGATGAGCCAGGCGACGTGTTCGGCGTAGGCGTCGTAGTCGACGGAGAGGTCGTCGCGCAGGGGCAGGGTGGTGGCGACCATGATTCCGTGCCAGGGGCGGGTGCGGGGGGTGGTGGACGCGTGGGTCATGGCAGGACTCCCTAGTGTGATGTGTGACATTTTACTGTGGGGTGTGAGGGGCCACAAGGGCCCCGGGGTGTGGGTCAGTGGGATCCGTGGGGCGCGCCGGGGGCGGTTCCGGCCTCCGCGGCGTCGTCCGCCGGGAGGGCCGCGAGGTGGCGCAGCGGGACCGGGCAGGACAGCGGCCGCCGGTCGGGGGCCTGGTCCTCGCCGGCCAGGGCGGCGACGGCCGGGCCGCACATGCGGCCCTGGCACCAGCCCATGCCGGCGCGGGTGAGGAGTTTGACGGTGCGGGCGTCCCGGGCGCCGAGTTCGCCGACGGCCTCGCGGATCCGGCCGGCCGGCACCTCCTCGCAGCGGCAGACGTGGGTGTCATCGCCGAGCCAGCCGGTCCAGCCGGTGCCGGGCCGGTGGGCGGCGGCCATCGCGCCGGCGAAGGCGCGCAGCCGGGCGCGGCGGCGGACCAGGGCCGCGGGGGCGGGGGCGGGGCGGGCGCCGGGGGCGCTGCCGGTGGCCGTGGTGCCGGGGCCGAGGAGTTCGCGGGCGATGGCGTGGGCGGCCAGTTCGCCTTCGGTGAGGGCGAGTTCGGCGCCGCCGATGCCGCCGGTCTCGCCCGCGGACCAGAGGCCGGGCACGGAGGTGCGCTGCCGGTCGTCGAGGGTGAGGGCGGGGGTGCCGTCGGCGGTGTGGTGGGTGGCGCAGCCGAGGGCGGTGGCGAGTTCGAGCTGCGGGACCAGGCCGTGGCCGACGGCGAGAGCGTCGCAGGGGATGCGGCGTCCGGTGCCGGGTACGGGGCGCCAGTCGCGGTCCAGGCGGGTGACGGTGACGGCTTCGACGCGGTCGGTGCCGTGGGCCTCGGTGACGGCGTGCCGGGTGAGCAGCCGGACGTGGTGGCGCAGCAGGGCGCTGCCGTACTGGGCGCCTTCGGCGAGTTTGGCGGGGTTGCGCAGCAGGGCGGGGAGTCGGCCGGCGTATCCGGTGTAGGCGGCGGCTTCGACGACGGCGGGCACCCGGGCGCCGGCCGCGGCGAGGGAGCCGGCGACGGCGAGGAGGAGGGGGCCGCTGCCGGCGACGACGACGCGGCGGCCGGGCAGGACGAGGCCGGCCTTGAGCATGGCCTGGGCGCCGCCGGCGCCGACGACGCCGGGCAGGGTCCAGCCGGGGAAGGGGAGTTGGCGTTCGTAGGCGCCGGTGGCGAGCAGCACGGCGCGGGCGTGGACGGTGGCGGGGCGCTCGGTGCCGTCCGCTCCCCCGGCGTCGGCCGGGGTGGTGTCGTACGGGGTGGCGACGGCGTGCAGGGTCCAGTGCGGTGCGGCTCCGGTGACGCTCCACACGTGGTGGCCGGGCAGGTACGTGATGCGGCCGGCGGTCTGGTGGGCGCGCAGGGCGGTCTCGCGGGCGGCGAAGGCGGGCCAGCCGTGGTGCAGGGCCTCGGGGCGGGCGGCGCCGAGGCCGGGTGCGGGGTGGCGGTAGAACTGGCCGCCGGGGCGGGCGGCGGCGTCGAGGAGGGTGACGCGGAGGCCGAGGCCGGCGGCGGTGACGGCGGCGGCGAGTCCGGCGGGGCCGGCGCCGACGACGGCGAGGTCGGCGGGCCGGGTGCCGGCGGCGGGGTCGGCCGGCCGGGTGTCGACGGCGGGGTCGGGGTCAGACGCCGAGGTCGGCATGGCCGGTCCCTTCCTGGGTGGTGATGGTGTCGCCGGGGCGGGCCGGGACGAGGCAGGCGCGCTGGTTGGGGCGGCCGTTGACGGTGACGAGGCAGTCGTGGCAGGCCCCGATGCCGCAGAAGGCGCCGCGGGGGGCCGCGCCGTCGCGGGTGGTGCGCCAGGCGAGGATGCCGGCCGCCCAGAGGACGGCGGCGATGGTCTGGCCTTCCTCGGCGGGCAGGGGGCGGCCGTCGAAGTCGACCGTGTGGGTGGAGCGGGGGGTGCCGCCGACGAGGCCGCGGGGGGTGCGGGGGCGGGGGGTCATCGGCCGGCTCCGTTTCCGGGGGTGTCGCCGAAGCGTTCGGGGCGGAACGGGGCGGGGTCGAGCGTGGGTGCCGTGCCGGTGAGTGCCTCGGCGATGAGGAGGCCGGTGGCGGGGGCGAGTCCGATGCCGGCGCCTTCGTGGCCGCAGGCGTGGAGGAGGCCGGGGGCGCGGGGGTCGGGGCCGATGGCCGGGAGGTGGTCGGGGAGGTAGGGGCGGAAGCCGTGGTAGGTGCGCATGACGTGGACGTCGGCGAGGACGGGGAAGAGGGCGGCGGCCTGGGAGGCGAGGCGGCGGAGGGCTTCGGTGGAGAGGCTGCGGTCGAAGCCGACGCGTTCGCGGGTGGCGCCGATGAGGACGGGGCCCGCGGGGGTGCCCTCGACGACCGCGGAGGACTGGAGTGCGGCGGAGCCGCTGGCGACGTCGGCGATGTAGTCGGCGGCGTAGACCTTGTGGCGGACGACGCGGGGCAGGGGTTCGGTGACGAGGACGAAGCCGCGGCGGGGCAGGACGGGCAGGTGGACGCCGGCGAGGGAGGCGATGCGGCCGCCCCAGGTGCCGGCGGCGTTCACGACGTGGGCGGCGGTGAGGTCGCCGGCGGGGGTGCGGACGCCGCGTACGGTGCCGTCGGGGCCGGTGAGGAGTGCGGTGACCTCGGTGCCGAGGTGGGTGCGGGCGCCGTGGCGGCGGGCTGCGCGCAGGAACTGGGCGGCGGCCTGGGCGGGCTGGACCTGGGCGTCCTGGGGGTAGTGGAGGCCGCCGGCGAGGCCGGGGGCGAGGTGGGGTTCCAGGTCGGGGAGGTGGTCCGGGCCGATCTCCTGTGCTTCGACGCCGGCGGCGCGCTGGCCTTCGGCGAAGATCCGGAGGGCCTTGAGGGTGGCCTCGTCGGGCGCGACGACGAGGCCGCCCTTGGGCTCGTACTCGGTCTCCGGTGGGAGGACGTCGGTGAGTTCGCGCCAGAGCCGGGTGGACAGCAGCGCGAGGTCGAGCTCGGGTCCCGCCTCTTTGTCGGAGACGAGGAGGTTTCCTTCCCCGGCGCCGGTGGTGCCTCCCGCGACGGGGCCGCGGTCGACCACGGCGACGGAGAGGCCGGAGCGGGCGGCGTAGTACGCGCAGGCCGCTCCGACGACGCCGGCACCGATGACGACGGCGTCCAGGGGGTGTCTGTTGGGCACGGCAGTAATATGTCACATAACTCAGTAGGGGCCAAGGGTCTGCGGGGTCCGGCGCGGTCCGGCCCCGCCCCCCGTGGAACGGGGCCGGACCGCGCCGGGGGCGTCAGCTGCGCAGCGGGCCGTCGCAGGAGTAGCTGGAGGTGCCGGCCACGTTGTTGGACCAGATCTCCACGGGGCCGAAGTGGCAGTTCATGTCGGCGAGGTTGTTGGAGGCGGCGCCGGCGCGGTCGAGGATGAAGTAGTCGACGGTCTCGGACATGTCCTTGAAGACCTGGTCGGGGTTGCGGAAGTTCTTGAGGTTGGCCGTGATGCGGCCGGTACAGACGAAGCGCCGCTTGCCGGGGTCGCCGTTCTCGACGCAGTCGGGGTTGTTGTAGGTGGCGGTGGCGAAGGCGGAGCGGACGGCCGCGAGGGAGGCGTCGCGCAGCTGCTCGTTGGGGGTGTAGGTGGTGTTGGGGACGAACAGCTGGTCGACCTTGGCGATCTGGGCGTCCAGGAAGCGGTTGTAGTCGCGCTGGAGGTAGCTGTCGCCGCCGAGGCGGTTGCGCCAGGCGTCGAAGGCCGCCGGGTCGTTGGCGCGCAGGTGGCGGTACATCTCCTGGAGCAGGGCGGGCCGCTCGGTCCAGAGGAACTCGAAGAAGGTGCCGGCGTAGCTGTAGAAGCGGAAGCCGTCGCCCTCGTAGGTGGCGTTGAGGAGCTGCTCGACGGTCATGCGGGGGCCGCCGCCGGCGGTGTCGTTGATGATCGAGCGGACCAGGGACTTGCGGACGGCGATGCCGTCGTCGCGGGTGGCGCCGTCGAAGAACTCGGCGGTGCCCTCGTCCATGGCGGTGGTGCGGTCGCCCTGGTACCAGTCGCCCTCGCCGAAGAAGCCGGGGACGGCGAACCGGCCGTTGAGGTAGTGGACGTACTCGTGGCGGAAGAGCTCTTCGAGGGTGAGGGTGGAGTCCTGGGGGACGCGGCGCTGGTAGGTGTAGAAGGTGGCGCCGCGCTCGATGTAGATGCCGCCGTTCTCGGTGCCCATGCCGGTGAGGATGGGGTGGTAGTTCACGTAGTCGGCGCGTGAGGCGTACAGGACGATGTTGAGGGTGGCGTTGGGGTCGCCGGCCAGGGGCTGGTCGGTGCCGATGACGCGGTGGAACTGGGCCTTGACGCGCTTGCTGGCGTAGTAGAGCTGGTCGACGGTGGCGCGGTCGAGGCCGGTGCGGACCTTGATGGCGCCGTTGTCGTAGGTGTAGGTGTTCGGGAAGAGCTGGGCCTCGATGTCCTCCTTGCACACGCCGTACGGCTTGCAGGCGTTGTAGAAGTTGAGCCAGGAGACGGCCTTGGCCCACTGCTCGCTGCCGGCGCCGAAGGTGGCCTTGGCGGTGGTGAGGACCTGGCCGAGGTCGGCGACGACGGAGTCCTTGAGGGCGTCGATCTGGCCGAAGCGGCCGAACTCGCCGATGGCGTCGCGGGCGACCCAGGAGTTGCCGGTGCCCTTGAGGTGGGAGTAGCCGGCGAAGGCCTTGAAGAGGGCGCGGTAGGCGGGGTCGGCGGCGGCCGCGGCGTGGAAGGCGGCGTCCTGGTTGCCCGGGTAGACGCCGAGGTAGTTCACGGAGAGCGCGGCGAGGGCGGCGCCGGCCCAGGCGGGGTCCAGGTGGGTGGCCGGGTGGGCGGGGTCCATGGTGGCCAGGACCTTCTTGATGAGGCCGAGCTGGTGGTGGCGCAGGCCGGGGGCGCTGCCGGCGTAGAGGGCCTCGCGGAGGGTGTTGGCGTTGGACTTCGTGACGTCGAAGGTGCGGGCGGCGTTGCCGAAGTCGGCTATCGCGCGGCGCATGGCGTCGACGGTGGGGGCGTCGGTGACGTCGATCTCGGGGCGGCCGTAGTCCTGGTAGGCGACGGCGTGGAGGTAGGTGAACTGCTGCTCCAGGTTGCTGCCGTTCCTGCCGTCGTGGGCGGCGGCGAGGGTGGATATGCGGCGGGAGACGGCCTGGACGTGGGCGTCGGACATGACGGGGGTCAGCCGGGCGTCCCAGGTCCAGAACAGGCTGTTGACGCAGTCCATGGTGACGGCGGGGTCGGCCAGGAAGTCGGCGAAACGTTCCGGCGAGAGGCCGGTGATGCCGTCGAGGGTGCAGGGGACGCCGGCGGCCGTGGTGGCGGCGGCACCCTGGGCGGTACGGGCGGCGGCCGCGGCCTGCTGCTTCTTGGCGGGGGCCTTGACCGGGCCGGCGACGCGGCCCTTGGCGAGGCCGCCGGGCGCGGGGGCGGCGGACCGGGTGAGCGCGGGGGCCTTGGCGAGGTGCTGGACCTCGTCGAAGGGGTTGCGCGTCTCCGCGGCCGGGCCGGGGCGGGCGCCGGTGAAGGCCGCGGGGGCGGCGGGGGCGGCGTTCGCCGGGGCGGTCTCGGCGGCCTGGACCACGGCCTGCCCGGCGGAGGCGAGCAGGGTGGCCGCGATGGCTGCGGCGAGGAACGGCTTGCGCACGGTGCTCAGCTTGGACACCAAGGACTCCTGGGTGGGGAGGAAAAGGTGGGGGGTGTGCGTGAAATGCCTTGAAATGCACGGCAGTTGAGAGGCCGTCGGGCCAGTGCCATGTGAGCTGTAACATAGTAATGTGAAATTGCACTGACAAGAGGTGTGCACCTTCCGTTTTCCGGAACTACACATTCCGACCGCCGTCACCCCTGGGAGCCCCCGTGACCGATCGCCCCTCCCGCCTGAACACCGGCAGCCACGACCTGCCGGTTTCACCCGAGTTGAGCCGTTTCATGGCCGGCGGCTGGGCCGCCTCTCCCCTGCCCGCCGACGCCCGCGTCCCCGCACACGCCGTCACTCCGGCCCGCCGCGCCCGGCTTTCGGCCCGCTTCCCCGGCGAGCGCCTGATCGTCCCGGCCGGCGAGCTGAAGGTCCGCTCCAACGACTGCGACCACCGCTTCCGCCCGCACAGCGCGTACGCCTGGCTGACCGGCCTCACCGGCGAGGACCAGGTCGGCCACGTCCTGGTGCTGGAGCCCTCGGGCCCGCACGGCCACGAGGCCGTCCTCTACCTGCGCCCCCGCTCACCCCGGGCCGGCGGCAACGAGGAGTTCTTCCGCGACCGCCGCTACGGCGAGTTCTGGGTGGGCCGCCGCCCCGACCTCGCCGAGGCCGAGCGCCTGACCGGCCTGCGCTGCGCCCACCTCGACACCCTCGGCTCCCCCGCCGGCCGCAACGCCGCCACCGACTCCGAACTGGCCGGCGTCCTCTCCGAACTGCGCCTGGTCAAGGACGCCTGGGAGGTGGCCCAGCTCCAGCTGGCCGTCGACCACACCGCGGCCGGCTTCGAGGACGTGGTCCGCGCCCTCCCCGCGGCCCTCGCCCACCCCCGCGGCGAACGCTGGATCGAGGGCGTCTTCGGCCTGCGCGCCCGCGCCGAGGGCAACGGCACCGGCTACGACACCATCGCCGCCTCCGGCGCCCACGCCTGCGTCCTGCACTGGATCCGCAACGACGGCCGGCTGAACCCGGACGACCTCCTGCTCCTGGACGCCGGCGTGGAGACCGACACCCTGTACACGGCCGACATCACCCGCACCCTCCCGCTCTCCGGCCGGTTCACCCCGCTGCAGCGCCAGGTGTACGAGCTGGTGCTCGCCGCCCAGGACGCCGGCATCGCCGCGCTCCGCCCCGGCGCGAGCTTCCGCGACTTCCACCGCGCCGGGATGCGGGTCATCGCCGAGGGCCTGGCGGAGTGGGGCGTGCTGAAGGACGCGGAGGGCGACCTGCACCGCCGCTACACCCTCTGCAGCAGCGGGCACATGCTGGGCCTGGACGTCCACGACTGCGCGCAGGCCCGCGCGGACACGTACCTCGACGGCGTCCTGGAGGAGGGCCAGGTCCTCACGGTCGAGCCGGGCCTCTACCTCCAGCCCGACGACGAGACGCTCCCGGCGGAACTGCGCGGCATCGGCGTACGCATCGAGGACGACCTGGTCATCACCTCGGACGGCGCCCGCCTGATGTCCGGCGCCCTCCCGCGCACCGTCTCCGGCATCGAAGAATGGATGGGCACCCTCCTGGACGCCACGCGCTAGCCGTCGTACACGCACCGCACGAAGCCCCGGCAGGGCCGCCCGGCACCTGCCGGGGCTCCAGGTCCGTGCCCCTTCACAAGCCGCCGCAGATCGCTACGCGCTCCGGCAGTCGGGCGGCCTGCGGTCCGTGGGTCAGTCGAGGACGGCCAGGCCGTCCAGTTCCACCTGGGCCGTGGTGTCCCAGAGGCGGACGGCGCCGATGACTGCCATGGCCGGGTAGTCGCGGCCTGCCAGGGTCCGCCAGATGCGGCCCAGTTCGGGGGCGTGTTCGCGGTATGCGGCGACGTCGGTGGTGTACACCGTCACGCGGGCCAGGTGGGCCGGGGTGCCGCCCGCTGCCCGGAGGGCGGTGAGGAGGTTGCCCAGGGCGGTGGCGAACTGTTCCGGGAGGGTGTCGCCGACCACCTTGCCGTCCTGGTCGAGCGCCGTCTGGCCGGCCAGGAGGACCAGGCGGGTGCCGGTGGCGACGACGGCGTGGGAGAAGCCGGTGGGCGGGGAGAGTTCGGCGGGGTTGATGCGCTCCAGGCTCATCGGTAGAGCTCCTTGGCGATGATGGTCCGCTGCACTTCGCTGGCGCCTTCGTAGACCCGGGGCGCGCGGACCTCCCGGTAGAGGTGTTCGAGGAGGTGTCCGCGCTGGAGGGCGCGGGCGCCGTGGAGTTGGACGGCGTGGTCGACGACGTACTGGGCGGTTTCGGTGGCGAGGAGTTTGGCCATGGCGGCGCGGGTGCGTACGTCGGGGGCGGCGGTGTCGTGGGCGGTGGCGGCGGCGTAGACGAGGAGGCGGGCGGCCTCGGTGCGGGTGGCCATGTCGGCGAGGCGGTGGGCGACGGACTGGAGGTCGCCGAGGACGCCGCCGAAGGCGGGGCGTTGCCTGGTGTGGGTGAGGGTGGCGTCGAGTGCGGCCTGGGCCATGCCGAGGGCGAAGGCGCCGACGCTGGGGCGGAAGAGGTTGAGGGTGTCCATGGCGACGCGGAAGCCCTGGCCGGGGGTGCCGAGGAGGTCGTCGGTGGTGACGGGTACGGCGTCGAAGGTGAGGGTGCCGATGGGGTGGGGGGAGAGCATGTCGAGGGGGTGGCCGGTGAGTCCCGGGCGGTCGGCGGGGACGAGGAAGGCGGTGACGCCGCGGGCGCCGGGGGCTTCGCCCGTTCGGGCGAAGACGGTGTAGAAGTCGGCTTCGGGGGCGTTGGAGATCCAGGTCTTGGTGCCGGTGAGGCGCCAGTGGGCGGGGCCGTCGGGGGTGGCGTCGAGGGTGAGGGCGGCGGCGTCGGAGCCGGCGGCGGGCTCGCTGAGGGCGAAGGCGGCGACGGCGCGTCCGGTGCGGACGGCGGGCAGCCAGCGGTCACGCTGTGCGGGTGTGCCACTGGTCAGGACGGGGTGGGTGCCGAGGCCCTGGAGTGCGAGGGCGGTTTCGGCTTCGGTGCAGGCGTAGGCGAGGGATTCGCGGAGGAGGCAGAGGTCGAGGGCGCCCGAGGTGAAGAGGCGGTCGAGGAGGCCGTGTTCGCCGAGTGCGGCGAGGAGGGGGCGGTTGACGCGGCCGGGTTCGCCTTTGTCGGCGAGGGGGCGCAGGTGGGTGGCGGCGAGGTCGCGCAGGTGTGCGCACCAGGCTCGTTGTTCCGGATCGAGCGTGAAACTCGGCATGCGCCGCCTCATTTCTATCGCGTCCAGTTGACTGTCGTCACCGTCACGATACGCTCGTTGGGCGTTCGTACGGCACCGGCACCACCCCTTTTCCGGCCCGTCGCAAGGGGGCGAACCCGCCTTGGAACTCACGCCGTCCGCTCATGTCGACACGTTCTCGCGTGATCATCTGCCGCCTCCCGACCAGTGGCCCGATCTGGTGTTCGACCTGCCGGAGCTGGCGTATCCGGACCGGCTGAACTGTGCGGCGGAGCTGCTGGACGGGACGGTGGAGCGGCTGGGGGGTGAGCGTCCGGCGTTCCGTACGGCGGACGGGGGTGTGTGGTCGTACGGGCTGCTGCGGGAGCGGGTGGACCGGATCGCGCACGTGCTGACGGCGGACCTGGGGGTGGTGCCGGGGAACCGGGTGCTGCTGCGGGGGCCGACGGGGCCGTGGCTGGCGGCGTGCTGGCTGGCGGTGGTGAAGGCGGGGGCGGTGGCGGTCACGGTGCTGGCGCAGCAGCGGGCCCAGGAGCTGGCCACGGTGTGTGACATGGCACGGGTGACGCATGCGCTGTGTCACGTGGGGGCGCTGGACGACCTGGTGAAGGCGGAGGTGCCGGGGCTGCGGATCACCGCGTACGGCGGGGAGGGCCCGGACGATCTGCTGCGGCTGGCGGAGGGGCGGCCGGGCCGGTTCGGGGCGGTGGACACGGCGGCGGACGACGTGGCGCTGATCGCGTTCACGTCGGGGACGACGGGGCGGCCGAAGGGGTGCATGCACTTCCACCGGGACGTGCTGGCGGTGGCGGACACGTTCTCGCGGGAGGTGTTGCGGCCGGGTCCCGACGACGTGTTCGCGGGGAGTCCGCCGCTGGGGTTCACGTTCGGTCTCGGCGGGCTGGTGGTGTTCCCGCTGCGGGTGGGGGCTTCGGCGCTGCTGCTGGAGCAGGCCGGTCCGCGGCAGTTGCTGCCGGCGCTGGCGGAGCACCGGGTGTCGGTGCTGTTCACGGCGCCGACGGCGTACCGGGCGATGCTGGAGGAGCTGGGGGCGTACGACCTGGGGGCGCTGCGGCGGTGCGTGTCGGCGGGCGAGAACCTGCCGGCGGCGACGTGGGAGGCCTGGCACGCGGCGACCGGTCTGCGGATCATCAACGGGATCGGTGCGACGGAGCTGCTGCACATCTTCATCTCGGCGGCGGACGGGGAGGTGCGGCCGGGGACGACGGGGCGGCCGGTGCCGGGCTGGCAGGCGCGGGTGGTGGACGGGGCGGGGCGGCCGGTCGCGGACGGTGAGCCGGGGCTGCTGGCGGTGCGGGGGCCGGTGGGCTGCCGGTACCTGTCGGACGAGCGGCAGCGGGAGTACGTGCGGGACGGGTGGAACGTCACGGGTGACACGTACGTGCGGGAGGCGGACGGGTACTTCCGGTACGTGGCCCGCGCCGACGACATGATCATCTCGGCGGGGTACAACATCGCGGGCCCGGAGGTGGAGGAGGCGCTGCTGCGCCATCCGGAGGTGATCGAGGCCGCGGTGGTGGGCCGTCCGGACGAGCGCCGGGGGCAGGTCGTGGTGGCGTACACGGTGCTGCGTGACGGGTCACATGTCACCGAGGAGGAGCTGAAGGTCTTCATGAAGGCGGAGCTGGCGCCGCACAAGTGCCCGCGGGAGTTCGTCTTCGCGGCCGCGCTGCCGCGCACGGCGACCGGGAAACTGCAGCGGTTCCGGCTGCGCGATCTAGAGTGATGTGGTGGCCGAGCTGCACACCCCCCGATCCCTGATCGTCACCTTCTACGGCGCCTACGGGCGGACGGCGGAGGGTGCCGTTCCCGTGTCCTCGCTGATCCGGCTGCTGGGCGCGGCCGGGGTCGACGCGCCGTCCGTCCGGTCCTCGGTGTCGCGGCTGAAGCGGCGCGGGTTCCTGCTGCCGGGGCGCGCCCCGGACGGTTCGGCGGGGTACCTGCTGTCGGACGAGGCGCGGCAGCTGCTGGAGGACGGTGACCGGCGGATCTACGGCAGCCGGCCGGTGGACGGTGACACGGGCTGGGTGCTGGCGGTGTTCTCGGTGCCGGAGCAGGAGCGGCACAAGCGGCACCTGCTGCGCTCGCGGCTGGCGCGGCTGGGTTTCGGTACGGCGGCGCCGGGGGTGTGGATCGCGCCGGCCCGGCTGTACGACGAGACGCGCCACACGCTGGACCGGCTGCAGCTGCGGCCGTACGTGGAGCTGTTCCGGGGGGAGCACCTGGGCTTCGCGCCGACGGTGGAGGCGGTGGGCCGGTGGTGGGACCTGACGGCCATCGCCAAGCAGCACGAGGAATTCCTCGACCTGCACGAGCCGGTGCTGCGGGGCTGGCAGACGGGCCCGGAGCCGGAGCCTGAGCCGGCGTACCGCGACTACCTGCTGGCTCTGGACTCGTGGCGGCGGCTGCCGTACGCGGATCCGGGCCTGCCGTCGTCGCTGTTGCCGGCGGACTGGCCGGGCGACCGGTCGGCGGCGGTGTTCGCGGAGCTGCACGCCCGGCTGCGGGACCGGGGCGCGGCGTACGTACGGCTGTGAGCCTCCGGCAGCGTACGGGGGGCGGACGCGGGGTGTCCCGGGGCGGGCGTGGCGGCGGAAATCGCGCTGCGCGGCGTCGGCCGGGCGCGCCATGATGCGGCATGACGTGGACCTTTACGCATGATCTGGCGGCCTATCTGAGGGCCGCGGGGGCGTTCGTCGCGGCCCGCCCGGTGGAGAACACGCTGATCCTGACAGTCGGGGACGCCCTGCGGCGGTCCGGGCTGGACCGGTACGGGGAGCGGGCGCCGGTGTTCGGCTGGTGGGCCGGTGCGGACGGCGAGGTGGCGGGGGCGGTGCTGTGGACGCCGCCGTACCCGCTGAACGTGGCGGGGCTGCCGGCGGAGGCGGTGGGGGCGCTGGCGGCGGCGCTGGTGTCGGAGCCGCTGCTGGCGGGGGTGGCGGAGTTCAACGCGGCGCGTGGGGACGCGTCGGCGCTGGCCGGGGCGTGGGGGCGGGGTGCGGAGGTGGTGGAGGAGCTGCGGCTGTACCGGCTGGCGGGGCTGGTGGAGCCGGATCCGGTGCCGTCGGGGCGGGCCCGTACGGCGGGGCCGGCGGACGCTCCGCTGCTGCGGGAGTGGCTGGCCGCGTTCGGTGAGGAGCTGTCGGACCCGGGCTGGGCGCGTGCGGAGCTGCTGGAGGAGCGCCTCGCGTACGGCGGGTTCACGCTGTGGGAGGACGGGGGCCGGCCGGTGTCGCTGGCGGGGCGCGGGCCGGTGGTGTGCGGGACGGCGCGGGTGGCGCCGGTGTACACGCCGCCGGAGTGGCGGGGTCGTGGGTACGCGGCCGGGGTGACGGCGGCGGTGAGCCGGGCCGCGGGTGCTGCGGGGGCGGCGGAGGTGCTGCTCTTCACGGATCTGTCGAACCCGACGAGCAACGGCGTCTACCGGCGCATCGGCTACCGCCCGGTGGAGGACCGCGTCCAGGTGCGCGTCGGCTGAGCCGTTCCGTGCGGGGCCCGGGCGGGGGCGGCGAAGGTCAAGGCCGGCCGCGGGACGGGACCCGTGCGGGTCGGGGTCACGTCGCGGGTCGGGGTCCCGCAGCGGGTCGGAGTCCTGCCGCGGATATCGGCTGCCGCGAACAGGGGGCCGGCGCGGGTCAGGGGAGGGTGAGGCGGGGGCGGGGGGTGTCGGTGCGGCCCGTGGGGGGTGTGCGGCTGCCGGCGCGGTAGGGGTCGGGCCAGGGGGCGGCGGGGCCGGTGTAGCCCTGCTCGGCGGCGGCGTGGAGGGTCCAGTGGGGGTCGTAGAGGTGGGGGCGGGCGAGGGCGCACAGGTCGGCGCGGCCGGCCAGGAGGAGGGAGTTGACGTCGTCCCAGGAGGAGATGGCCCCGACGGCGATGACGGGGACGCCGAGTTCGTTGCGGATGCGGTCGGCGTAGGGGGTCTGGTAGGAGCGGCCGTACTCGGGCTTCTCGTGGGGGACGACCTGGCCGGTGGAGACGTCGATGGCATCGGCGCCGTGGTCGGCGAAGGCGCGGGCGATGGCGACGGCGTCGTCGGTGGTGGTGCCGCCGGGGGCCCAGTCGGTGGCGGAGATGCGGACGGTCACGGGCCGGTCGGCGGGCCAGGCGTCCCGGACGGCGTCGAAGACTTCGAGGGGGTAGCGCAGCCGGTTGGCGAGGGTTCCGCCGTAGTGGTCGGTGCGCTGGTTGGTGAGGGGCGAGAGGAAGCCGGAGAGGAGGTAGCCGTGGGCGCAGTGGAGTTCGAGGAGGTCGAAGCCGCAGTCGGCGGCGCGGCGGGCGGCCTGGACGAACTGGTCGCGTACGGTGTCCAGTTCGGCCGGGGTGAGGGCGTGCGGGGTCTGGCTGGTGCCGGGCTGCCAGGGCAGGGGTGAGGCGGCGGCGACGGGCCAGTTGCCGGTGGGGAGGGGCTGGTCGATGCCTTCCCACATGAGGCGGGTGGAGCCCTTGCGGCCGGAGTGGCCGAGCTGGATGCCGAGGGCGGTGCCGGGGGCCTGGGTGTGGGCGAAGTCGACGATGCGGGTCCAGGCGCGGGCCTGTTCGTCGGTGTAGAGGCCGGAGCAGCCGGGGGTGATGCGGCCTTCGGGGCTGACGCACACCATTTCGGTCATGACGAGTCCGGCGCCGCCGAGGGCGCGGGATCCGAGGTGGACGAGGTGGAAGTCGCCGGGGAGGCCGTCGGGGGCTCGGTAGGTGTCCATCGGGGAGACGACGACGCGGTTTCGGAGGGTGAGGCCGCGGAGGGTGAGCGGGGTGAACATCGGCGGGGTGCCGTCGGGGCAGCCGAAGTCGCGTTCGACGGTGGTGGTGAAGCGGGGGTCGCGCAGGCGCAGGTTGTCGTGGGTGACGCGGCGGCTGCGGGTGAGGAGGTTGAAGGCGAACTGGCGGGGCGGCTGGTCGAGGTAGACGGCGAGGTCCTCGAACCAGCGGAGGCTGGCGTGGGCGGCGCGCTGGGTGGATTCGACGACGGGGCGGCGTTCTGCTTCGTAGGCGGCGAGGGCGGCGGGGAGGGTGTCGTGTTCCTCGGTGCAGGCGGCCAGGGCGAGGGCGTCCTCGACGGCGAGTTTGGTGCCGGAGCCGATGGAGAAGTGCGCGGTGTGGGCGGCGTCGCCGAGCAGGGTGATGTTGCCGTGTGACCAGTGGTCGTTGACGACGGTGCGGAAGGCGGTCCAGGTGGAGTTGTTGCCGCGCAGGGGCCGGCCGCGGAGGGCTTCGCTGAAGGTCTTGGCGCAGCGCTGGGCGGATTCGTTCTCGTCGCAGAGGTCGAGTCCTGCGGCGCGCCAGACTTCTTCGCGCATTTCGACGATGACGGTGGAGGCGTTGGCGGAGAAGGGGTAGCCGTGGAGCTGCATGACGCCGTGTTCGGTTTCGGCGGTCTCGAAGCGGAAGGCGTCGAAGGCGAAGTCGGCGGCGAGCCAGATGTAGCGGCAGCGGTGGGTGGTGAGGGTGGGGCGGAAGACGTCGGCGTGGGCGGTGCGGGTGGCGCTGTGGACCCCGTCGGCGGCGATGACGAGGTCGTGGCCGGCGGCGAGTGCGGCGGCGGGCGGGGCCTCTTCGCGGGAGCGGAGGCGTACGCCGAGTGCGGCGCAGCGTGCGTGGAGGATCTCCAGGAGGCGGCGGCGGCCGAGGGCGGCGAAGCCGTGGCCGCCGGAGGTGAGGACGCGGCCGCGGTGGACGACGTCGATGTCGTCCCAGCGGACGAATTCGGCCTGGAGGGCGGCGTACACCTCGGGGTCGGCGTGTTCGATGCCGCCGAGGGTCTCGTCGGAGAGGACGACGCCGAAGCCGAAGGTGTCCTGGGGGGCGTTGCGTTCCCAGACGGTGATCTCGCGGTCCGGGCCGAGGCGTTTGAGGAGGGCGGCGGCGTAGAGGCCGCCGGGGCCGCCGCCGATGACCGCGATCCGCATGGTCACCTCCCCTGCCAGGCGGGGGGCCGTTTGCCGGTGAAGGAGGCGTGGAACTCGGCGTAGTCCCGGCCGTTCATCAGCAGGGCCTGGGTGTTGGCGTCGAGTTCGACGGAGGCGGCGAGCGGCATGTCGAGTTCGGCGGTGAGCAGGGCCTTGGTCTGGGCGTAGGCGAGGGCGGGTCCGGCGGCGAGGTGGGCGGCGAGTTCGGCGGCGCGGATGCCGGCCTTGCCCTCGTCGGTGAGTTCGCTGAGGAGGCCGATGCGTTCGGCTTCCTCGGCGCGTACGGGTTCGCCGAGCATCAGCAGGCGGGTGGCGTGGCCGAGGCCGACGACGCGGGGCAGCAGGTAGGCGGCGCCCATGTCGCCGCCGGAGAGGCCGACGCGGGTGAAGAGGAAGGCGAAGCGGGCGGTGGGGTCGGCGATGCGGAAGTCGGCGGCGAGGGCGAGGACGGCTCCGGCGCCGGCGGCGACGCCGTGGAGGGCGGCGATGACCGGGAAGGGGCATTCGCGGAGGGCGCGGACGACCTGTCCGGTCATCCGGTTGAAGTCGAGGAGCTGGGCGGTGTCCATGGCGAGGGTGGCGCCGATGATCTCGTCGACGTCGCCGCCGGAGCAGAAGCCGCGTCCCTCGCCGCCGAGGACGAGGGCGCGGCAGGCGCGTTCGCGGGAGAGTTCCGAGAGCAGGTCGCGCAGGTCGGCGTAGGCGCCGAAGGTGAGCGCGTTGAGCTTCTCGGGGCGGTCGAGGGTGACGGTGACGACGCCGTCCTGCCGGGTCACCCGGAGGTGGCGCCATCGCTCCGTTGCGGCTGCGGAACCGGTGAAGGGGCTCACACCCACGACGGTATCACCGTCTTGTGACTGTCGTCAGGAGAACGCGACAGGCGAAGGTCCGGTACGGAGGTCCCGGGGCGGAGGTGGCGCACGTCCTCGGTACGGGGATCGGGGTGCCCTGGGGGGCGGGGCGCCGGCTCCGTAGCGTGGAAGGCACGTTCCCCTTCCGCCCGAAAGGACGTCCTGCCGTGTCCGCGACCACCGCTCCCCCCGTCTGGCGGACCGCCCTCCCCCGCACCGCGGCGGCCGTCCCCCTCGCCCGTGCCGTGGTCCGCTCGGCGCTGGCCGGTCCCGGTGCGCCGGTGGACCCCGACACGGCGGAGCTGCTGACCGCGGAGCTGGTGGCGAACGCGGTGGAGCACGCGGGCGCGGGTGCCGGGGCGGACACCGGGGCGGGTGCCGCGGTGGAGCTGGTGGTGGAGCTGCTGCCGGAGGGGTGCCGGATCGAGGTGCACGACGGCGATCCGCGGCCGCCGGGTGCGCTGACGCCGGCCGTGCCGGGCGAGCACCCGGACCCGCTGCAGGAGCACGGGCGGGGTCTGCTGCTGCTCCGCACGCTGAGCGCGTCCTGCGGCCACCGGCCGACGCCGCGCGGGAAGGCGGTGTGGTTCACGCTGTCCGCGCGGCCCCGGCCGCGGCGCGGCGGCTGCGACCTGGGCCGCCCGGCGGGCGTATGACTATGCGTCGGTGCCGGCGAGGGTGGCGACGAGGATCGCCTTGATGGTGTGGAGCCGGTTCTCGGCCTCGTCGAAGACGACGGAGTGGGCCGACTCGAAGACCTCGTCGGTGACCTCCAGCGACTCCAGGCCGTGCCGCTCGTAGATCTCGCGGCCGACCTTGGTGCCCAGGTCGTGGAAGGCCGGCAGGCAGTGGAGGAACCTGACGTCCGGGTTGCCGGCGGCGCGCAGCACGTCCATGGTGACGGCGTAGGGGGCCAGGGCCTTGATGCGCTCGTCCCAGACCTCCTTCGGCTCGCCCATGGAGACCCAGACGTCGGTGGCGACGAAGTCGGCGCCGGCGACGCCCTCGGTGACGTCCTCGGTGAGGGTGATGCGGGCGCCGCTGGTCTCGGCGGCGGCCCGGGCCCGGGCGACGACCTGCTCGGCGGGCCAGTAGGCGCGGGGGGCGACGATGCGTACGTCCATGCCGAGGAGGGCGCCGGTGACGAGGTAGGAGTTGCCCATGTTGAAGCGGGCGTCGCCCAGGTAGGCGAAGCTCGTGGCCTCCAGGGGCTTGGCGCAGTGCTCGGTCATGGTGAGCACGTCGGCGAGCATCTGGGTGGGGTGCCAGTCGTCGGTGAGGCCGTTGTAGACGGGTACGCCGGCGAAGGCGGCGAGTTCCTCGACGGCGTCCTGGCTGTCGCCGCGGTACTGGATGGCGTCGAACATGCGGCCGAGGACGCGGGCGGTGTCGCGGACGGACTCCTTGTGGCCCATCTGGGAGGCGGAGGGGTCGAGGTAGGTGGTGTGGGCGCCCTGGTCGGCGGCGGCGACCTCGAAGGCGCAGCGGGTCCGGGTGGAGGTCTTCTCGAAGATCAGGGCGATGTTGCGGCCCCGGAGGTGCTGGATCTCGGCGCCGGCGCGCTTGGCGGCCTTCAGGTCGGCGGCCAGGGAGACCAGGCCGCGGAACTCGGCGGCGGTGAAGTCGAGCTCCTTGAGGAAGCTCCGGCCAACGAGGTCGGTCGCCATGGGGGCACTCCTAGGTCACGCACGGGGACGGGGACGACAAGGATTGGAAGTCTATACGAGCCTCCGTATCTCTATACGGTCTGTGCGCGGTGACGCGGGCCACAGCCGGGGCCCGCCACCGTGCATCGCGCACCGTCCGCCGTCCCCGGCCTACCCCACCGGATCCCGCTCCACCGGGCAGCTCATGCACCGCGGGCCGCCCCGGCCCCGGCCCAGCTCGCTGCCCGGGATCTCGATCACCTCGATGCCCTGCTTGCGCAGGTGGGTGTTGGTGGTGACGTTCCGCTCGTACGCCACGACCACGCCCGGCTCGACGGCCAGGACGTTGCAGCCGTCGTCCCACTGCTCGCGCTCCGCCGAGTGCACGTCCTGCGTGGCCGTCAGCACCCGGATCGCGTCCAGCCCCAGCGCCTCCGCGATGGCCCGGTGCATGTGCTCCGGCGGGTGGTCGGTCACCCGCAGCTCGCTCTCGGCCTCGCCGGGGCGGATCGTGTACGAGCGGAGCATGCCGAGCCCCGCGTACTGGGTGAAGGTGTCCCCGTCGACCATCGTCATCACCGTGTCCAGATGCATGAGCGCCCGCCGCTTCGGCATGTCGAGGGCCACGATCGTACGGGCGGACCCGGCCGCGAACAGGCCCCGCGCCAGCATCTCCACGGCCTGCGGGGTGGTCCGCTCGCTCATCCCGATCAGCACCGCGCCGTTGCCGATGACCAGCACGTCGCCGCCCTCGATGGTGGACGGGTAGTCGGCCTGGCCCTGGGACCAGTAGTGGAAGGCGCCGGAGGCGGTGAAGAGGGGGTGGTGGCGGTAGATGGCCTCGAAGTGGACGGTCTCGCGCTGCCGGGCCGGCCAGCGCATCGCGTTGATGGAGACCCCGTCGTAGATCCAGGCGGAGGTGTCGCGCGTGAAGAGGTGGTTCGGCAGCGGCTGGAGGAGGAAGCCGTCCAGCTCCAGCGCGTGGAAGCGGACCGAGGTGGGCTCGCCGTGCCGCTCCAGGTACTCGCGCTTCGTCATCCCGCCGACCAGCGCCTCGACCAGCTCCGCCGCCGGCAGCTCGTCGAAGGCGGCCCTGAGGTGGCCCGTGGCCAGCGGCCCGAACTCCTTCTCGTCGAAGACCCGGTCCAGCACCAGCCGGCGCGCCTCCGGGATCTCCAGCGACTCCCGCAGCAGATCGCCGAAGAGGTGGACCTCGACGCCCCGGTCGCGCAGCACGTCGGCGAACCCGTCGTGCTCCTGGCGGGCCCGGCGCACCCACAACACGTCGTCGAAGAGGAGCGCGTCCTTGTTGCTCGGGGTGAGCCGCTTCAGCTCCAGGTCCGGCCGGTGGAGGATGACGCGGCGGAGCCGCCCGGTCTCGGAGTCGACATGGAATCCCATGCCTACACGGTCGCAGACCGGGCGGCTTTTCGAGCGGGTGTCAGCTCAAGCCCAGCAGCGCGCCCGGGTCGCCCTGGAGCGCCGGGGTGAGGATGCCCAGCTGCGGCTTGGTCAGGGCCGGCAGGCCGAAGTGGTCGCCGTCGGGCAGCAGCACGGGCGCGCCCACGACCGCGCCCGGGGTCTTGGCGACCATGTCGGAGGCCGGGGCGGACAGCTTGGCCTCGCCGTTCCTGCCGGTGCCCAGCAGGTCGGGCACCGGGGTGGAGGCGAGGGTGGGGGCCAGTTCGCCGGTCAGCGGGACCGCGGGCAGCACCGGGTTGGGCAGCAGCTCGCCCGTGTGGTGGACCGGGCCCTCGGGGACGCCGGGGACGGGCACAGGCAGACCGGTCGCCAGGTGCGGGGTCTGCATGCCGAGCGGCACCTCCAGCGCCTCCAGCGGCACGTCGACCGGGACGTGCTCGGCCGCCAGCGCCGGGGACACCGCGGCCGCCGTCGCCATACACGTCATGAGCGCCGCAAGGCTTCCGCGCGCGGTCTTGTTCATCATGCGTTCCGTTCTTTCCGGGATCGCGGACACTCCGCTTCCCTGGAAGAACGAGCCCGCCCGCCGATTCCCCGCGAAATTCCCCCGTTTGCCGTAACGGCGGGAGGTTTCCGCAGGGTGCCGGCGGGCGGGCCCGGTGCGTCACAGGCGGGGGTCGACGGGCTCCGACTCCAGGGCCAGCACGGCGAACACGGCCTCGTGGACCCGCCACAGCGGCTCGCCGCCGGCCAGCCGGTCCAGGGCCTCCAGGCCGAGGGCGTACTCGCGCAGCGCCAGGGACCGCTTGTGGCCGAGGAACCGCTCGCGCAGCCGCTCCAGGTTGTCCGGGCGGGTGTACTCGGGGCCGTAGACGATCCGCAGGTACTCGCGGCCTCGGACCTTGATGCCGGGCTGCACCAGCCGGCCCTTGCCGTCGCGGACGCACGCGTCCAGCGGCTTCACGACCATGCCCTCCCCGCCGGCCTCGGTCAGCTCCAGCCACCAGTCGGTGCCCGCGCGGACGGAGTCCTCGTCGCCGGTGTCGACCACCAGCCGGCCGGTGGTGCGCAGCAGCCCGGTGGCGTCGTGCTGCACGAGCCGGTCCAGCCAGCCGAGCTGGCGGTCGTGCGGCACGTCCGCGAGGGACCGGCCCTCGGCCGCGAGCAGCTGGAAGGGGGCGAAGCGCACCCCGTCCAGGCCGTCGGTGGGCCAGCAGTAGCGGCGGTAGGCGTCGGTGAAGGCGGCCGCGTCGGCGGCCCGTTCCCGCTGCCTGGCCGTCAGGGCGCCGGTGTCGACGCCGCGGGCCGCGGCGGCGTCCAGGGCGGCGAGCGCGTCCGGGAAGACGGCCGCGGCGGCGGCGCCGACGGCGGCGTACTGGTCGCGGAGCAGGCCGGTGGCCTTCAGCGACCAGGGCAGCAGCTCGCCGTCCAGCAGCAGCCACGGGGTGTCCAGTTCGTCCCAGAGGCCGGCTCCGGAGACCGCGGTGCGCAGCCGGTCGAGGACCGTCTCGGTGACCTGCGGGTCGTCGAAGAAGGGGCGTCCGGTGCGGGTGTACAGGGAGCCGGTGACGCCGGTGACGCCGAAGCGCTCGCGGGCGGTGTCGGCGTCGCGGCAGACCAGGGCCACGGCGCGGGAGCCCATGTGCTTCTCCTCGCAGACCACGCGGGTGACGCCGTCGGCCCGGTACTGGGCGAAGGCCTCGGCCGGGTGCTCCAGGTAGGCGCCGTCGGCGGCTCCGCCGCGGGCCCCCTCGCGGGAGGTGGCGGTGGGCGCCATGGTCGGCGGCAGGTACGGGACCAGCCGGGGGTCGACGGCGAAGCGGCTCATCACCTCCAGGGCGGCGGCCGCGTTCTCCTCGCGCACCGTGACGTTGCCGAGGTGGCGGGTCTCGACGACGCGGCGTCCGTGTACGTCGGCCAGGTCCAGCGGGCGGCCCTCGCGGCCGCCGGGCGCCTCGGTCGCGAGCGGCTTGGCCGGCTCGTACCAGACCTTCTCGGCGGGTACGTCGACCAGTTCGCGCTCGGGCCAGCGCAGCGCGGTCATCCGGCCGCCGAAGACGGCGCCGGTGTCGAGGCAGATGGTGTTGTTGAGCCAGGAGGTGTTCGGGACCGGGGTGTGTCCGTACACGACGGCGGCCTTGCCGCGGTACTCCTCGGCCCACGGGTAGCGGACGGGCAGGCCGAACTCGTCGGTCTCGCCGGTGGTGTCGCCGTAGAGGGCGTGGGAGCGGACGCGGCCGGAGGTGCGGCCGTGGTACTTCTCGGGCAGGCCGGCGTGGCAGACCACGAGGCGGCCGCCGTCGAGGACGTAGTGGCTGACGAGTCCGTCGATGAACTCGCGGACCTCGGCGACGAAGGACTCGTCCTCGCGCTCCAGCTGCTCGATGGTCTCGGCGAGTCCGTGGGTGCGCTGGACGGTGCGGCCCTTGAGGTGGCGGCCGAGCTTGTTCTCGTGGTTGCCGGGCACGCACAGGGCGTTGCCCGACTTGACCATGCTCATGACGCGGCGCAGGACGCCGGGGCTGTCGGGGCCGCGGTCGACGAGGTCGCCGACGAAGACGGCGGTGCGGCCGTCGGGGTGGACGCCGTCCCGGTAGCCGAGTTTGGCGAGCAGGGTCTCCAGCTCGCCGGAGCAGCCGTGGACGTCGCCGACGATGTCGAAGGGGCCGGTGAGGTGGGTCAGGTCGTTGAAGCGGCGCTCGCGGACGACCCGGGCGGCGTCGACCTCCTCGACGGTGCGCAGCACGTGGACCTTGCGGAAGCCCTCGCGTTCCAGGCCGCGCAGGGAGCGGCGCAGTTCGCGGCGGTGGCGGGTGACGACGTGGGGGGACATGCCGGCCCGGTCGGGGCGGACGGCGTTGCGGGCGGCGCAGACCTGCTCGGGCAGGTCCAGGACGATGGCGACGGGCAGGACGTCGTGTTCGCGGGCGAGCGCGACGAGCTGCCGGCGGGCCTCGGTCTGGACGTTGGTGGCGTCGACGACGGTGAGCCGGCCGGCGGCGAGGCGCTTGGCGGCGATGTAGTGGAGGACGTCGAAGGCCTCGCGGCTGGCGCTCTGGTCGTTCTCGTCGTCGGCGACCAGGCCGCGGCAGAAGTCGGAGGACAGCACCTCGGTGGGCTTGAAGTGGCGGCTCGCGAACGTGGACTTGCCGGATCCGGTGGCGCCGACGAGGACGACGAGGGACAGGTCGGGGACGGGCAGGGTGCGGGCGGTGCGCTCGGCGGCGTCGGTGGTGTGCTCGGTGCTCATGCGGCCTTCTCCTCCTTCTCGGCGGTGTCGGTGGCCCGGGTGGTGTGCTCGCGGTGCGTGCCGTGCGCGGTGGGGTCGGTGTCGGTGCGGGTGAAGACCGCCATCTGGGTGGGCGGGCCGACCTCCGGGTCGTCGGGGCCGACGGGCAGGTGGGCGACCTCGTAGCCGTGCCGGGCCGCGACCTCGCCGGCCCAGCCGCGGAACTCCTCGCGGGTCCACTCGAAGCGGTGGTCGCGGTGCCGGACGTGCCCGGCGGGGAGCGACTCCCAGCGGACGTTGTACTCGACGTTCGGCGTGGTCACGAGCACGGTGCGGGGGCGGGCCGCGCCGAAGACGGCGTACTCCAGGGCGGGCAGCCGGGGCGGGTCGACGTGCTCGATGACCTCGCTGAGGACGGCCGCGTCGTAGCCGGTGAGCCGCTTGTCGGTGTACGCCAGGGAGCCCTGGAGCAGCTGGACGCGGGCGCTCTGCCGCTCGCCCATGCGGTCGAGGCGCAGGCGGCGGGCGGCGGTGGTGAGCGCGCGCATCGACACGTCGACGCCGGTGACGGTGGTGAACGCGGGGTCCTTGAGCAGTTCCTGGACGAGCTGGCCCTGGCCGCAGCCGAGGTCGAGGACGCGCTGGGCGCCGGCCGCGCGCAGGGCCGCGAGCAGGGCCTCGCGGCGCCGGGCGGCGAGCGGCACGGGCCGCTCCTCGGTGTCCACGGCCTCGTCGACGGCGTTGTCCAGCTCCTCGGCGGCGGTGTCGTCGGCCTCGGCGAGGCGGGCCAGCTCCAGGCGCTCCATGGCCTGCCGGGTCAGCCCGCCGCGCCGGGCGAGGTAGCGGCTGGTGATGAGCCGGTGCTCGGGGTGGCCGGCGAGCCATCCGTCGCCGGCCCGCAGCAGCTTGTCGACCTCGTCCGGGGCGACCCAGTAGTGCTTGGCGTCGTCGAGCACCGGCAGCAGCACGTACAGCTGGCGGAGGGCGTCGGCGAGGGTCGGCTCGCCCTCCAGGACCAGGCGTACGTAGCGGGAGTCGCCCCACTCGGGGAAGCGCCCGTCCAGGGGGACGGGGTCGGCGGTCACGGTGTGCCAGCCGAGGGGTCCGAAGAGCCGGCGGACCAGGTCGGGGCCGCCGCGGGCGGGCAGGGCGGGGATCTCCACGCGCAGCGGCCTGGCCTGCCCGGGCAGCTCCGGCCGGTTGCGGCACTGGCCCTTGAGGGCGCTGGAGAACACGGTGGCGAGGGCCACGGCGAGCAGGGAGGAGGCCGCGTAGGGGCGGTCGTTGACGTACTGGGCGAGGGCGGAGTCGGGGGCGCCGCCGCGGCCCTTGCCGCGGCCGCGGCGCACCAGCGCCACCGGGTCCACTTCGAGCAGCAGCGCGGCGGTGCACCGCTCGGCCGTGGCCTCGGGGTAGAGGACGTGGGCCGTGCCGTGCGACGTCGAGAACGCCTGCGCCTTGTCGGGATGCTTGTGCAGCAGGAAGCCGAGGTCGGTCGCGGGGCGCTCGGGGGTACCGGTGGTACTGATCGTCAGGAACACGCGTCCGAGTATGGGCGCGCGCCGAGGCCCGCCACCAGGGATTTTCGGGCGGGCCCCGGGCGCGGGTCAGGGCGTCAGGGCGGTCGCGAGGCCGGCGACGGCGGGGGGTCCGACGCGGCAGCAGCCGCCGATCAGGCGGGCGCCGGCGGCCCGCCAGGCGGCCACCGGCCAGGGTGCCGGGGTCTCGGGGGCGTGCCAGTGCCGGGTGGCGGCGTCCCAGACGGATCCGTCGTTGGGGTAGGCGACGACGGGTTTCCCGCAGGCGGCGGCCAGCCGTACGGCGCCCTCCACGTCCTGGGGGTCGCAGCAGTTGACGCCCACGGCGATGACCTCGGGTGCCTCGGCGGCCAGGGCGAAGGCCTCGGCGAGGGGCTGGCCGGCGCGGGTGCGGTCCCCATGGACGGTGTACGAGAGCCAGGCGGGCGTGCCGGAGCCGGCGAGGACGCGGAGCAGCGCCTCGGCCTCGTCCGTGTCGGGCACGGTCTCCAGGGCCAGTACGTCCGGCCGGGCGGCCAGCAGGGCGGTCACGCGGGGGCGGTGGAAGGCGGCGAGCTCGGCCACGGTGAGTCCGTACCGGCCGCGGTACTCGGAGCCGTCGGCGAGGACCGCCCCGTACGGGCCGACGGAGGCCGCCACCCACACCGGGTGTCCGGGCGGTGCCGTGCGGGCGGCCCGGTCGGCCAGCTCCACGCTGCGCCGGAGCAGGCGGTCGACCTGGGCGGGGGTGTGGCCGTGGCGGCCGAAGCCCTCGTGGGAGACCTGGTAGGAGGCGGTGATGAGGACTTCCGCGCCGGCCCGGACGTAGGCGGTGTGGGCGGCTTCGATCTGGTCGGGTGCCTCGTCGAGGACGCGGGCGGACCACAGTTCGCCGGAGAGGTCGCAGCCCTGGTCGGCGAGCTGGTTGCTGAGACCCCCGTCGAGGAGGACCGGCCGGCGGGCCAGTTCCGCGGCGAGGGGCGTGGTGGCGCGGGCCATCAGCCGAGCTGGGGCATGACGCGGGCGGAGATCAGCTCCAGGTGGTCCAGGTCGTGCAGGTCGAGGACCTGGAGGTAGATCCGCTGGGAGCCGGCGGCCTGGTAGGCGCCGATCTTCTCGACCACCTCGGCGGGGGTTCCGGCCAGGCCGTTGGCCTTGAGTTCGTCGACGTCGCGCCCGATGGCGGCGGCGCGGCGGGCGACTTCGGCGTCGTCGGCGCCCACGCACACGACGAGGGCGTTGGAGTAGACGAGGTCGCCGGGGGCGCGGCCGGCCGCCTCGGCGGCGGCGCGGACCCGGCCGAACTGGCGCTCGGTGTCGGCGAGGGAGGCGAAGGGGATGTTGAACTCGTCGGCGTAGCGGGCGGCGAGGCGGGGGGTGCGGACGGCTCCGTGGCCGCCGATGAGGACGGGCACCTTGCGCTGCGCGGGCTTGGGCAGGGCCGGGGAGTCGGTGAGGCGGTAGTGGGTGCCCTCGAAGGTGAAGGTGTCGCCGGGCTTGGTGTCCCAGAGGCCGGTGACGATGGCGAGCTGCTCTTCGAGGCGGGCGAACCGCTCTTCGGGGAAGGGGATGCCGTAGGCCTGGTGTTCGCGGGCGAACCAGCCGGCGCCCAGGCCGAATTCGACGCGGCCGCCGGACATCTGGTCGACCTGGGCGACCTGGATGGCGAGGACGCCGGGGAGGCGGAAGGTGCCGGCGGTCATCAGGGTGCCGAGGCGGATGCGGCGGGTCTCGCGGGCGAGTCCGGCGAGGGTGATCCAGGCGTCGGTGGGGCCGGGCATGCCGGGCGGTTCGGCGCCCTCGGGGAGGGGCAGTTCGGGGCCCATGCGCAGGTAGTGGTCGGAGCGGAAGAAGGCGTCGAAGCCCAGGTCCTCGGTGGCGCGGGCGACGCGGAGGAGGGTGTCGTAGTCGGCGCCCTGCTGGGGCTCGGTGAAGATGCGGAGATCCATGGGCCCATCCTGCCGCCCGGTCACCCCGGCCGGGTGAATCTGCGTCAACCTGGGAATTCGTGCCCGTCCTCGCCAGTGACCGGGGGTCGGGGAGATCGTTGGCCGGGTCGGAGCCGGACCGCCCGGCCCGCGCGCCGGGGCGTTCGCCCGGTGCGTCCACCGCCCCCTTCCCCGTGGGGAGGGGCCCGGGCCGAGGAGGCCGCCATGTCCCAGGATCACGTGCCCGAGCACACCGGACAGGCCGGGCAGGAGCAGACCGTGCCGGCGCAGGGCGGGGCCCCGAAGGGCCTGCTCCAGCAGATGGAGGAGCTGATGGCCGCTCTGAACGCCGACCTCTCGCAGCTCGACGCGGACCTCCAGACGTCCGCGGAGCGCCCCCGGACGGACGCCGTCCCGGTGGACCGCGCGCCCCACGCCGACCGTCCGGCACCGCGTCCCTTCTGAGACGGCCCGGGCCCGGACCGCCCGGACCCGGCACCGGCCGTGCCGGGTGCGGCGGGTCCGGGTGCGGCGGGTCCGGGTGCGGGCGGTCCGGGTCACTTGCGCCAGAACAGGTGGTGCACGACGCCGCTCGGGCTGGGGACGGCCTCGTGGTGGAAGCGGTCGAGCAGTTCCTCGGGGGACTCCCAGATCCGGACCCCGGTCCCGAGCTTCACCGGCGAGACCGCCACGTGGAGGGTGTCGACGAGGCCGGCGTCGAGGAACTCCCGGATGGTGGTCGCCCCGCCGCCGAGGCGGACGTCCTTGCCCTGCGCGGCCTCCCGTGCCTGTGCGAGGACGGTGGCCGGGTCGGCGTCGACGAAGTGGAACGTGGTGTCGGAGAGGGTGAACGAGGGCCGGGTGTGGTGGGTCATCACGAACACCGGGGTGTGGAACGGCGGCTCGTCCCCCCACCAGCCCTGCCAGTCGTGGTCGCGCCACGGGCCGCGCTGGGGGCCGAACTTGTTGCGGCCCATGATCTCGGCGCCGATGTTGTGCCCGAAGTCCCGGATGAAGTAGTCGTCCAGGCCGCGGCTGCCGTCCGGGGTGGTGCGCATCGGCCAGCTGGCCGTGGCGCCGGCCCAGGCGAAGAGGGCGCCGGGGTCGACGTGGCCGAAGGGCCGGTCGAGGGTCTGGTCCTCGCCGGCGGCGATCCCGTCGCTGGAGACGGAGAAGTTCTGGACGCGGAGCAGCTGGGTCACGGGTGCCTCCTGAGTGTCGGTGACAGGGGGTGGACTCCCCGGGCCACGAAAACTCATCGGCCGCGCGGCGGCCGGTTCGGCGACGGGACTTCCGGGCGGAGACCGCCCGTCCGGCCGCACCCGTCACCGTCCGGCCCCGGCTGCTGCACCGCCCGCCGCGCTCAGCGGCCCCGGCCCGCCGTGGGCGAGGCGCTGCCGCGCCGGGCTGCGTGGCGGCGCAGCAGCACGCGGACCCGGTCGCAGGAGTGGTCGAGCGTGTCGATGGTCTCGACGATGTGCCAGTACAGGTGGTCGTTCTCCGGTGCGCAGGCGACCGTGGTGAGGGCCCTGACCGTGTCGTCGAGCAGGGCTATGAGTCCGAGGAAGACCTGCCGGAGGTCTTCCATGCCGGAGAGCTGGTCGGCCCGGAGCGGGCCGGTGTCGCCTCCGGGTTCCGGTCCGGGGGCGCGGCGTTCGATCGTCGCGCGGCCCTTGCGTCCCGCGTCGCCGAGGCCCCGGGCCTCCGTTCTGAGTTCGGGCGGTCCGTTGACCGCGAGCCAGCTTCCTATCTCCTGGGCGAGTGCCTGCGCCTGCAGTGCCTCCGCCATGGTGTCCCCCGCCGTCCGGCTCCTTGCCAGAGCGTGACGGCCGGCCGCGATGAGCCGTACCGCATCCATATGCCGTCCCCCGTCCGTACGACATCTTGCTGTCTAGCCACTACCCAGCGTGAGGGCAATGGACCCGTAAAGCCAGGGGTATTCGGAAATCTGTGGACACTCTCGCGGTTGCGGACAAGTCCATCACTCCGAAGAGTGACGATGGGGTGTCGCGGGGGCGTGTCAGGTGTGCTCGGGGCGGTTCTGCCCGGGTTTGGGGAAGCGGGTCTCGTTCCGGTCGATCTTGGCGTCGAGGGCGGCCAGCGGGTCGACGCCGAGCACCTCGCAGAACTGCAGGAGGTAGGCGAGGACGTCGGCGACCTCGTCGGCGACGCGGTGGGCGCGGTCCGGGTCCTCCATGACGCGGGCGGACTGCTCGGGCGTCAGCCACTGGAAGATCTCGACGAGTTCGGAGGCCTCGACACTGAGCGCCACGGCCAGGTTCTTGGGCGTGTGGTAGGGCTCCCAGTCGCGGGACCGGGCGAACTCCTTGAGGCGGCGGCTCAGCTCGTCGAGGGACGGCGGGGCGGGCCGGTCGGCTGCGTCTGTCACGGGGTCAGGTCTACCACCGACACGCCGGGGACCCGGCGGGCGGCCCCGGCCGCGCCGTCGCCCACGGTGCCGGTCAGCCGGAGGTGGCCGCGGGCGCAGGAGAGGAGGGCCAGGCGGAGGAGTTCGGCGGTCTGGCGGGTGTCGAGGGAGCGGTCCAGGCCGTCGGCGAGGACGGTGAGGGCCTGCTGGGCGGGGAGGAGTTCGGCGGCGGGGTCCATGGCGAGCACGCCGGGGCCGGTGAGCAGCACGAGTGCGAGGCCGAGGAAGCGGAGTTCGCCCTGGCCGAGGCGGCCGAGGGGGGTGGCGGCGCCGGGACCGCGGTGGAGTTCGGCGACGGTGCGGCCGTCGGAGAGGGCGCGGGCGGCGAGGTCGGCGACGGGGCCGGCGCATCCGGTGCGGGCGGCGCGGACGAGTGCGGCGTGCCGGGTGGCGCATTCGCCGCGGGTGCGGTGCAGGACGTCGGCGAGGTTGGCGCAGTCGCCGTGGAGGCGGCCGCCGGCGGCGGTGACGGGGGCGCGCATGCGGTCGGGGCGGGGGTCGCAGGCGAAGACGGAGCGGAGGGCGACGACGACCTGTTCCGCGGCGGCGAGGACGCGGCGCTGGCCTTCGGTGCTGCCGGCCACGCGCAGGGGCAGCAGGGCGGTGCCGAGCCGGTCGTCGGGGAGGGGTTGCGCGGGTGACGCCGGCGGTGCCGCCGGTGAGCCAGGCGGCCTGGACGGTGCGGCGGCCGGGGTCGCGTAAGGCGGTGGTGAGGAGGATCCGGCCGTCGGCGGTGAGGCGTTCGCCGACGATGCGGAGTTCGGGTTCCGCCTGGACGGCGAGGTCGAGGCGGGCGGGGCCGGCCGGGCCGTCGACGGTGCAGCCGATGCGGAAGCCGCGGCGGCCCTGGGCGTCGGGGGCGGCGCCTTCGGGCACGCAGGAGACGGGGTCGGGGAAGACCTCGGCGACGGACCGGCCCGAGGCGAGGTGCGCCAGGCGGGCGTGGGCCTCCAGGGCGGTGGACTTGCCGCTGCCGCTGGGGCCGGCGAAGAGGGTGACGGGGCCGAGGGGGTAGGCCGCGCCGCGGTGGGAGCGGTAGGCGGAGAGGCGGAGTTCGGCGACCGCGGGGCGGGAGTGCGCGGGAGTGGCGTGTGCGGGGGTGGCGTGCATGCGCCGGACGCTACGCACCCCGTCCCGGGGCGAACCGTTCCGTCGTGGGGCCTTCCTACGTTTGGGGGATGGCGGCGGCGATGCCCTCGACCTCGGTGCCCACGGGGGCGAGGAGGAAGACGTTCCGGTCGACCCGGTGCATGCCGCTGCCGAGGCCGAAGACCACGCCGCTGCTGAAGTCGAGGATGCGCTTGGCGACCTCGGTGTCGGCTCCCGTGAGGTCGAGGAGCACGGGGATCTGCGCGATCAGGTACTCGGCCACCTCGCGGGCGTCGGCGAAGACCTGCACGCGCAGGACGACGAACCGCCGCTGCCGCGCGGCGTGGTCGCCGGGGATGGTGCGGTGGTCGACCCGCGACGGCCATTCGTTGCGGCTGCGCAGGGGGACGACCTGGGCGAGCCCCTCCCACTGTTCGTCGGTGACGTCGTACCTGCTCACCGGACCACCTCGGCCCCGCCATTCATGTGCATCCGCCCATCCTCTCGTGTTTCACCCGATCAGCCCAACACCGACACGGGTGGAAGACGCCGGGTTCCGGACGTTCCCGCCCGCGGGGCGGCCGCGAGGGGTCACTGCCGGAGGGGGACGCGGTCAACGTACCCGGTGGAGCGGGCCGGGAACGATCGCGTGAGGTGTCTGGCAAGACTACTGACGGGTCAGTACCTTACCGCCAGGTCATCCGCCACCCGCCGCGTCAGGAGTCGCTCGTGAGTAGCCGTACGCACCACAACTCCCGCTCCCCGTACGTCCGTTCAGGCCGCCGAGCCGGGCTGGCGACCGCGGCCCTGGTGGCCGCGCTGACCCTCGCCGCGCCCTCCCCCGCGTACCCGGCGGAAGCCGCCGGAGCCGGCTCCGGCCTGCGCGAGGTGCTGTTCGTCGGGAACAACTGGGAGGGCACCGCCGACGTGCTGGCGTCCTCCGGCGACCTGGCCAGGATCGGCCGGGTCAACGTCATACCCGACAAGGAGGAGCGGCTCCGGGAGATCTACCTCAACCCGGTGAAGCTCGCGTACTTCCTCGGCGTCCGCAACACCGCCGGCGAGGGCCACGACCAGTTCGTGGACGACATGTACGCCACCCCCGACGGCACCGCGCTCGTCGTGTCCCGGCCCAGCTTCGCGGACGTGGTGTCCCTGGACCTGGCCACCGGCAGGGTCAACTGGCGCTTCGCGGTCTCCGGTTACCGGGCCGACCACATGGCGGTGTCGCCCGACGGCACCCGGGTCGCGGTGTCGGCGTCGACGGCGAACACGGTGCACGTCCTGGACATCACCACCGGCCGGCAGGTCGGCTCCTTCGCCACCGGCGACAAGCCCCACGAGAACGTCTTCACCGACGGCGGCCGGTACCTGTGGAACATGTCCATCGGCGACGTCACCAGCGCACTCGACGCGCCCTGGCTGGACTGGACGAAGGGCGACCGGAAGATCACCGTGGTGGACGCCCGGACCTTCGCCACGGTCCGGGTGATCGACATGCGGTCCCGGCTGGACGCCTTCGGCCGCTCGGACCTGTCCGACGCGGTCCGCCCGGTGGCGTTCACCCCCGACGGCTCGAAGCTGTACTTCCAGGTGTCCTTCTTCAACGGCCTGCTGGAGTACGACGTGGCCGCCGACCGGATCACCCGCTCCAAGACCCTGCCGAAGAACCCCGCCACCAGCGAGGACCGCACCACCTGGGTGAACGACTCCCGCCACCACGGGATGTCCGTGGACCCGGCGGGCGAGAAGCTGTGCGTGGCCGGGACGATGGACGACTACGCCACCGTCCTCGACCGGGCCACCCTCCAGGAGGGGCCGCTGGTGCCGGCGTCGAAGCCGTACTGGGCGACGGTGAGCGGCGACGGCAAGGCCTGCGTGATCTCCGAGAGCGGCGCCGACCGGGTCACCGCCATCGACTTCGCGACCGGCCGGAAGACCGTCTCGGTCCCGGTGGGCGACCACCCGCAGCGCGTCCGCCTCGGCCGCGTTCCGGCCGGCTGGACGGGTCAGGCCGCGGGCGGCGCGAAGTAGTAGCGGCGACAGCCGCGGAGCATGCCCTCCGCGGACAGCGTGAACACGTCGACGAACTCGGACCGTCCGGTGCTCCCCATGGCCACCACGCGGTCGCCCTCGGCGACGATCCGGTGGATGAGGTGGCGCGCGGCCGGCACGAGCCCGTCGCGGTGCAGCCGGACCACCTCGGCGCGCCCGTGTCCGGACGGCGCGTCGGGGCGGTCCAGCTCCACCTGCTCGTGCAGCAGCGACCCGTAACCGTCCAGGTCCCCGCTGTCCAGGTAGTGGTAGGAAAGCCGTACGTGGTCGACGCCCGCGGCGGTGACGAGGCGGCTCGGCGAACGCTGCCCGGTCTGCTGACTGTTCATTTCGTGTCCTCTCCTCCAGCCCTGGACACTCTGCGCCGGAGGCACAACTGCGGACTATCGCCGTCCTATCACCACCACGGAATATCCACACCATGGACAAGCGCACACCTGTTCCGTAAGACTGCTTTTCGAGCCGTCCTCGACCGCCACTCCGCCGTGCCCCGAGCTGGGAGACGCATGACCGAACCTGCCGGCGGGGTGCGCCCTGTCCCGGAACCCCCGGTGTTCCGGATCCTCGGTCCGTTACAGGTCAGCGGCTCGACCGGGCCCGTACGCGTCCCTCCGGGGCGGCAGGAGACGATCCTGGCCGCGCTGCTGCTGGAGGCCAACCGCGTCGTCAGCACCGACTACCTGGTCGACCTCATCTGGGACGACGACCCGCCGGACACCGCCCGCACCCAGGTCCAGATCTGTGTGTCCCGGCTTCGCAAACTCTTCACAAGCGCCGGCATCGACGCGGCCATCACCACCCGGCCGCCCGGTTACGTGCTCCGCGCCGCCGACGACAGCGTCGACGCCGCCGTGTTCGCGCGCGCCGTGGCCGAGGCCCGGCTCATGGAGAAGGAGGGCCGGGCCGCCCACGCCGCGGAACGCCTGCGCGTCGCGGGAGAGTTGTGGCTCGGCTCCTGCCTGGGCGGACTCACCAGCGACACCCTGCGCAGCAAGGCGCTCCAGCTCGACGAGGAACGGCTGACCGCCCTGGAGGCCCGGATCCGGCTGGAGCTGGACCTGGGCCGGCACCACGAACTGGTCGGCGAACTCCAGCTGCTGGTCCACGAACACCCCCTGCGCGAGCGGCTGCGCGGCCAGCTGATGCTGGCCCTCTACCGCTCGGGGCGGCAGGCCGAGGCCCTGGAGGCCTACCGGGTGGGCCGCGAACTGCTGGTGGAGGAGCTGGGGCTGGAGCCCGGCGAGGAGCTGCGGGCCCTGGAGTCGGCGATCCTCTCCGGCGACTCCGCGCTGCGCCGCGGCGGACCGCCGGCCCAGCCCGGTACGGGCTCCCCCGCGCCCGGCGCCGGGAGCCCGGCGCCCGAGGTGCCGGCGGCCGGGGCGCCCGTACCCGCCGTCACCGGACCGGCCGGTCCCGGCGCGGCGGCGGACGGCGGCGAGCCGGAGCCCGCGGCGGCGGCGCCCCGGCCGGCCGAGGTGCCGCGGCAGCTCCCGGCCGACACCGGCGACTTCGTCGGCGACGAGGAGCAGATCCGCACCATCGAGCAGGCGCTGCTGGGCGACGGATCGCGGCGCGCCGTCGGGGTGGCCGTGATCGTCGGCAAGCCCGGCACCGGCAAGTCCACGCTGGCCACGCACGTCGCGCACCGGCTGAGCGACACGCACTTCCCCGACGGGCAGCTGTACTGCGACCTGCGCGGCACCGGCACGCCCGCCACCCCGGCGGAGGTGCTGGGCCGCTTCCTGCGCGCGCTCGGCATCCCCGGCCCGGTGATCCCGGAGACGCTGGACGAGCGGGCCGAGATGTACCGGACGCTGCTGGCCTCCCGGCGGGTGCTGGTGGTGCTCGACGACGCGGCCGCCGAGTCCCAGGTGCGGCCGCTGCTGCCGGGCACCAGCTCCTGCGCGGTGCTGGTGACCAGCCGGGTGCGGCTGACCGGGCTGCCCGGGGCGCACCGGGTGGAGCTGGACGTGCTGGACACCCGGCGGGCGCTGGAGCTGCTGGTCCGGGTGATCGGCGCGGACCGGGTGGAGCGCGAGGGGGTCGCCGCCGAGGCGCTGATCCGTACGGTCGGCGGGCTGCCGCTGGCGCTGCGCATCGTGGCCGCCCGGCTGGCGGCGCGTCCGCACTGGTCCCTGGCGTCGATGGTGCACCGGCTCGCCAACGAGCGGCACCGGCTGGACGAGCTGACGCACGGCGAGATGACGATGCGGGCCAGCCTGTCCCTGACGCACGACGGGCTCGGGCCGGCAGACCGCAGGCTGCTGCGGCTGCTGAGCCTGGCGCAGGGGCCGACGCTGCCGGGCTGGCTGGCGGGGGCGCTGCTGGACGACGACCGGCCGTTCCCCTCGGACCTGCTGGAGCCGCTGGTCGACGTGCAGATGCTGGACGTGGTGGGGGTGGAGAGCACCGGCGGGTTCCGCTACCGCTTCCACGAGATCATCCGGGTGTTCGCGCGCGAGCAGCTGGCCGCCCACGACGAGCCGGCGGTACAACGGCAGGCGCTGGAGCGGATGTTCGGCGGCTGGCTGGCGCTGGCGGAGACCGCGCACCGGCGGATCTACGGCGGGGACTACACCGTGCTGCACGGCGCGGCGCCGCGCTGGCGGCCGCCGGAGCCGGTCGTGGACGAGCTGCTGGTGGACCCGCTGGAGTGGCTGGACAGCGAGCAGGCCAACCTCTGCCAGGTCGTGGAGCACGCGGCGGCCG
This sequence comes from Streptomyces sp. NPDC101132, assembly GCF_044759225.1. Taxonomy (NCBI): domain Bacteria; kingdom Bacillati; phylum Actinomycetota; class Actinomycetes; order Kitasatosporales; family Streptomycetaceae; genus Streptomyces; species Streptomyces sp. NPDC101132. The sequence continues at coordinate 221,842 of NZ_JBIVYX010000007.1, forward strand.
AGCGGATGGACGAGCTGTGCTGGGACCTGGCCACCACCCTGGTCACGCTCTTCGAGGTGCGCGGCTACCACGACCACTGGGAGCGCACGCACCGGCTGGCGCTGGACGCCGTACGCCTGGCCGGGAACAAGCGGGGGACGGCGGCGCTGCTCAGCTCGCTGGGCTCGCTGTACCTCAGCCGCAGCCAGTACGAGGATTCGAGGGCCTCGCTGGAGTCCGCGCTCGGCCTGTTCCTGGAGCTCGACGAGCCGGGCGGGCTGGGCCTGTGCCGGCGGGACCTGGCGCTGCTGGAGCGGATGCGCGGCAACGACGAGCGGGCGCTGACGCTGTACGACCGGGCGCTGAAGGACTTCGACCTGGCGGGCGACGTGGTGGGGCGGGCGATCGTGCTGACCCAGAGCGCGCACGTCTTCATGCGGCGGGGCGGGACGATGACCGCGCAGGGCCAGCTGGACGAGGCGCTGGCCATCTACCGTTCCGTCGGCTACACGGGCGGTCTCGCCCGGACGCTGCGGCGGGTGGGCCAGCTGATGCTGAGCCAGGGGGAGCACGAGCAGGCGGTGCGGACCCTCACCGAGGTGCTGGAGCTGTGCCGGAAGAGCGGCGACGTGATCGGCGAGGGGCATCTGCTGCGGGATCTCGGCCAGGCCCTCGCGGCGATGGGCCGGGTCGGCCAGGCCCGGGATTTCCTCGACCGGTCCCTGGAGGTGCGGGAGCAGATCATGGACCATGCGGGTGCGGCGCTGGTCCGGCTGGACCTCGCCCGGCTGCTGGGGCGGACCGGGGAGCGTTCCCGGTCGCGGGATCTGCTGGAGTCCGCGGCGCAGGCCTTCCGGGACCGGAGCATGGCACGTGAACTGCGCGAGGCGGAGCTGCTGCTGGAGGCGGCGGGCTGAAGGGGTCAGTCCCAGGGGTTGTTGTCGTTGGTGGCGGTGGGGGTCGGCTGGACCTGGGTCTGGGCGGGGGCCGGGCCGGTGCCGGCCTCCGCGCCGTCGGCCTGCGCGGCCTGGGCGCCGAGCGCGGCGGCGCCGGCGATGACGACGGTGACGACGGCGGCGCGGAGGGCCTTGGCGAGGTTCATCTTCAGCTTCCCTTCGTCGTGGGCGTCTGCCCTGGTGAGGGGCCCTTCCGGGCTCCTCGTTCCTTGTGGGCACCACGTTAGGAAGAGCCGGAATCCCCGCACCGTCCGCGCGCCTATCGCGGCGCTATCACCGGTCCCGGCCGGCGGGGGCGCGGGGCGCGGCGTGATAGCGGCCGGCCGTCCGTGATAGCGGCCCGGCGGCCGGGCGATAGGGGCCGGCGGCGGGGCGGTGTGTGCGGTGATGCCTGGCGGATAGCGCGCTGCCGACGATGGGAACCCACGACGACGTGGGGAGTACGAGATGACCATCACCGGCCCTGTCGCCCCGGAGCGGGACGCCTCCCACCAGGGGGTTTCCCCGCAGGGGTCCGACCGGCAGGAGACCTCGCAGCTGGGCGCGCTGATCCGCCGGCACCGGCTGCGGATCGGGCTGACCCAGCGGGAGCTGGCCGATCTGTCCACCATCAGCGTGCGGGCCATCCGCGACCTGGAGCAGGGCAAGGCGAGAAGGCCCAGAACGGACACCGTCCGGCTGATCGCCGACGCGCTGCGGCTGGGGCCGCGGGCGCGGGCCGCTCTGGAGGGGGCGGCGCAGCAGGGCCGGGGCGGCTGGGGGGCGGTGAAGTCGGGGTTCGACGCGGAGCCGGCGGCGCCGCCGACCGCCCTGCACCCGCTGGTGGGCCGGGAGGCGGAGACCGAGGTGCTGGTCCGGGAGCTGGGGTCGGCGGCCGAGCGGCTGGTGAACCTGGTGGGGCTGAGCGGCGCGGGCAAGACCCGGCTGGCGCTGGAGGTCGCGGAGCGGCTGCACGGTGCGGGCGTCCCGGTGCTCTGGTACGCGTTCCCCGGCGCGGTACGGGACTACCTCGACCCGACGGGGCCGGAGCTGGCCGCCCTGCTGGGCGACTGCGCGGAGGCGCTGTTCGGACCGGCGGGCGGGGCGGGGGCCGGCGGTGCGGCCGGGCGGGCTGTCCCGTACGGCGGGGTCGGCGGCCCGGACGGGGGTGCCGGCGGCCCGGACCGGGGTGCCGGTGGGGAGCGTGCCGGGGCGGCCGGGTCGGGCGGGGTGTGTGGCCTCGCCGAACTCGTCGGTGACCGGCCGGTGCTGCTGGTCCTCGACGGGGCCCCCGAGCACGGGCCGCGCTTCGACCGGCTGACCCGGCTGCTGCGCGAGTGCCCGGGGCTGCGGCTGCTGGTCACCGCGGAGCAGCCGTGGGAGGTGCCGGGCGAGCGGACCTTCGTCCTGGGACCGCTGGAGGTGCCGGCGCCGGACGCCGCCGGGGAGGCGGTCGCGGCGGCCGCCGCGGTGCGGGTCTTCCTGGGTCACGTGCGGCGCGTACGGCCGGAGTTCGACGCCGCCGGCGAGGACCTGCTGCTGGCCGCCGAGGTGTGCCGCCGGCTGGACGGGCACCCGATGGCGCTGGGGGCGGCCGCCTCCTGGCTGGCCGTCTGCGACCTGCGCACGCTGCGGGACTGCCTGGAGGGGGATCCCGCGCCGTTCCTCGACCACCTCGCGGGCGGTGACGGGGGGCGCCGCTTCCGGGACGCCCTGCACCGCCGGCTGCTGCGGCTGCCGGCCGGCCACCGCTCGCTGCTGGCGGCCCTGCGCGCCGTGCCCGAGGGGGACTTCGGGCTGCCGGACATCGTGCGGCTCACCGGGGCGGGCCTGGCGGACTGCGGCCGGATGGTGCGGGACCTGCTGGTCTGCGGGGCGCTGCGGTCCACCCACGAGACCGGCCGCTCCGTGTTCCGGGTGCCGCACCTGGTCCGCGCCTTCCACCCGGACGCCGCCCCCGGCACCCTGCCCGCGGCGGCGGCCGGAGTGCCCGCCTGAGCGGCGGCCGGGGGGCACCACCGCCCCCGAGCTGCTGGCGGAGTGCCGTCCCAACTGCCGCTCCGGACAACGCCGTCGGGGTGAGATGACTTCGCCCGGCCCGAACGTCCCCGCCGTGGGGACGGCGGACGGCCGTGCGGCAACCGCACCGACCACCCACCGTGAACGAGGAGCCCCCATGGCGTCTGAGCCGACCGCCGCACGGCTGCCCCTGTCGGCCGCGCAGCGCGACATCTGGATGGCCCACGAGCTGGACCCGAGCGGCTGCCGCTACAACATCGCCGAGTACCGGGAGATCCACGGGCCGGTCGACACCGCGCTGTTCGCCCGCTGCTGGGAGCAGCTGGTGCGCGAGTCGGACGCCCTGCGCACCCGGGGCGTGGAGTCCGGCGAGGACGGGCCCCGGCAGCTGGTGGCCGCCGGACCGGACGGCTCGGAGCTGGAGTTCCTGGACCTGACCGGAGCCGAGGACCCGGCGGGGGCGGCCCACGCCTGGTGCGTGGCGGCCGTCAACACGCCGTTCGACCTGGCGCGGGGGCCGTTGTGCCGGCACGCGCTGGTCAAGGTGGCGGAGGACCGTTTCCTCTTCTATAAGAGCTACCACCACCTGGTGATCGACGGGATGGGTGTGGCGCTGCTCGACGCGCGCCTCCAGGAGCTGTACGACGGCGCGCTGGCCGGCGAGCCGTGGGGTCCGGGCCCGTTCGGGAGCCTCGCGGAGCTGCTGGCGGAGGACGCCGCGTACCGGGGGTCGGAGGCGGCGGCCGAGGACCTGGCCCACTGGGCCGGGCGGCTGGCGGACCCGCCGGAGACCCCCCGGCTCGCCGAGGGCCGTACGGCGGCCGCGGCGGCCGGGACCGGGACCGGGACCGGGACCGGGGCCGGGGAGCGTGCCGGGCTGCCGTTCGTGCGCCGGAGCGTGGCGCTCCCGGCGGCGGAGGCGGACCGGCTGCGGGCGGCCGCCCGGGACCGGCGGGCGCCCTGGTCGATGCTGGTGATCACGCTGATCGCGGGGTACCTGCACCGGGTGAGCGGGGCGGGCGAGCTGCTGCTGGGCCTGCCGGTGACCGGCCGGACCACCGAACTGGCCCGCCGCACGCCGGGGATGTGCTCGAACGTGATCCCGCTGCGGCTGGCCGTACGCCCCGGGGAGACCCTCGCCGGGCTGCTGGGCACGGTGGTCGGCGAGGTGCGCGGCGGGCTGAAGCGGCAGCGCACCCGGTACGAGGAGACCGTCGCGGCCCTCGGGGAGGACGGTGCCGGCCGGCGGACGGCGACCCCGCTGGTCAACATCATGGCGTTCACGCCGGGGATGACCCTGGGCGGGCACCCGACGGTGCAGTGCAATCTGAGCAACGGCCCGGTGGAGGACCTGGCGGTCGGCATCTACGACCTGGGTCCCGAGGCGGGCATGCGGATCGACTTCGACGCCGCGCCGGACGTGTGCGACCTGGACGCGGTCGCCGCGCACCAGGACCGGCTGCTCCGGTTCTTCGACACCGTACTGGCCGAGGGTGCGGAAGAGCTGCCGCTCCAGGAAGTGGAGTTGCTGGACGAGGCCGAACGTCGGCTGGTGCTGGAGGAGTGGAGCGGGCGGCCGGACCGGGACGCCGCGCCGGAGGAGTACGGGACGCTGGGCGGGCTGTTCGAGCGGCAGGCCCGGCTGCGCCCCGAGGCTGCCGCGCTGGTGTACGAGGGCCTGGTGGTGCCGTACGGGGAGCTGAACGCCCGTGCGAACCGGCTGGCCCACCACCTGCGGGCCCAGGGCCTGGGCCGGGGTGACCTGGCCGGCGTACTCCTGGACCGCGGGATCGAGTTCGCCGTCGCCGTCCTGGCGGTGGTCAAGGCGGGCGCCGGGTACGCGCTGCTCGACCCCGAGTTCCCCGACGACCGGCTCGCCTCGACCGCCCACGACGCCCGGATCGCGCTGCTCGTGACGGACGAACGGTACGAGGACCGGGTGCGCGGGGACTGGGGCGTGGTGTGCGTCGACCGGGAGCGGGAGGTGGTGGCGGGCCAGCCGGCGACGGATCCGGGGGTGGCGGTCACGGATGACGACACGGCGTGCGTGATGTTCACGTCGGGGTCCACGGGACGGCCCAAGGGCATCCTCTCCAGCCACCGCAACCTCGTCTCGACCGTCACCGGCCAGACCTACGCCACCTTCGGACCCGGCGAGGTCTTCCTCCAGTGCTCCCCCGTCTCGTGGGACGCCTTCTCCCTGGAGTTCTGGGGCGCCCTCCTCCACGGCGGCACCACCGTCCTCCAGCCCGGACAGCGCCCCGAACCCTCACTGATCACCGAACTCGCCCGGCACCACGGCGTGACGATGCTCCAGCTCTCCTCCAGCCTCTTCAACCACCTCACCGACGAAGCCCCGGACACCTTCACCACCACCCGCATCGCCTACACCGGAGGCGAACCCGCCTCCCCCCACCACATCCGCCTCCTCCAGCAACACCACCCCCACCTCACCATCACCAACGGCTACGGCCCCGCCGAATCCATGGGCTTCACCACCACCTACCGCGTGCCGCCCGAGGAGCAGCACACCTCGGCGGTGTCCATCGGCGGCCCGGTGGCGCACAAGTACGCGTACGTCCTCGACGCACGGCTCCGCCCCGTGCCGCCCGGTGTGACCGGCGAGCTCTACCTCACCGGCGACGGCATCGCCCACGGCTACCTCGACCGGCCCGCACTCACCGCGGAACGCTTCGTCCCCCACCCCTACGGACCCCCCGGCACCCGCCTCTACCGCACCGGCGACCAAGCCCACTGGGACACCCACGGCACCCTCCACTACACCGGACGCACCGACACCCAGATCAAAATCCGCGGCTTCCGCGTCGAACCCGGCGAGATCGAAGGCGTCCTGCTCTCCCTGCCCGGAGTCCAGCAGGCGGCCGTCACGGCCCGCGAGGCCGGGCCGGGCGACCGGCAGCTCGTCGCGTACGCCGTCACCGAGGAGGACGGGACGGCCGTCCGGGAGCGGCTGCGGGCCCTGCTGCCCCAGCACATGGTCCCGGCGCACGTGGTCGTCCTGGACCGGCTGCCGCTCACCGCGAACGGCAAGCTCGACACCCGCGCCCTCCCGGCGCCGGCGGCGGCCGGCGGGCCCGGCCGGGCCGCCCGCACCCCGCTGGAGGAGATCGTCTGCGGGCTGTTCGCGGAGCTGCTGGCCGCACCGGGGCCGGTGTCGGCGGAGGACGACTTCTTCGCCCTGGGCGGGCACTCGCTGCTCGCCGCCCGGCTCACCAGCCGGCTCGGCGCCGCGCTCGGCGGGCTCCGGCTGACGATCCGCGACCTCTTCGCCCATCCCACCCCGGCCGCCCTGGCCCGGCACGTCGCCGCGCGGCGCGGGGCGCGCGAGCTGCCCGCGCTCACCGGCGGGCAGCCGGTGCCGGAGCTGCTGCCGCTCTCCCCCGCGCAGCGCCGGCTGTGGCTGGTGTCCGACCTGGAGCGGGGCGGGACGGCGTACAACGTGCCGCTGCGGGTGCGGCTGGAGGGCGACCTCGACGTGGCCGCCCTGCGCGCCGCCTTCGACGACGTGGCCGGCCGCCACGAGCCGCTGCGCACGGTCTTCCCGCAGGTCGACGGCGAGCCGTACCAGCGGGTGCTCACCCCGGCCGAGGCGCCGGTCGCCTTCGAGGTGCGGACCGTCGGGGACGGGCCCGGGGCCGGGGACGTCGCGGAGGCGGTGCGGGCCGCCGCCGGGCACGCCTTCGACCTGGCGGCCGAGGCTCCGCTGCGGGTGACGCTGCTGGACCTCGGCGGGGGCGCGTACGAGCTGATGGTGGTGCTGCACCACATCGCGACGGACGGCCAGTCCCTGCGGCCGCTCTTCGGCGACCTGGCCACCGCCTACGCGGCCCGCCGGTCGGGCCGGGCGCCGGAGTGGGAGCCGCTGCCGGTGCGGTACGCGGACTACACGCTGTGGCAGCGCCGGGCGCTGGGCGATCCGGCGGACCCGGAGAGCCTGCTCGCCGCCGAGCTGGCGCACTGGCGGGAGGCCCTGTCCGGGCTGCCGGAGGAGCTGGGGCTGGTCCTGGACCGGCCGCGCCCGCCGGTGGCGGGGCAGGCGGGCGGGGTGGTGCCGGTGGACCTCGGGCCGGAGCTGCTGGCGCGGGTGCGGGAGCTGGCGCGGGCCGAGCGGTGCACGCCGTTCATGGTGGTGCACGCGGCGCTCGCGGCGACGCTGACCCGGCTCGGCGCCGGTACGGACGTCCCCCTCGGCGCACCGGTGGCGGGGCGGTCCGACGAGGCGCTGGCCGGTCTGGTCGGGTTCTTCGTGAACACGCTGGTGCTGCGCGCCGACACCTCCGGCGACCCGAGTTTCCGCGAGCTGCTGGCGCGGGTGCGGGCGGCCGATCTGGAGGCCTTCGCCCACCAGGAGGCGCCGTTCGACCTGGTGCTGGAGGCGGTGAACCCGGCGCGTTCGCTGGCCCGCCACCCGCTGTTCCAGGTCTGCCTGGCGCTGGAGGAGGGCCCGGAGGCTCCGGTGGAGCTGGCCGGGGTGCGGGTCACCGAGGCGGGCGCGGTGTCCGGCGGTTCGGTCAAGTTCGACCTGGAGTTCCTGCTGCGGGGCGACGAGGGTGCCGGGCTGTGCGGGTCGGTGCTGTACCGGTCCGACCTCTTCGACCGGTCGACGGTGGAGCGGATGGTGGCGGTGCTGGGCCGGGTGCTGGCCCAGGCGGTGGCCGAACCCGGGCTGCCGATCGGCGCGTTCGAGGTGCTGGACGAGGCCGAACGTCGGCTGGTGCTGGAGGAGTGGAGCGGGCGGGCGGACCGAGGCGCCGCGCCGGAGGAGTACGGGACGCTGGGCGGGCTGTTCGAGCGGCAGGCCCGGCTGCGCCCCGAGGCTGCCGCGCTGGTGTACGAGGGCCGGGTGGTGCCGTACGGGGAGCTGAACGCCCGTGCGAACCGGCTGGCCCACCACCTGCGGGCCCAGGGCCTGGGCCGGGGTGACCTGGCCGGCGTACTCCTGGACCGCGGGATCGAGTTCGCCGTCGCCGTCCTGGCGGTGGTCAAGACGGGCGCCGGGTACGCGCTCCTCGACCCCGAGTTCCCCGACGACCGGCTCGCCTCGACCGCCCACGACGCCCGCATCGCGGCGCTGGTCACCGACTCGGGGCACGCGCACCGGCTGGGCGGCGACTGGGCCGTGGTCCTGACGGACCGGGACGCGGCCGCGATCGCCGCCGAGGACCCGCGGAACCCCGGAGAGGGGCTCTCGCCCGAGGACGTGGCGTGCGTGATGTTCACGTCGGGGTCCACGGGCCGGCCCAAGGGCATCCTCTCCAGCCACCGCAACCTCGTCTCGACCGTCACCGGCCAGACCTACGCCACCTTCGGCCCCGGCGAAGTCTTCCTCCAGTGCTCCCCCGTCTCGTGGGACGCCTTCTCCCTGGAGTTCTGGGGCGCCCTCCTCCACGGCGGCACCACCGTCCTCCAGCCCGGACAGCGCCCCGAACCCTCACTGATCACCGAACTCGCCCGGCACCACGGCGTGACGATGCTCCAGCTCTCCTCCAGCCTCTTCAACCACCTCACCGACGAAGCCCCCGAGACGTTCACCACCACCCGCATCGCCTACACCGGAGGCGAACCCGCCTCCCCCCACCACATCCGCCTCCTCCAGCAACACCACCCCCACCTCACCATCACCAACGGCTACGGCCCCGCCGAATCCATGGGCTTCACGACGACGCACACGGTCGACCCCGCCCGGCACGTCCCCGGCCCGGTCCCGATCGGCACGCCGCTGGCCGGCAAGTGCGCGTACGTGCTGGACGACCGGCTCCGGCCGGTGCCGCCCGGTGTGACCGGCGAGCTCTACCTCACCGGCGACGGCATCGCCCACGGCTACCTCGGCCGGCCCGCACTCACCGCGGAACGCTTCGTCCCCCACCCCTACGGACCCCCCGGCACCCGCCTCTACCGCACCGGCGACCAAGCCCACTGGGACACCCACGGCACCCTCCACTACACCGGACGCACCGACACCCAGATCAAAATCCGCGGCTTCCGCGTCGAACCCGGCGAGATCGAGGGCGTGCTCCTCGGGCTCCCGGGGGTGGAGCGGGCGGCCGTCACCGCGTACGAGGCCGGGCCGGGGGACAAGCGGCTCGCGGCGTACGTGGTCGCCGCCCGGGAGGCGGGCGAGCTCCGGCAGGAGCTGCGCGCGCTGCTCCCGCAGCACATGGTCCCGGCGCACGTCGTGGTCCTGGACCGGCTGCCGCTCACCCCGAACGGCAAGCTCGACACCCGCGCCCTGCCCGCACCCGCCCCGGCCTCCGCCGCGGCGCCCGGCCGCACGCCGCGCACCCCGGCGGAGGAGAAGCTGTGCGCCCTCTTCGCCGAGGTGCTCCGGACCGACCAGGTGCCGTCCCCCGAGGCCGACTTCTTCGATCTGGGCGGGCACTCGCTGCTCGCCGCCCGGCTCACCAGCCGCATCGGCACCACCTTCGGCGCCCGGCTGACCACCCGGGACGTGTTCCTGCACCCCACCCCGGCCGCGCTGGCCGGACACCTCACCTCACTCACCGACGCCGCCGCGGCACCCCGGCGGGCCCGGCCCGCCCTGCGCCGCCGCACCTCCTCCTGAACGGAGTACGCCATGACGTACGACATGTCACACGACCACCCGGCTCCCGCGCCCGAGGACGTCGTCTGGGCGATCCCAGGCTCCGCGCCGGCCCGCACCGCGCTGCTGGTCCTGCCGCACGCCGGCGGCAACGCCCACGCCTACGCCGAGTGGCGCGACCACCTGCCCGCGGACGTCACCCTGCTGATCGGCCAGTACCCGGGGCGCGGGGCCCGTTTCTCGGAGCCGCTGCCCGAGTCCGTGGACGACCTGGCCGGTCCGGTCGTGGCCGCGCTCCCCGAGGGCACCGAGGACCTGGTGGTGCTGGGGCACAGCATGGGCTCGCTGGTGGCCTTCGAGGTGGTCCGGGCCCTCCGGGCGGCCGGCCGGGCTCCGCGCGCCCTGATCGCCTCGGCCTGCCGGGCCCCCTTCCTGCCCAACCCGAGCCCCGTCCACCCCGAACTCCTGGACGACGACGCCCTGGTGGCGGCCATCAAGGAGCGCGGCGGCACGGACGACGGCATCCTCGACGAGCCGGAGCTGCGGGAGATCATCCTGCCGTCCATCCGCGCCGACTTCGCGATCGACGACGTCTACCGGTGCGCGGAGGAGCGGGTGCGGACCGGCTGCCCGGTGACCGTGATCGGCGGGGACGCGGACCCGATCGTGCCGGTGGAGGCGCTGACCCACTGGGCCGGGGTGACCGACGACGGCTTCGCGATGTCGGTGCTGCCCGGCGGCCACTTCTACTTCCAGGAGCAGCTGCCCGCGTTCTTCGCGCTGGTCAACCCGGTGCTCGACGGCACGGCGGGCGCCCTGGCCGGCGGCGTTCCGGCCGCCCGCGCCGCCTGAGCCGTACGTCCCCTTCCTCCTTCCCCTACCTCAAGGACACGTCTGCCATGACCGCGATCGCCGATACCCCGGCCACCTCCCTCGACGCCGTGCGAGAGCCCGGCAAGCCCGTCGTCGTGACCGCGCCGCCGGTCTCCTCGATGGCCGAGGCCACCGCCTGGCTCACCGCCCACCGTCCCGCGATCCAGGCGGAGTTGCACCGCTCCGGCGCGGTGCTGCTGCGCGGCCTGCCCGTCGAGGACGCGGCCGGATTCGCCCAGGCCCGCGACGCGCTGATCGAGACCCGCGCCGGCTACAAGGAGAAGGCCACCCCGCGCACCGACTTCGGCGAGGGCGTCTTCTCCTCCACCGACCTGCCGGCCGTGCAGCCGATCCGGCTGCACAACGAGAACAGCTACACGCTGGACTTCCCCGGGGTGCTGCTGTTCGGCTGCGTCACCGCCCCCGAGACGGGCGGCGCCACGACCGTCGGGGACATGCGCGAGGCGCTGCGGCAGATGCCGGCCGAGCTGGTGGAGCGGTTCGAGCGGGCGGGCTGGCTGCTGGTGCGCAACTACTCGGAGCTGGCCGGGCTGCCCTGGTACAAGACCTTCGCCACGGAGGACCGCGCGGTCGCCGAGGCGTACTGCGACGAGAACACCGTCGGGTACGAGTGGCTCGACGACGACTCGATGCGCACCCGCCAGCGCCGTTCGGCGATCGTCACGCACCCGGTGACCGGGGAGCGGGTGTGGTTCAACCACTTCGCCTTCTGGAACAGCCGGACCCTGGACGAGGACGTGCGGGAGGTGCTCGTCGAGACCTACGGGGAGGACGGCCTGCCGTTCAACACGTACCTCGGTGACGGCACCCGGCTCACCGACGCGGAGGTCGACGCGGTCAACGCCGTCTACGACCGGGTGACCGTGCGGGAGACCTGGCAGCGGGGCGACCTGATGCTCGTCGACAACATCCTGTGCGCCCACGGCCGCGAGGCCTACACCGGTGACCGCAAGATCCTCGTCGCGATGGGCGAGCCGGTGGCCCTGGCCGACTGCCGTCCCGCGACCGCCCCTTCGACCACCCTCCACGGGGAGTGAGCCCGATGACCGCCGTACTTCCCGAGACCTCCGCCGCCCCGGCGGCCGGTGCCGTGCCCGCCGTCCCGACCGCCCCCGCCGACCTGCTGGACCGTCTGGCGCGGGTGCCCGGCGAGCGGCCCGCCGTGGTGGCCGGCGACCGGAGCCTGAGCTTCGACGCGCTGCGCGCCGAGGCCGGCCGCATCGCGGCCCGGCTGGCCGCCCGCGGGATCGGCCCCGAGTCCGTGGTGGCGCTGTGCCTGCCGCGCGGTGCCGACCTGGTGGCCGCGCTGATCGGCACGCTGACCGCGGGGGCCGCGTACCTGCCCGTCGACCCGAAACTGCCGGCCGAGCGCCGCCGTTACCTGGTCGAGGACTCCGGCGCGGACCTGGTGGTGACGGCCGGTGCGGACGGTGTGCCGCTCGCGGAGGGCGTGCCGCACCTGCCGGTGGCCGAACTGACCGCGGCCGGGGGGCCGGCGGAGTTCCGGCCGGTGCCCGTGCCGGGCGGGACCCTCGCGTACGTGATCTACACCTCGGGTTCGACCGGCCGCCCCAAGGGCGTGGAGATCGGCCGGGCGGCGGCCGCGGCCCTGCTGGCCGAGCTGGAGGGGGCCGGGATCGCGGTCACCGACGGCGGCCGGGTCGGCTGGAACGCCTCGCCGTCCTTCGACGCCTCCGTGCAGCAGTGGGTGCGGATCTGCCGCGGCGACACCCTCGTGATGATCGACGACGAGACGCGGGCCGATCCGGCGCTGCTGGCGCGGCTGGTGGACGAGCAGGCGCTGACCGACCTCGACATCACCCCCTCCCACGCGGACCCGCTGCTGGACCTGCTCACCGAGGACGGCGGGCCGCGCCCGCTGACCCTGCTGGTCGGCGGCGAGGCGGTCAGCCCGGCGCTGTGGCGGCGGATCGTGGAGCGCTCCGAGGCCGGGGTGCTGCGCGCGGTGAACCTGTACGGGCCGACCGAGTGCACGGTCGACGCGACGGCCGGCTGGATCGACGCGGACGAGCCGCCGCACATCGGGGCGGTGCTGCCGGGCCTGCGGATGCGGCTGCTGGACGACGGGCTGGCCCCGGTCGGCTTCGGCGAGACCGGCGAGCTGTACCTGGCCGGTCCCCGGGTGGGCCGCGGGTACCGGCGGCGGCCGGCGCTGACCGCGGAGCGGTTCGTCGCCGACTCGGAGCCGGGCGCGGCGGACGGGCAGCGGATGTACCGCACGGGCGACCTGTGCCGGCTGCTGCCCGACGGGCGGCTGGTCTACCTGGGGCGGGCGGACGGCCAGGTCAAGCTGCGCGGGCACCGCATCGAACTGCCGGAGATCGAGGCGGCGGTGGCGGCCTTCCCGGGGGTGGCCGAGGCGGTCGTGGTCGTACGGGACGACCTCAACGGGGCGCCGGGGCTGGTCGCGTACCACCGTCCCGCCGAGGGTGCCGCGGTGGACGAGGGCGCGCTGCGCGAGCGGCTGGCGGCGGGGCTGCCGGCCTACATGGTGCCGGGCGCGTTCGTGGCGGTGGACCGCTTCCCGACCACGCCGAACGGCAAGCTGGACCGGGCGGCGCTGCCCGCTCCGGCGACCGCGCCGGCCGGCTCCGGTACCGCGGACGCGGCGGGGGCGGGGTCCGGGCTGGAGGGCCCGGTGGAGGAGCTGATCGCCGGCGTCTGGGCGACCGTCCTGGGCGCTTCCCGGATCGGCCCGGACGACAACTTCTTCAAGCTCGGCGGGCACTCCCTGCTGGCCATCAAGCTGGTCTCGCGGGTGCGTGCCGAGCTGTCCGTCGCACTGCCGGTGAAGGCCGTGTACGCCAACCCGCGGCTGCGTGACCTGGCCGCGTTCATCGAGGGGCTGCTGGAGAAATGACGACCATCCCGTTGTCCTACGCGCAGCGGCGGCTGTGGTTCCTGAACCGGCTGGAGGGGCCGTCCGCGACCTACAACGCGCCCGTGGTGCTGCGGCTGGCGGGCGTGCCCGACCGGGTGGCGCTCGACGCGGCGGTACGGGACCTCGCCGGGCGGCACGAGGTGCTGCGCACCGTGTACCCGGCGGTGGACGGCGAGCCGTACCAGCGGGTGCTGGAGGCGCCCGCGCCGGGGACCGGTGTCGAGGTGCGGGTCTGCGGGCCCGGCGAGGTGGCGGCCCTGGTGGCGGAGTTCACCCGGGAGGCCTTCGACATCGCCGGCCGGCGGCCGCTCCGGGCACGGCTGTTCGTGCCGGGCGACGGGAGCTCCACCCTGGTGCTGCTGGTGCACCACGTGGCGACGGACGGCTGGTCGCTGGGGCCGCTGCTGCGGGACCTGTCGGCGGCGTACGGGGCGCGGTGCGCGGGCCGGGAGCCGGGCTGGGAGCCGCTGCCGGTGCAGTACTCGGACTACGCGCTGTGGCAGCGGGAGGTGCTGGGCGACCCGGACGACCCGGAGAGCCTGGCGGCGGAGCAACTGGCCCACTGGAGCGGGGTGCTGGCGGGTCTGCCGCCGGTGACGGAGCTGCCGGTGGACCGGCCGCGGCCGGCGGAGCCCACGCACCGGGGGGCCACGGTGCGGGCGGCCGTGGACGGCGGGGTGCGGTCGGGGCTGGCGGCGGTGGCCCGTACCGGCGGGGCGAGCATGTTCATGGTGGTGCGGGCGGCGCTGGCCGTCGCGCTGTCGGCGGCGGGCGCGGGTCCGTCGGTGACCGTCGGGACGCCGGTGGCCGGGCGGCCCGAGGAGGACCTGCACGAGCTGGTCGGGTTCTTCGTCAACTCCCTCGCGCTGCCGACCGATCTGTCGGGCGACCCGACGGCCCGGGAGCTGGTGGCGCGGGTGCGGGAGGCGGACCTGGCGGCGTACGCGCACGAGGAGCTGCCGTTCGATCTGCTGGTGGAGCGGCTCAACCCGGACCGGGCGCTGGGCCACCACCCGTACTTCCAGGTGATGCTGACGTACGCCGGGGCCGGGGAGGGTGACGGGCCGGTGCGGCTCGGGGAGCTGGCGGCGGAGGTCGAGGACGCGGACCTGGCGGCGGCGAAGTTCGACCTGACCGCGTACTGCGCGGAGCGGGGTGACGGGCTGGCGCTGGGCCTGCAGTACGCGCAGGACCTTTTCGACGCGGGCACGGCCGAGTTGCTGCTGGAGCTGTGGGTGCGGGCGCTGCGGGCGTTCGCGGAGCGGCCGGAGGCCCGGCTCGGGGAGCTGGATCTGCTGAGCGCGGAGGAGCAGGACGGGCTGGCCGGACGACGGGAGCGGGTGGCCGCGCTGACCGCGGCGGCCGCCGAGCGGGAGCGGGCCGGGGCGGCCGTGCCCGGGATCCGGACCGGGGTCTCGCCGCGCGAGGAACTGCTGTGCGGGCTGTTCGCCGAGGTGCTGGGCCGGGAGTCGGCCGGGCCCGACGAGAACTTCTTCAAGCTGGGCGGGCACTCCCTGCTGGCCAGCAAACTGGTCAACCGGATCCGGGCGGCGCTCGGCGCCGAGGTCGGCATCCGGGACCTGTTCCTCGCGCCCACCCCGGCCGGGCTGCACCGCCGGCTCGCCGGGCAGGAGGGCGTCCGGAGCGCGCGGCCCGCGCTGACCGCGGTGGCGGAGCGGCCCGAGCGGGTGCCGCTGTCGGCGGCGCAGCGGCGGCTGTGGTTCACCGACCAGCTCCAGGGTCCCGGCCCGGCCTACAACATGCCGCTGGTGGTGCACCTGGAGCGGCCGCTGGACGCGGCCGTGCTGCGGGAGGCGCTGGCGGACGTGGCGGGCCGGCACGAGGTGCTGCGCACGGTGTACGGGGCGGTCGGCGGGGAGCCGTACCAGCAGGTGCTGGACGCCTCCGACGGCCGGGCGCGGCCGGTGCTGGAGGTGCGGGAGGGCGGCCCGGCCGAGGCGGACGCGGTGTCCTCGTACGCCTTCGACCTGGCCGCCGAGATCCCCTTCCGGGCCTGGCTGCTGGCGCGGGAGGACGGCGGGCACACGCTGGTGCTGCTCGTGCACCACATCGCCGGGGACGGCTGGTCCAACGGGCTGCTGCTGCGGGACCTCACGCGGGCGTACGCGGCCCGGGCCGGGCGGCGGGCGCCGGACTGGGAGCCGCTGCCGGTGCAGTACGCGGACTACGCGCTGTGGCAGCGGGAGCTGCTGGGCGACCCGGACGACCCGGAGAGCCCGGCCGGCCGGCAGCTCGCCCACTGGAAGGGCGTACTGGCGGACCTGCCGCCGGTGACGGGGCTGCCCGCGGACCGGCCGCGGCCGGCCGAGCCGACCCACCGGGGCGGTCTGGTGCGGGCCTCGCTCGGCGCCGGGACGCAGGCCGGGCTGGCGGCGCTCTCGCGGACCGCGCGGGCCACCCTGTTCATGACGGCGCGGGCCGCGCTGGCGGCGGCGCTGTCGGCTGCCGGCGCCGGGACCCGGCCGTCCCTCGGCACGGTGGTCGCGGGCCGGGGCGACGACGCGCTGCACGAGCTGGTGGGCTTCTTCGTCAACTCACTCGCCCTGCCGGTGGACCTGTCGGGCGACCCCACGGCCGCCGAGCTGGTGGCGCGGGTGCGGGAGGCGGACCTGGCGGCGTACGCGCACGCCGACCTGCCGTTCGACCTGCTGGTGGAACACCTGAACCCGGACCGGTCACTCGCCCACCACCCGTACTTCCAGGTGGTGCTGACCTTCGCGGCGGACCCGGAGGAGGAGTCGGTGGCCTTCGCGGGGACGACCGGCCGGGTGACGACCACGGACCTGGCGGCCGCCAAGTTCGACCTGGCCTTCCACTGCGCCCGTACGGCCGACGGCCTCGACCTGATCCTGCAGTACGCGGAGGACCTGTTCGACGCGGGCACGGCGGAACTGCTGCTGGAGCTGTACGCGCGGGCGCTGCGGGCGTTCGCGGAGCGGCCGGAGGCCCGGCTCGGGGAACTGGCGCTGGTCAGCGCGGAGGAGGCGCGCGGGCTCGCCGGGCGACGGGAGCGGGTGGCCGCGCTGACCGCGGCAGCGGCCGAGCGGGAGCGGGCCGGGGCGGCCACGGCCGGGATCCGGACCGGGCTCTCGCCGCGCGAGGAACTGCTGTGCGGGCTGTTCGCCGAGGTGCTGGGCCGGGACTCGGCCGGGCCCGACGAGAACTTCTTCAAGCTGGGCGGGCACTCCCTGCTGGCCAGCAAGCTGGTCAACCGGATCCGGGCGGCGCTCGGCGCCGAGGTCGGCATCCGGGACCTGTTCCTCGCGCCCACCCCGGCCGGACTGCACCGCCGGCTCGCCGGGCAGGAGGGCACGCGGGCGGCCCGGCCGCCGCTGACCGCCGGGGAGCGCCCCGCGCGGGTGCCGCTCTCCCCCGCGCAGCGCCGGCTGTGGTTCGTCGACCAGCTGGAGGGCCCGTCCGCGACCTACAACATCGCGCTGGTGCGCCGGCTGGACCGGCCGCTCGACCCCGCCGTGCTGGCGGCCGCCCTCGCGGACGTGGCGGGCCGGCACGAGGTGCTGCGCACGGTGTACGAGGTGGCGGACGGGGAGCCGTACCAGCGGGTGCTCGATCCCTCCGACGGCCGGGCGCGGCCGGTGCTGGAGTTCCGGGCGGGCGGTCCGGCCGAGGCGGACGCGGCGGCCGGGTACGTCTTCGACCTCGCGGCCGAGATCCCCTTCCGGGCGGCGCTGGTGTCGGAGGACGACGGCGGGCAGATCCTGGTGCTGCTGGTGCACCACATCGCGGGCGACGGCTGGTCCACGGACGTGCTGCTGCACGACCTGGCGCGGGCGTACGCGGCCCGGTCGCGGCGGGTGGCCCCCGCGTGGGAGGCGCTGCCGGTCCAGTACGCCGACTACACGCTGTGGCAGGAGCGGCTGCTCTCCGAGGGGCTGGAGAAGACCCAGCTCGCGCACTGGGAACGGGCCCTGGCCGGGCTCCCGCCCCTGGTCGAGCCGTCGGACGCCGCGGAACGGCCGGCCGAGCCGAGCCACCGCGGCGGCCTGCTGACCTTCTCCGTGGACGCGGACACGCACCGGCGCCTGGTACGGGTGGCGCACGCGACGGGCACCACGCTGTTCATGGTGGCGCAGGCCGCCCTGGGCGCCCTGCTGGCCCGGCACGGCGCGGGCACCGACCTGGCGGTCGGCACGACCGTGGCCGGCCGGGAGGACGACGCGCTGCACGGGCTGGTGGGCTTCTTCGTCAACACCCTGGTGCTGCGCACCGACCTGTCCGGCGACCCCACGTGGGCGGAGCTGCTGGGCCGGGTGCGGGAGGCGGACCTGGCGGCGTACGCGCACGCCGAGGTGCCGTTCGACCGGGTCGTGGAGCACCTGAGCCCGCACCGGTCCACCGCGCACCACCCGCTGGCGCAGGTGTTCCTGCAACTGGCGGCGGCGAACACGGGCGCCACGGGTAGGGGCGCCACGGGTACGGGCGCCACGGGTACGGGCGGCTCGCCGCTGGCCGGCACGCAGCTGCCGGTGGGCGCCACGACGGCCAAGGCGGACCTGACCTTCGCGCTGACCGAAGCCCCGGGCCACGGCGGGCTGTCGGGAGTCCTGGAGTACGCGCGGGACCTGTACGACGCGGACGCCGCGGCACGCCTCGCGGCGGAGCTGACCGGGATCCTCCGGGAGATCGCGGAGGACCTCTCGGGGCGGCCCGGCCCGCTGCCGGCGCCCCGCGGGGAGACCGTGGACGGCTACCGGGTGGACGCGGAACGGGTGGCCCGCGTGCTGTCCGGGCACCCGGCCGTGACGCGGGCCCGGGCGGAGGTGCGCGGGGGCCGGCTGACGGCGTGGGTGACGGGACCGGTCGCGGAGCCGGAGCTGCGCGAGTGGGCCGCGGCCCGGCTGCCGGACTACGCGGTGCCGGGGACGTTCGTGACGGAGGACACCGGCCCGGCTCCGGAGACCTCTCCCGGCGCCTCGTGGGAGGACCGGCTGAGCGCCCTGTTCACGGAGGTGCTGGAGGGCAGGGAGGTCTCCCGGGAGGACAACTTCTTCCGGGTGGGCGGGCATTCGCTGCTGGCGGTGCGCCTGGTGAACCGGGTGCGGGCCGAACTGGGCCGGGAGATCACCCTCCGCGAGGTCTTCCGCCACCCCACGGTGGCCACCCTGGCCGCCCGCCTCGCCGAAGCCACCACCGCTCCCCCGGCCCCACCCCTGACGAAACTCCGCCGCCGGGCACGGAGCTAGCCCACAGGAACCACACCCACACCCACACCGAGGGGCATCGCCAGCCGCACCACGCGGCTGCCGATGCCCCTCTTCGCGTCCCGGAGCCCACCCCCGTGCCCGCACCCCGCACCCCGCACCCCGCACCGCCGCCCAACCTGCCTGCCGCACTGCCGGTCCCGGCGGGTGCGCGTTCCTACCGTGGTCGCAGCGAGGGCCGAGTGGCCTCTCCGCCCCACCCCGTCTGGAGGATCTGCGATGCCCTCGACCGACGTACTGGACGGCGGGCCCGCCGTACGCCCGGCGCCCCCGGCGCTGGAGCGGATCACCGCCCGGGTCGCCGAGGACCCGGAGCGGACCGCCCTGGTGCACGGCGAGACCCGGATGAGTTACGGAGAGCTGGCGCTGGCCGTCGCCTTCCGCGCCGACGAGCTGGCCGCGGCCGGTGCCGGGCCGGGGCGGCTGGTGGCCCTGCACCGGCGCCGGGGGGTGGACGCGGTGGTCAGCCTGCTGGCCGTGCTGCGGACCGGTGCCGCGTACCTGCCGCTCGACCCGGACGCCCCGGCCGCCCGGAACGCCGCCATCCTGCGCGACGCGGCCGGCGGGGTGCCCGTGCCGTCGGGCGAGCGGGACCTGGTGCTGCCGGCCCGGGAGGACGTCGTCCCCGGCGACGCGTACGTCATCTACACCTCCGGCTCCACCGGCACCCCCAACGGCGTGGTGGTCGGGCAGGAGGCCCTGGCCCACTTCATCGCCGGCGCCACCGCCGCGTACGGGATCGGCCGCGACGACGTGGTGCTGCAGTTCGCGCCGCTGCACTTCGACGCCAGCGTCGAGGAGGTCTTCCTGACCCTGGGCGCCGGCGCCACGCTGGTGCTGCGCGACGACGAGATGCTCGACGTGCCGGGGCTGCTGGACGGCTGCGCGCGGCACGGGATCACGGTGCTGGACCTGCCGACCGCGTACTGGCACGAGCTGGCCCACGCGGTCTCCGCCGGCCTGGCCGGACTGCCGGCCACGCTGCGGACCGTCGTGATCGGCGGGGAGGCGGCACTGCCGGAGCGGGTGGCGCAGTGGTCCCGGGCGGCCGGGTCCGTGCGGCTGCTCAACACGTACGGGCCCACCGAGGCCACCGTGGTCGCCACCGTCGCCGACCTGACGGGGTACACCGGGGGCCCGGTGCCCATCGGGCGGCCCCTGCCGGGGGTGCGCGCGGCCGTGGTGGAGGGTGAACTGTGGCTGCTGGGCGGCGGGCTGGCCCGCGGCTACCTCGGGCGGCCGGAACTGACGGAGCGCCGGTTCACCTCCCTGGACGGGGAGCGCGCCTACCGGACCGGGGACCTGGTGACCGTGCGGCAGGACGGGCAGCTGGGCTTCCGGGGCCGGTCCGACGACGAGTTGAAGATCAACGGCCACCGGGTGGACCCGGCGTCCGTGGAGTCGGTGCTCTCGGCGCACCCGGCGGTCCGCGAGGCGGCCGTGGTGGCGCAGCGGCCCGCGGAGGGCGTCGTCCGGCTGGTGGCCTTCGTGGTCGCGGACGGGCTGACGGCGGCGGAGCTGCGGGCGCACGTGCGGGCGGAGCTGCCGCCGGCCGCCGTGCCGGGCGCCTTCGGCCTGGTGGCGGCGCTGCCGCGGACCGCGTCCGGGAAGATCGACCGCCGGCTGCTGCGGGACACGGTGCCGCAGGAGCGGGACGCGGCGCCGGTGCGGGAGGCCGCGCCGACCTTCGAGCCGCCGGCCGAGGAGGACCGGGTGCCGCTGTCGTACGCGCAGCGCAGGCTGTGGTTCCTGGCCGCGCTGGAGGGGCCCTCGGCGAGCTACAACGCCCCGTTCGTGCTGCGGCTGGACGGGGTCCCGGACCGGGCGGCGCTGACCGCGGCGCTGGCCGACGTGGCGGAGCGGCACGAGGTGCTGCGGACGGTCTACCCGGCGCCGGCGGGCGGTGACCCGTACCAGCACGTGCTGGAGGGGGTGGAGGTGCCGCTGGAGGTGCACGCGTGCGGGGCCGGCGAGGTGGCCGGGCGGGTCGCGGCGGCCTGTGCGTACGCCTTCGACGTGGCGCGTGAACTCCCGCTGCGGGCCGAGTTGTTCGTGGGCGACGACGGTACGGCCACGCTGGTGCTGCTGCTGCACCACATCGCCACCGACGGCTGGTCCGTCGGGCCCCTGCTGCGCGACCTCGACCGGGCCTACCGGGCGCGGCTGGCGGGCGGGGAGCCCGGGTGGGAGCCGCTGCCGGTGCAGTACGCCGACTACACGCTCTGGCAGCACGAGCTGCTGGGCGACCCCGACGACCCGGACGGCATGGCGGGACGGCAGCTGGCGCACTGGCGGGCGGCCCTGGACGGCATGGCGCAGGAGGCGGCGCTGCCCTTCGACCGGCCGCGGCCGGCCGAGCCGAGCGGGGCGGGAGCGACGTTGGTCGGGCGGGTGGACGCGAGGACGCACCGGCGGCTGGCGGAGGTGGGCGCCGAGCACGGCGCGAGTTCGCTGATGGTGTTCCAGACCGCTCTGGGCCTGGCCCTGGCGGCCGCCGGGGCGGGCGACGACCTGGGGATCGGCACGCCGGTGGCGGGCCGGGGCGACGAGGCGCTCGACGAGCTGGTCGGCTTCTTCGTGAACACCCTGGTGCTGCGCACGGACGTGTCGGCCGGGCCGGGCGGGGACTCCTTCGGGGAGCTGGTGGAGCGGGTCAGGGACGCCGACCTGGCCGCGTACGCGCACCAGGAGCTGCCGTTCGACCTGCTGGTGGAGCGGCTGAACCCGCGGCGTTCGCTGGCGCTGAACCCCTTCTTCCAGGTGATGCTGACGGTCCAGCAGGAGGACGGCCCCGGGGACGGCACCGGGGACGGTTCGGAGCGCGGGGGCGGGGCCGGGGTCCCGCTGGGCGATCTGCGCGGCCGCTTCGCCGAGACCGGCCTGGCGGCGGTCAAGTTCGACCTGAGCCTGTCGTGCGTGGAGCGGCGCGACGCCGCGGGCGACCCCGCAGGGGTCGAGGTGTGGTGCGAGTACGCCGAGGACCTGTTCGACGAGGAGACCGGCCGGCTGCTCCTCGACCTGTACGTACGGACCCTCGCGGCCTGCGCCGCGCGGCCCGGGGAACGCCCGGACCCGGCGGAGCTGCTGGGCGCGGACGCGGCGGCGCTGGCGGCCCGGCGGGAGCGGCGGGCCGGAGCGGCGTCCGCCGGGGCGGTCCTCCCCGGCACCGCCCGGGAGGACGGGGCCGGCGACGGGACCGCCCGGCCCGGTCCGGTGCGCGGTGCGTCCGGTCCGGCGGCCGTCACGGAGATCCTGTGCGGGCTGTTCGCCGAGGTGATCGGCCGGGACCGGGTGGGCCCGGAGGACGACTTCTTCGCCGTCGGCGGCCACTCGATGATGGGCATCCGGCTGGTCAACCGCATCCGGGCCGTCCTCGGCCTGGAGGCGCGCATCCGGGACCTGTTCATCGCGCCCACCCCGGCCGCGCTGGCCCGGCACCTGACGGAGCGTGCGGCGCCCACGGCGCGGCCCGCGCTGGTGCCGGCCGAGCGGCCCGAACCGGTGCCGCTGTCGTACGCGCAGCGCCGGCTGTGGTTCATCGACCAGCTGGAGGGGCCGAGCCGTTCGTACAACATCCCCTTCGCGCTCCGCCTGGACCGGCCGCTGGACCCGGCGGTGCTGGCCGACGCGCTGGCCGACGTGGCCGGGCGGCACGAGGTGCTGCGCACGGTGTACCCGGTGGTCGACGGGCGGCCGTACCAGAGCGTGCTGGAGTCGGCGCGGCCGGCGCTGGGCGTGGTGCGGACCTCCCCGGAGAACCTGGCGGCGGCGATCGACGCGGCCACCGGGCACGTCTTCGACCTGGCCCGGGAGATCCCGTTCCGTGCCTGGCTGCTGGAGGCCGGGCCCGCGGAGGGGCAGGTCCTGGTGCTGCTGGTGCACCACATCGCGGCGGACGGCTGGTCCACGGCGCCGCTGCTGGCCGACCTCGCCGAGGCCTGCCGGGCGCGGGCGGGCGGTGCCGCGCCGGAGTGGGAGCCGCTGCCGGTGCAGTACGCCGACTACGCGCTCTGGCAGCGGGAGCTGCTGGGCTCGGCCGACGAGCCGGGTGGCGAACTGGCCCGGCACCTGGGGTTCTGGAAGGAGCGGCTGGCCGGGGCGCCGCCGGTGCTGGAGGTGACCGGGGCGCGGACGCGCCCGGCGGAGGCCTCGCACCGGGGCGCGGGGACGGCGTTCGGGCTGGACGCGGAGACGCACCGGGCGCTGGCCCGGCTGGCGCAGGAGCGCGGGGTCACGCTGTTCATGGTGGTGCAGGCGGCGCTGGCGGCCGTGCTGACCCGGCACGGTGCGGGTACGGACCTGCCGCTGGGCACGGTGGTAGCGGGCCGGGACGACGAGGCGCTGGACCGGCTGGTGGGGTTCTTCGTGAACACGCTGGTGCTGCGGTGCGACACCTCGGGCGATCCGACGTTCGGGGAGCTGCTGGCCCGGGTCCGGGAGACGGACCTGGCGGCGTACGCGCACCAGGAGCTGCCGTTCGACCAGCTGGTGGAGCACCTCAACCCGCAGCGGTCCACCGCCCACCACCCGCTGGTGCAGGTGGTGCTCCAGGTGCACCCGGCCGAGCCGGCGGGTGACGGGGACTCGCCGCTGGCGGGCACGCCGGTGGCGTTCGACAGCGGGTTCACGAAGTTCGACCTGACGGTGCAGCTGTGGGAGGCGGAGGACGCGGCGGGCGGGCCGGCGGGCCTGTCCGGGGTGCTGGAGTACGCGACCGACCTGTACGACGCCCCGGTGGCCGCGCAACTGGCGGAGCACCTGTGCCGGGTCCTGCGGGCGGCCGCGGCCGACCCGGAGGTGGCGATCGGTGACGTCCGGCTGCTGGACGCGGCGGAGGAGCACCGGCTGCTGACGGCGTACAACGACACGGCGGCGCCGGCCGCCCCCTGCGGGCTGGTGCACGAGGTGTTCGCGGCGCGGGCCCGGCGTACCCCGGACGCGCCGGCCGTGTCGTACGGGGACGAGACCCTCACGTACGCCGAGCTGGACGCCCGGGCCAACGTGCTGGCGCACCGGCTGCTGGCGGCGGGGGTGGGCCGGGACGACGCGGTCGGGGTGCTGATGGACCGCACCCCGGACCTGCCGGCCGCGGCGCTGGCGGTGCTCAAGTGCGGTGCGGCGTACGTCCCGCTGGACCCGCGGCTGCCGGACGCCCGGGTGCGCATGGTGATGGAGGACGTGGCGGCGTCGGTGCTGCTGACGCAGGAGGCGCACCTGGAGTCGGCGCCGGTCCGGCAGGAGCGGGCGCACGGTGTCCGGGTGCTGGCGGCCGACTCCCCGGCCCCCGGGGGCACCCCGGAGCACGACCCGGGGATCGAGGTGGGCGAGGACGCGCTGATGTACGTGATGTTCACCTCGGGCTCCACCGGGCGGCCCAAGGGCGTGGGCGTGACCCACCGCAACGTGGTGGAGCTGGCCGCCGACCGGTGCTGGGACATGGCCAACCACCGCCGGATGCTGGTCCATTCGGCGATCGGGTTCGACGCCTCGACGTACGAGCTGTGGGTGCCGCTGCTGGGCGGCGGCGAGCTGGTCGTGGCGCCGGGCGACGGCACGGACGTGGCCGAGCTGGAC
The DNA here is from genome assembly GCF_044759225.1 of Streptomyces sp. NPDC101132. NCBI lineage: Bacteria > Bacillati > Actinomycetota > Actinomycetes > Kitasatosporales > Streptomycetaceae > Streptomyces > Streptomyces sp. NPDC101132. The sequence goes on from NZ_JBIVYX010000007.1 coordinate 245,950, forward strand.
GCGGTGGTCCGCGAACGCGGCGTGACGGCGGCCTACTTCACCATGGGCCTGTTCCACATCATGGCCGACGAGGGCCTGGAGACGCTGAAGCTGCTGCGGGAGGTGTGGACGGGCGGTGACGTGGCCTCGCCGGCGGCCCTCCAGCGGGTGCTGGACCACTGCCCGGACACGGTGCTCGTGCACTCGTACGGGCCGACCGAGACCACCTTCGCCTCGCACCACCAGCGCTTCGAGACCTCCCAGCGGGAGCTGCCCGGGGTGTTCCTGGGCGCGGCGATGGACAACACCCGGATCCACGTGCTGGACGGGCGGCTGCGGCCGGTGCCGGTGGGCGTGCCGGGCGAGATGTACATCGCCGGCTCGCACGTGGCGCGCGGTTACGTCGGCCGGCCGGGGCTCACGGCGGAGCGGTTCGTGGCCGACCCGTTCGGCGCGGACGGCGGGCGGATGTACCGGACCGGCGACCTGGTGCACTGGACGCCCGGCGGTGAACTGCGGTTCATCGGGCGGGCGGACGGCCAGGTCAAGCTGCGCGGCTTCCGGATCGAGCCGGGTGAGATCGAGGCGACGCTGGCCCGGCACCCGTCCGTGGGGCAGGCGGCGGTGGTGGTCTTCGAGGACCGTCCGGGCGACAAGCGCCTCGTCGCGTACGTGGTCCCGCGCGCCGGCGGCGCCGGGGTGGACCGGGACGCCCTGCTGGCCTGGGCGGCGCAGGAGCTGCCGGAGCACATGGTGCCGGCCGCGCTGACGGTCCTGGACGCGATCCCGCTGACGGTGAACGGCAAGCCCGACCGGGCGGCGCTGCCGGCGCCGGAGCTGCGGGCGGCGCCCTCGGGGCGGCGGCCGCGCAACCCGCGCGAGGAGGTGCTGTGCGGGCTGTTCGCGGAGATCCTGGGGCTGCCCGAGGTGGGCATCGACGACAACTTCTTCGCCCTGGGCGGGCATTCGCTGCTCGGTGTGCGGCTGGTCAGCCGGATGCGGACGGTGCTGGGCGTCGAGCGCGGGGTGCGGGACCTGTTCCGCACCCCGACGGTGGCGGGCCTGCTGGGCGGGGACGGGCAGGAGGACGGCGCGTTCGACCCGATGGGCGTGCTGCTGCCGCTGAGCACGCGGGGCACGCAGCTGCCGCTGTTCTGCATCCACCCGGGTACGGGCGTGGGCTGGCCGTACGCGGGCCTGGCCCAGCACCTGGGTCCCGACCAGCCGCTGTACGCGATCCAGGCGCGGGCCCTGAGCGAGCCCGGCCACTCGCCGGCGAACGTCGAGGAGATGGTGGAGGACTACCTGGAGCGGATCCGGCAGGTGCAGCCCTGGGGCCCCTACCGCTTCCTCGGCTGGTCCTTCGGCGGGACAGTGGCGCACGCCCTGGCCGCCCGGCTCGAGGAGCTGGGCGAGCGCACCGAGCTGATCGCGATGATGGACGTGCACCTGCTGCCGACCGAGCCGGTCCGCCGGGCCATGACCCCGGCGCAGAAGCGGGACATGCTGGTGGGCGACACGGATGAGCCCGAGGACGCGCCGTTCGACGTGGGCGCCCTGATCGAGCTGGTCCGGGCGCAGGACCCGGTGCTCGGCGGGTTCTCCGACGAGGAGATCACCTCGGTGATCGGGGCCTCGGTCAACCACGCCGAGATCATGAACCTGTACGCGCCGCGCCGGGTGACGGCCGACCTCCTGTTCTTCTCGGCGACGGAACCGGGCGTGCCGACGGACGCCCTGGTGACCAACTGGATTCCGTACGTCGACGGCGCCGTGGAGAACCACGTCATCGACTCCATTCACACGAGAATGGGCGAGCCGGAACCGCTCGCCCGTATCGGCCGCGCACTTTCCGAGAAATTGCAGACCCTTTCCCGCACCCGCGAGAATTACCCGACGAGGAGCCAGTGATGACCAATCCTTTCGACGACAACGAGGGCACGTTCTACGTCCTGGTGAACGAGGAGGGCCAGCACTCGCTGTGGCCCGGCTTCGCCGAGATCCCGGCCGGCTGGCAGATCGCCCGAGGTGAGGGCAGTCGGGCCGAGGCGGTGGCGTACGTCGAGGAGCACTGGACGGACATCCGGCCGAAGAGCCTCGTCGCGCAGTACGCCTGACACCGGCCCCGGAAATCCTTTTGCGAGCCGTGTCCGCGGCGCTTTCACAGCGCCGCGGACACGGCTTTTCCATTTCTCGCCGGCAGACCGGGACTTCCCTCTTCCTGCCGCTCCAACTTCCCCTTCCATTCCGGCTTGCCGCCGATAATTCCATCATGCGACGAGGGACTTTGAAGATTCTGCTGAGCGGCACGGCATCGGATTCCCACACATGGAACCTGGTCTACCTGCAGCTCTTCCTGGAGGAGCTGGGACACCGGGTCGTCAACCTCGGCCCCTGTGTCACGGGCGACCTGCTGGCCGCGGCCTGCCACGAGCACGCCCCGGACCTGCTGGTCATCAGCAGCGTCAACGGCCACGGCTACCGGGACGGGCTGACCGCCGTGTCCCGGGTGCGCCGCGAGCCGGCACTGGCGGCCCTGCCCGTGGTGATCGGCGGGAAGCTGGGGGTCGCCGGGGTCAGGGACCCGGCCGCCGCGGCGCGGCTCACCGCCGCCGGCGTCGACCGGGTCTTCGACGACGGGGACGTGGCGGCGCTGCGCTCCTACGTCGGCGCACTGGCGGAGGACCTCTCCCCCGCCCGGGTCCCGGCATGACCGCCGGGACCCTCGCCGCGCCGGCCGCGGCCCCGGCCGCCGGGGCCGGGGCCCTGGAGGCCCCGTCCTTCGGGGGGTTCGTGGCCGCGGCGGCGGCCGGGGGGCGGCTGGTGGTGCAGCCGCGGATGGGATTCTCCGACCCCGGCCTGATGCGGGCCGGCCTGGCCGCCACCCGGGGGGCCGCAGCCACCTCGGTCGGCACCCTGACCATCGACAGCTACACCCGGGTGGGCGACCAGGCGGCGGCCCGGGCCTGCCTGGCGGAGGGGGTGCCCCTCAACGGCTACCCCATCGCCACCCACCCCGGGCACGAGACCCGGGCCCTGCTCGACGGGGTGCTGGACGCGTCGTTCCCGGTTCAGGTCCGGCACGGCTCGTCCCGCCCCGAGGCGATCATCCGGGCGCTGGCCGCGGCCGGCCTGGACGCCACCGAGGGCGGCCCGGTCTCGTACTGCCTGCCCTACGGCCGCACCCCGCTCGGGGAGTCGGTGGACAACTGGGCGCGCGGCTGCGAGCTGCTGGCGGCCCTGGCGCCCGCCCCGCGGGTGCCGCACCTGGAGAGTTTCGGCGGCTGCATGCTGGGGCAGCTCTGCCCGCCCGGCCTGCTGGTCGCCCTCAGCCTGCTGGAGGGGCTGTTCTTCGTCCGGCACGGCATCCGCAGCGTCTCGCTGAGCTACGCGCAGCAGACCGACCCGGGCCAGGACGCGGAGGCGGTACGGGCGCTGCGCCGGCTCGCGGCCGAGTTCCTGCCGCCCGAGGTGGACCGGCACGTCGTGCTCTACACGTACATGGGCGTCTACCCGCGCACCCCGCACGGGGCGGTCCGGCTGCTGGAGGCCTCGGCGCGGCTGGCGGTCCGGGCGGGCGCCGCCCGGCTGATCGTCAAGACGGCCGCGGAGGCGCACCGCATCCCGACCGTCGCGGAGAACGTACGCGCCCTGGAGACGGCGGCGGCCACCGCGGCCCTCACCGAACGGCCCCCGGAGGGCGACGAGTTCACCGACAGCGAGGTGTACGCGGAGGCGCGGACGCTCGTGGAGGCGGTGCTCTCCCTCTCCCCCGACCCGGGCCGGGCCCTGCGCACCGCGTTCGCCCGGGGCCACCTCGACGTCCCGTACTGCCTGCACCCGGACAACGCGGGCCGGTCCCGCAGCTTCGTGGACCGGGACGGGCGGCTGCGCTGGTCGGCGGCCGGGGCGATGCCGGTCGCGCCGTCGGCGGTGACCGGCGGACGCACCGCGATGACGGCGGACCGGCTGCTCGCGGCGGTGCACGGCGTCGCCGCCCGCTTCGACCGAGAGACCACTTCACCGACGGATCCAAGGAGTTGACCATGCAGGAGTCGTACGAGGACCAGCCGGCGAGCCGGACCGGGGGCCGGGCCGCGGAGCAGCCCGAGGAGCAGGCCGCGGGGCCGCTGCCGCTGGGCGCCCACCTGCGCTCGCCGCGGCTGCGGGCGGCGATGCTCGTCCAGCAGGAGGCGCTGTTCGCGGCCCGTGCGTTCCTGCGCGGCGAGGGCTTCACGGAGCTGCTGCCGCCGCTGGTGGGCCCGGTCACGGACCCGGGCGGACGCGGCGCCAAGGCGCTGGACGTGGACTACTACGGGCACCCGTACAAGCTGATGACCAGCGCGATCCTGTACAAGCAGGCCTCGCTGCGCGGCTTCCCGAAGCTGTTCTACATCGCGCCGAACGTGCGGGTGGAGCCGCCGGAGACCGCGGGGACCGGCCGGCACCTGGTCGAGTTCCACCAGATCGACGTGGAGCTGGCGGGCGGCAGCCGCCGCGACGCCCAGGAGGTCGCGGCCGGACTGCTGACGCACGTGGTGCGGCACGTCTGGGCGGCCGTACCCGAGGTGCTGCGCGAACTCGGCCGCGACGAGCTGGACTTCGCGGAACTGCTGGCCGGCAAGTTCGACACCTGCACGCACGAGGAGGCGGTGGCGCGGCTGACCGGCCGGGGGCACGCGCAGAGCCCGGACGCGGAGATCGACTGGGCGGGTGAGCGGCTGCTGTCCCTGGAGGCGGACCGGCCGTTCTTCATCGAGGACTACCCCAAGGGCTCGCGCGGCTTCTACGACCGCGAGGACCCCGAACGCCCGGGTGTCCTGCGGAACTTCGACCTGATCGCGCACGGCGGCTACGGCGAGCTGGTCAGCGGCAGCGAGCGCGAGGCGGACTACGCGACGATCGTGACCCGGATGCGGGAGAGCGGGGAGAACCCGGCGAAGTACGCCTGGTACCTCGACCTGGCCCGCGAGGGCATCCCCGCCAGTGCCGGCTTCGGCATGGGCGTGCAGCGGCTGGTCCGCTTCCTGACCGGGCTCGACGCCCTCTGGCAGGTCAGCGCGTACCCGAAGCTCCCCGGGGTGGTGGCGCCGTGAGCGGGCTGCGGGCGGCCGGGTTCCCCGAGCACGAGGTGCGCGCGCGGGCCCGGAACGGCACGGCGGAGGTGTTCCCCGCGGCTGGTTCGTACGGCGGGGAGCTGTTCGGGGCGCGCGGGACGCACGCGCACGACGAGCTGGACCGGGCGCGGCTGGCGCCGCCGGTGTTCATGCCGCTGCGCCTGGAGAAGCTGATCGAGCTGGGCCGCGAGCCGGGGTACGAGGACGTGGACCTGCGCACCGGCATCGGCGGGTTCGCCGCCGAGCTGCCCCTGTACCTCTCGGCGTTCGGGTCGACCCGGGCCGGCAGCGGCGACCTCGGGGTGGCCGCCTCCCGCCAGGCGGCGCGGCTGGGCGTCCCGATGGTGATCGGCGAGAACATGGTGCCGGTGCACGGCTACTGGCGCGGGGACGGGGCCGTCCGCTCGGCGCTGCTGGCGCGGATCGCGGCGTACGCGGAGGAACTCCCCGACGGGGTGGGCGGCGTGGTGGTGCAGCAGTCCACGGAGGACGCCGACTCGGAGGTGTGGAACCTCGTCTACAGCGACCCGGGGACCCGGCCGCTGCTGGAATCCGGGCGGCTGGCGTTCGAGCTGAAGACCGGGCAGGGCGCGAAGCCCGGGCTCGGCGGGATGACCGTGGTCGGGGCGGCCGAGGCGGAGCGGCTGGCCGGGCGGTTCGACGTGCGGGAGGTCTTCGGGGAGGACTCGGAGCACCGGCTGCGCTGCGCCACGGCCGGGACCTTCACACAGGAGATCGTGCGCCAGCAGCTGCGGTTCATGCGGAACAACTTCCCCAAGGCCAGGACGTGGGTGAAGTTCCACCCGGGCCGGGACGTGGCGGAGGCCGCGGCGACGGCCTGGGCGGCCGGCGCGGACGCGGTGACGGTGGACGGCGCGGAGGGCGGTACCGGCTGGGCGCCCCGGGTCTTCCTGGACCAGGTGGGGCTGAGCCTCGCGGAGTGCCTGCACCGGATCGGCCGGCCGGCGGGCTGTCTGCTGGCCTCGGGCCGGATGTGGGAGGGCGGGCGCGCGGTACGGGCGCTGGCCCTGGGCGCCCGCGCGGTGGGCCTGGGCCGGGCGGCGCTGATCGCCGTGGACGAGGACCCGGAGGCGGGCCTGGTCCGGCTGGCGGAGGCCCTCGCGCTGGAGATCCGCCTGCTGACGGGTGCGCTCGGCAAGTACCGTACGGACGCCCTCGACCCGGCGGACCTGTGGTGGCCGGACGCGCCGGCGGTGCCGTCCCGTGCCGCCGCTCCGGAGGGGGAGGGCACGGCGGGACACGCCGCTCCCGCCCCGACGGGGAGCACGCGGTGACCCGGCGGGGCCTCCCCACCACGCGCGGCCGGGCCGGGGCGCTCGTGGCCGGGCGGGTCGCTTCGGGGCTGCCGCGGCACCCGGGCGCCGGGCGCTCCCGCGGGCCGGCCTCCGTACGGCCGGGTGGCCGCGCCGAGGCCGCGCGGACCCCGGCCGGGGGCCGCGGGCAGGTGCTGGCGCGGTTCACCTTCGGGCCGTTGCCGGGCGTCGAGGTCCGCCCCGCCCCGGCGGGCGCCGGGTGCGGCGCGGCCGCCGTACGGGTGCTGGCCGCGCACGGGCGGCCGTACCTCGGCGGGCTGCTGGAGCTGCGCACCACGGGCCGCCCCTCTGCGGCGGCCCGGCGGCGGGCCGCCGCGCTGGCCGTGACCTCCGCCCTCCGCGGCGGCCCCGGCGTGGCACGGGTGCGGTCCGCCGCGCCCTGACGCCGCCCACCCCTTCCTCTGGTCTTTCCCTCTCCCTCCCGATGACAGAAGCAGGCAGGTACTCGATGGACAGCTCCGCACGCCCGGCCACCCTCCACTGGGGGAAGGTGGGCTCGCTCGTCGGCGGTCAGGCCGCCGTACAGCTGGGCAGTTTCGCCCTGCTGATCGCCATGAACTGGACGGCGGTGCAGATCGGCGGCACCGGTGCCGTCACCCTGCTGATGCTGGCGGCCACCGTGCCCAGGGCGCTGATGCTGGTCTTCGGCGGGGCCGTGGCCGACGTCCTCGGGCCGCGCTGGGTGCTGCTGCGCACCACCACCGCGCGGGTCGCGGTGCTCGCCGCGGGCACGGTGATCACCGCGTCGACGGACCGGCTGTGGCCGCTGGCCCTGGTCGCCCTGGTGGAGGGGGCGCTGCTGGGGCTGGCCGGGCCGGCCTCGGGGGTGCTGATGCCGCAGCTCGCGGCGCCGGAGCACCTGGCCCGCGCCAACTCCCTGTACGCGATGGTGCTGCGGATCGCACCGGTCCTCGGGGCGCCCGCGGGTGCCTGGCTGATCACGGTCGGGGAGCTGTGGGTGGCGCTGGCGGTGGCCGCGGTCACCGGCCTGGTGTGGCTGGGCTGCCTGCTGTACGTCACGCACGGCTTCCGGCGGCCCGACCCCGAGCCGGGTGTGTCGATGGTGAAGCGGTCCGGCGACGGTTTCCGGCTGCTGGCCCGGAACCCGCGGCTGCGCTGGATGTTCGTGGCGTCGTTCTGCCTGGACCTGGCCTTCGGCTGGCCGGCCGAGGTGGCGCTGCCGCTGCTGGTGGACGAGCGGGGCTGGGGCGTCGGCGCGGTGGGCGTGGTGCTGGCCGCGTTCAGCGTGGGCGCGCTGGGGTCGAGCGCGCTGGGCGCGGTGCTGGCGCACCGGATCTCGCTGTTCGTACGGCTGGTGGTGTCCGGGGCCGGGCTGGCGGTCGGCATCCTCGTGATGGCGCTGATGCCGTCGGTCGTCTCGCTGACCGTGGTGGCGGCCCTGGTGGGGCTGCTGTCCGGGCTGAACGGGCCGGCGCTGGTGACGGTGTACCAGCAGGCGGCGCCGGAGGACCGGATGGGCGCGGCGATGTCCACGCTGTCGCTGGCCGGCATCGGCACGGCCCCGCTGTCGATCGCGGTGTTCAGCAGTCTGGCGCTGGTGCTGGGCGTGCAGACGACCTGGCTGATCTGCGGGACGGTGGCCTTCGTCTCGCCGGTGGCCGCGCTGCTGGCCCTGCGCCACCCGGTCGCGTCCGAGCAGCCGGCCGAGGAGGCGTCCGCCGGGCAGGCGCCCGCCGCCGCGGCACCCGCCGGGCAGGCCACCGCCGGGCAGGCGCCCGCCGGGGTCACGCCGGCGGCTGCCGCCGCCGACGCCTCCGGAGCCGTACTCGTCAGTCCCTCCCCCGCATCCGTGTGAGGTTGCCATGTCACGTGTGATCGCCCCTCCCGAGCTGATCGCCCCTCCCGAGCCCCGGGCTCCCCTTTCCCCCACCCCCCTCGCCGCCCTGTACGTGGCCCCGCCCCCGGTGCCCGGGGCCGGCGCGGCCCCGCAGGTGTGGCTGGTCGAGACCGCCGTGCACCGCGCGTCCTCGGCGCGGCTGGCGCCGGCCACCCTGGACCCCCAGGAACTGGCCCGCGCGGCCGGGTTCCTGCGGGCCGAGGACCGGGACGCGTACGTCTGCGCGCACGTCGCGCTGCGCCGGCTGCTCGGCGCCTACCTCGGGCTGGCCCCGCGCGGGGTGTCCGTGTCGCGTGCGCCGTGCCCGCACTGCGCGGAGCCGCACGGCCGCCCGGTGCTGCCGGGTGACACGCTGCACTTCTCCCTCTCGCACTGCGCCGGGCTCAGCCTGCTGGCCTTCGCCGCCACCCCGGTGGGGGTGGACGTGGAGGCGGTGCCGCCGCCGGCCACGGTGGCCGAGACGGCCGACGTGCTGCACCCGCGCGAGGCCGCGGAGCTGGCGCTGCTGGACCCCGGGGAGCGGGCCCTGGCCTTCACCCGGGTGTGGACGCGCAAGGAGGCGTACCTGAAGGGCCTGGGCATCGGGCTGTCGGAGAACCCGGCCGCGGACTACGTGGGTTCGGGCCCGGTGCCGTCGCACCCGCCCGGCTGGTCGCTGAGCGATGTGGAGGTGCCGGCCGGGCACTGCGCGGCGGTGGCCCTCGAACTGCCGTGAAGCGGCGGAGGGGGCCGGAGGGAGCGGACCTGTCGGTCGCTTCCTCCGGCCCCCTCGAAGGCCGTTGTTCAGTTGTGCGGCTGTCCGTTCGGCCGGTTCAGCCGTCCCGGGTGACTACCAGGGCTTGAAGAAGCTGGAGTCACCGTGCTTCGAGACCGCCCAGTAGAAGCCGTTGGCGGCGCCGTTGCAGACCGTCTCGATGAGCTTCGGCTCGCAGATCCGCTTCTTCATGTCGTACTTGAAGCGGGAGTCGATCCGGTCCTTGTTGGCCCGGGTCCGGCGGTTCTGCTTGCGGTAGTTGCGGTAGCCGAAGTCGTGCCGGGCGCAGGGCCAGTAGAACTGGCTGGAGTAGTAGGCCAGCGGGGCCCCGATGATGATGTAGCCGTACCAGGGGGCCGAGCAGCCGTCGTCGGACCAGACCAGGTCCCGGCGGTGGCCGGAGCGGCGCTTCTCGTCCCGGAAGGCCCAGAGGCCGCGCTCGAAGAGCCAGTAGTCCGTGGCGGACCGGGCGGTGCCGGTCGGGGAGCCGTAGGCCGTGACGCTCATCGTGGAGGCCAGCGGGGTGACCTTGCAGCCGGGGCACTGGCCCAGGAGGCTGGCCGCGCCGGTGACGTCCTGGCCGCTGATCTGGCCCGCCAGGGCGCCGCCGGAGGCGAGGCCGCCCGCGTTGTCCTGGACGAAGAAGGCGCCGGTGCCGGGGCTGTACTGGATCTGGCCCTCGTCGGTGGCCTCGTTGAGCTCGATGGTGACCGAGCCGTCGGAGTCGATCGCGGCGATGCCGTTGAGGTCGTCGACCTCGGTGATCAGGGTGCGGGTGATGCCGTTCGCGCCCTGGGTCCAGACGAGCTGGTCGGCGTCGTCGTAGTGGAACTTCTGGGTCTCGGCGACGGTCCAGGTGCCGGCGTTGCCGGTCTCGATGACGGCGCCGCGCTTGCGGCCCGCCGGGTCGAGGGTCCAGGTCTGGCGGCGGTCGCCGGCGGTCTGCCGCTGGAGCAGGTCGTTGGCGAAGTAGTCCGAGGTCAGTCCGTCCGGGCTGGCGGTCAGGCGGCCGCGGCCGTCGTACTGGTAGCCCGCGTCGACGATCCGGCCGGCGGAGTCGTACGTGTGCTCGGTGGCGGTGCCGGCCGAGGTCGGGCAGCCCGCCTCGGTGGTGCCGGCGGCCGAGGCCTCGCTCTTGCGGCTGCCGTTGGCGTTGTAGGTGTACGCGTACACGCTGCAGGTGCCGGAGCCGTCCTGCGCCTCGTTGGTGGTCTTCACCAGGCGGCCGGCTGCGTCGTACGTGTTGCTGGCGACGGTCAGGCCCGAGCGGTCGAGCAGCTGGCCGTGGACCGAGGTGCTGCCGGCGCTGGCGAAGAAGGGCTCGCTCTGGCCGTCGAGGGTGTAGGAGCGGGCGACCGTCTCGCCGTTGGGCGCGTTGGTCTGGCGCATGGTGACCCCGCCGGGCAGGGTCTGCTGGACGGTCTTGCCGTCACCGTCGTACTGGCTGGTGAAGACACCGGCGGCGGAGTCGGTCACCTTGGTGGCCAGGCCGCGGGGCTCGGCGTTCGCGTCGTACTCGTAGGTGATCGTGTACGGGGCGGAGCTGGCCGTCTTGACGACCCGGTTGAGCGCGTCGTACTCGGTGGAGGTGGTGGCGCCGTCGGCGTCGGTGTACTTCACCAGGCGGCCCAGGGCGTCGTACTCGGTGGTGAGCGTGCCGTCGGCGGTGGCGGTCCTGGCGACCCGGCCGCTGTCGGCCTCGTAGGTGGTGGTGCTCTCCGCGATGGCGGTGCCGAGGCCGGTGACGCCGGTCTTCACGAGGCGTCCGGCGGCGTCGTAGGTCTTGGTGGTGACCTTGGAGGTGCCGTTGGCGGTCTCGGTGACCTTGGTCTGCTGGCCGTGGCGGTCGTACTCGAAGGTGGTGGTGGGCACCTCGTCGGGGTTGCCGTTGCCGCCGGTGATCTTGGCTGCGGGGGCGGTCTTGCAGACCAGGTCGGCCCATTCCGGCCGGCCGGAGCAGTCGCCGGTGCCGCCCGCGGACCAGTAGGTGGTGACGGTCGCCGAGGCGTCCGTGCCGCTGGAGGCGGGGATGGTCGCCAGGATCGGGCGGCCCGCGGTGTCGTACTTGGTGGTGCGGGTCACCGCGAGGGCGCCCGGGTCCTCCGTCTTGGCGGTGGGCAGGCCCTTGGCCCAGTCGTAGGCGGTGCTGATGGTACGGGTCTCGGCCTCGGCGTAGCCGGTGACCTGGACGCCGACCGTCTTCCTGGTCTCCTGGTGGCTGACCTTGGCGCTGCCGTCGGTGGGGCGGCCCTCGTCGAAGGTGGTGCGGGTGTGCTCGCGGCCGGGGACCTCGCTGCCGGCGGCGACGGCCGGGAGGCCGTTGGTGGCCGGGAGGCCGGCGGCGAGGCCGGTCAGCTTCAGCGGGCCGTAGGCGTCGGTCTCGCTGACTCCGTCGGCGCTGTAGGAGCTGGTGGAGGAGAGCAGGTCGGCGCGCTCCGCGGTGCCGAGTTCCGAGATGTTCAGCGCGTCGAGCGTCTGGGTGGCGCCGGCGGCGGTGCCCAGGGCCAGCTCGCGGTTGGCCGCGGTGAGTTCGCGGACCTGGTTGCCGAAGGTGTCGTACTCGGTGGTGGAGATGTGCCCGCCGGGTGCCGCGGTGTTGACCTGGCGGCCCGAGGCGTTGGTGTAGGTGATGGCGGCGCGCTTGTAGTCGGCGGCCGTCAGCTGGTCGCCGGTGGTGCCGGCGGGGACCTGGTCGGCGGGGAAGAGCGCGGTGGCGTCCGTGGGGACGTCGCTCTGGCCCCAGGCCGCGACCTGGGAGGCGCCCATGCCGTACGGGGCCTTGGTGCCGGTGAGCGGGACCTCGTAGACCACGGAGGTGGCGGCCGTGCCGTCGGTCTCGGTGGCCGAGCCCTGCTTGAGGGCGGGGCGGGAGGCCTTGGTCAGCATGCCCTCGCCGGCGACCGGCGAGGTGCCGGCCTTGGCGTAGGAGAAGGTCCACGCGAGTTCGCCGATGGGGGTGAGCTTGCTGACGCGGCCCGCGCTGTCGTAGTCGTACTGCGTCTTGAGCGCCGGGGAGACCCGCGGGTCCCACATCTGGCGGAGCCGGCCGGCGTTGTCGTAGGCGTAGGCGACCGCGTCGGTGGCCGTGGCGGCCGCGGCGCCCGGGTTGGTGGCCCACAGCCGGATGCCGGTGACGCGGCCGGCGTAGTCGCCGAACTGCGTGTCGGTGGCGGTGGTGGTGGCGGCGTACACGTACTCCAGGACGCGGCAGCCCTTGGTGGCCGGGGTGGCCTTGCACAGGTCGATCGAGGCGGCGCTGGTGCGGGAGACCAGGTACTTGGGCCTGGCGACCTGCTTGCCGTTCTCGGTGACGACCGTGGAGATCAGCACGGTGCTGGGGTTGGCCGGGTCGTCCGCGGGGCGGGCGGTGCCGGACAGCGTCCAGGTGTCGGTGCCCGCGGGCTTGGTGAAGGTGCTGGTGACGCCGTTGGTGTCCTTCAGCGTGTACGTGCCGTCGGCGGCCTTGGTGAGGGTGAGGCCCTCGGCGCCGGGCTCGGGCTTCCAGCCGCCGCCGGTGGTGGCGGTGAAGCCGGTCTGCTTGCCGTCGGCGTCGGTGACGGTGGCCAGGCCGGTGCCGGGCTCGCGGACCGTGGCCCAGTTGCTGCCGGTGGTGGCGAGTTCCAGGCCGGAGGCCCATTCGGGGCCGAAGATCGCGGCCTGGCCGGACTGGGCGGCGCCCTGGCCGGGGCGGCGCGAGGAGGCGCTGCGGGTGACCGACATGCCGAAGACGGTGGTGTCGGTGGAGCCGAGCGTGAAGTCACCGGTGAGGGCGTTGACGCTGCCTGGTCCGACGGGGAGGTCGGGGGCGGCGCCCGCGGCGCGGTCGACGGTGACGGTGTTGGCCGGCGAGTACTCGGTGGAGGTGCCGTCGGTGACGACGGCGCGGACGTCGGCCGGTCCGTCGGCGGTGAGCGTCTGGGTGATGTTCCAGCTCAGCTCCGGAACGACGCCGCCGGTGATGGCGACGGGCCAGGCGGCCGGGGTCGCGCCGGTGGCGGCGACCCGTACGTCGGCGAGCGGGACGTCCTTCCAGGTGTCGGTCTCGCCGCGCCGGTACTGGTAGCGCACGCCGGTGTCGCCGGGCTTGGCCTGGGCGATCAGGGCGGTGCGGCTGGCGGGGCGGTCGCCCTCGGCCGGGGCCAGGAGGGCGGCGCCGGTGCCGGCGTAGAAGGTGTACGTGACGTCGGCGGAGGCGTTGCCCGCGGCGTCCCGGGTGTGCACGGTCAGGGTGTGCTTGCCGGCCCGGAAGGTGAGGGGCTTGGTGACCGCGGCGCCGGTGGTGGCGGCGGTGGTCCAGGTGCCCGCGTCGAGCTTGTACTGGATGTCCTTCACGTCGCTGGTGGGCGGGGTGAAGGTGAAGTTGCCGGTGAAGTCGCCGTTGGAGTTGGCGGTGCCGGACCACTGGCCGGCCGGGAAGGCCGTGGAGGAGACGGCCGTGGTGGCCGGCTTGGTGGTGTCGACCGTGAAGGTCTGGAAGGCGGACCAGGTGCCGTTCCACGTGTTGCCGTCGTAGACCGCGGCGCGCCACTTGTAGCTGCCGGGGGCGAGCGCGGTGGTGGGCGTCCAGGGGGCGTTGGAGCCCGAGGCCGTGTAGGCGGACTTGCCGGTCTGGAGGGCGGCGGTGCCGTTGGCGGCCCAGATCTCGTAGGAGAGCTGGACGGTGTTGCCGTCGGCGTCGGTGGCCTTGCCGGTCAGCGTGGGGGTGGTGTCGTTGGTCGAGGCACCGGTGAGCGGGGAGACCGGCACGGCGGCGCCCGGCTTGGTGTTGTAGCTGACCGTGAGGGAGGGCTCGTACGTGGCGTTGTGCGAGCCGTCGACGTAGTTGGCGCTGCGGTAGCGACGCCAGGTCAGCGGGTCCGCCTCGTTGGCGGAGGCCACGCGGAGGCCGTAGTTGGGCTGGCCGGCCGCCCAGTCGGCGGCGATGCCGTCGATCTCCCAGGTGGACTGGCCGCCGGGGCAGGAGGTGTTGTAGCCCTTGGCGTCCTTGTTGAGGGCGGCGGAGTCGGTGGTGGTCGCCGGCTGGTTGGCCCAGGTGATGGCCGAGGGGTCCCAGGCGGCGGTGACGCGGCGCACCTGGATGCCGGCGTTGGCGGTGTTGCAGGTCGACGCGTAGTACGAGTACATGCGCAGCTTGGCGTCGAGGATCTGCTTGCCCTTGTACTTGTCCACGTTGAACTGGAGGAACGAGCGGGCCTTCTCGTTGCCGTCGTACGTGCCGGCCTTCAGCTCGGTGGAGCCGCGCTGCGAGGTCAGGTAGTCGTCGTACTGGATCCAGGTGTCGGTGACCGCGCCCATCAGGGAGTCGGTGGGGTCGATCGTCACCGGGTACTTGAGGCCCGGGTCGTTGAGGAACGCGGCGCTCGGCTTGAGGACGAGGACCTGTCCGCCGTCCTTGCCCTTCTCGATCTCCACGTCGACCGCGGCGATCTTCTCGGGCTCGCCGGAGGCCTTGTCCATCGTGGCGCCCCACATGACGGGGGCGGGCGCGGTGGCCTTGGCCTTGTTCTTGGCGTCGTCCCAGCGCAGCCGCTTGTCGGCGGTCTCCTTGAGGGTCAGGCCCTCGGCCTCGACGGGCAGGCGGTACTCGACCGGGCCCTTGGGGCGCTCGCGGAGCACGACGTTGTGGGTGAAGCCCTCCTTGAGGGCCGTGACGACGAGGTCACCGCCGGGGACGGCGTCGGGGTAGGTGGCGGTGGGGCCGTCGAGCTTCGGCTTGGGGAGCTTGCCGAGCCAGGAGACGCCGAGGGAGTGCTTGCCCTTGTCCACGGAGGCGAGGGGTTCGCCGGTGCCGCCGTCGGAGAGTTCGACGTCGGCGGCGGCCTGCTTGGGCTGCACGACGCCGTCCTCGGTGACGAGGGTCATGTCGATCGGGGCCCAGTTGCCGTGCTCGTCCTTGGCGCGGATGGCACCGGTGAAGGTCTCGACGGTGGTGGTGCCGTCGGGGTTGGCGAAGGTGGTGGTGGAGTCGGTGCGCTCGGAGAGGATCTCGATCCGGCGCTTCTGCACCTTGGCCATCAGGCGGGCGGAGGCCGCGTTGGGGGCCTCGGCCGGCCCCTTGGGCTTCTTCACCGTGGGGGCCGCCGGGGCCGTGCGGGGGGCGGACTGGGCGGTGGTGGCGAGGGCGATGCCGGTGTCGCTGATCATCAGGACGGCGATCGCGGCGGCTTGCCACATGAGCCTGCGCCGGTTGTTGGGCAGCGCTCTTCTCTCGGACGAGTCGGGTATGTCGGACTCGTTCAGGCCGGAAGGCATGGGGGAGTTACCTCACTGTGAACTGGGAGGAAGGGGGGTGATGTTCAGGACCTGAGCGGGCTCAGGGAATGGGGTGGGGCTGTCCGGTGGAGCGCGCCCCGCCGGCGGCGGCGCGCTCGGGGACTACTGCCAGCCCATGGTGTTCTTGGCGGACGTGGCGGCCGGGGCCTGCCAGCCCATGGTGTTCTTGGCGGACGTGGCGGCGGGGGCCTGCCAACCCATGGTGTTCGCAGCCGTCTTGGCCGTCGGGGACTGCCACCCCATCGTCTTCGTCGGGGCGGTGACCGCCGAGGCGGCGGCCGGGGCCGTCAGGACGAGGGCGGAGGCGGCGACCGCGGCGGCCAGAACGGTGTGGATGCGAAGCATGGGGAGTCCTCGGAGATGCGGTGGGAGGTGGTCGGGAGAGGCTGGTCCCGGTCTTCGAGCGCCCCGCGGTGGCGCTGTCCGTTTCCGGTCCCTGGCCGGTTGCCCCGGCCGCTGACCACTAGTTTTCGGATCCCCAGAGGTGGTCGGAAGGGCTTCGGGATGGACGGATCCGGCCCTGACCGGAACCGTCCCGGCCCTCGGCGGAAGCGGCCGCGAACTCCATCAGGGGAGCGATGAGCGGCACCTCCGCGCACAGCACGGTCCAGCCGCGCAGGGCGGCGAGCAGTTCGGTGCCGCGGCGGCCGACGGCGTGCGCGGCGCGCTCGGCCTCCGCGAGGGAGCCGGACAGCAGGAAGAAACCGAGCACGGGGTACGGGAGGGAGTCGGGATGGGCCACCACGTGCTCCACGCGCTCCTCGGGACGCGCCAAGGACCGGAGCAGGAGGGGGAGTTCGCGAGAGAGGGCCGCGCCGGGCGGCGGGCGCAGCGCGACGTGTACGAGATACATGCACCCAGGGTGTGAAATCCGGCATGCCGGGATCCAGGGGACAGGCTGGCCGGTTCCGGGCCTGTCCTAAAGAGGCCATCTTTCGGACCGTCAGCTTTTCGACCGCACCGTGCAGGTTCTGCGAAGATCACGCAGGACCGCGCAACACAGGGGGACCCGTCATGCTCACGACATTGGGATTGGACACCACCGCCGAGCTCGTCTACCGGGCGATGCTCCGGCTGCCACAGGCGGGCGTGGCCGCACTGGCCCAGGACTGCGGGATCACCGAGGACGCGGTCCGCTCCGCCCTCGACCAGCTCAGCGCGCTCGCCCTGGTCCGCCCCTCGCACACCGGCGACGGCAGCCTGAAGGCCGTCTCACCGGACGTGGGCATGGAGCTGCTCATGGTCCGCCAGCAGGCCGAGATCGCCGCACACCAGCAGCGCCTGGAGCAGTCCCGGGCCGCCGCCGCCCAGCTGATCGCCGAGTACGCCGACCTGCGCCCCGCCACCTCCAGCCCGGGCGTCGAGCACCTGCTGGGCCTCGACGAGATCCGCGAACGGCTGTCCCGGCTCACCCGCGAGGTGCGCCACGAGGTCATGACGCTGGCCCCCGGCGGCGCGCAGACCCCCGAGAACCTGGCCGCCTCCCGCCCGCTCGACGAGGAACTGCTGGCCCGCGGCGTGCGGATGCGGTCGATCTACCAGTCCAGCGTGCGCAACGACCGGCCCACGGTCGAGTACACCGACTGGCTCGCCGAGCGCGGCGGCGAGGTCCGCACCCTCACCACCCTGCCCACCCGGATGATCATCGTGGACCGGGCGACGGCGGTGATCCCGGTCAGCAGTGACGACACCGGCGCCGGCGCCGTCGTGCTGACCGGACAGGGCACGCTCAGCGCCCTGACCGCGCTCTTCGACGGCCTGTGGGAGTCGGCCGAGCCGCTCGGCGGCGCGCACCGGGCCGCCCCGGCCGACGAGGAGGAGCTCTCCCCGCAGCTCGACGCGGTGTTGCGGTTCCTCGCCGACGGGCACACCGACGACGCGATCGCGAAGCGGCTCGGCGTCTCCCCCCGCACCGCCCGCCGGCTGGCCACCGACCTGATGGAACGCCTGGGCGCCCGCAGCCGCTTCGAGGCCGGCGTGCGCGCCGTACAGCGCGGCTGGCTCCCCATGCCCCGCTAGACCGGGCGGCGCCCCGGACGCGCCACCACCCCCGTGCTCACCCCCACCCCGGCTCCCGCCCCGCCGCCGCCGGGTACTTCACCGGCTCGCCCGGTTACTTCACCGGCGCCCCCGCAAACGCCACCGGCTCCCCCGCCCTGTCGGGCGGGGGAGCCGGTGCTGTGCGGGCCACCTCCGCGTCCGCCGGGCCACCGGAGCCGTCCGGCGGTGCGGCGGGGGTCGGCGCCGAAGGTCAGACCATCGGATCCATGTTCGGTCCCGCGCCGCCCCGACGACGGGAACCCAGCCGCGAGCCGCCACCGGTCATGGCCGCACCGGCCATGGCCAGCCCCAGCAGCAGCGCGACGCCACCGGTGATGCAGTTGCTGACGATGCTGCGGGTGGTGTCCATCTCACCCACGATGACCCACGGCGCGAGAACGGTCCAGGCGCCGATGGCGACGGCCGCCCAGGCCATGGAATGGGTGCGCTCGTACGCGTTGCCGAAGCCGCCCATGATCAGACAGTAGGCCACACCGCAGATCAGGTTGTTCACCGCGAGTGCGGTGAGGTCGTTGAACCCGGCGATCCACGGCGAGGCCGCCAGGTAGACACCCGTGAGCAGCGCCAGCGTCTCGATGGCCTGGGCCCGGGGGGTGGTGGTCGCCCGCTCGAACCGAGAGCGCATCTCGGCGAGGTCGGGGTGTTGCTCAATGCTCGGATGGGTGGTCATGTCGGGCCGCCTCCCGCTGAAGCTTTATATGCCCTTTATCCCTTTTGTAACGCTCACCCGATTCCCCGGTCAAGCGGCTTCGGGCCCGGAATCACGGGAGTGCCGGAGCGACCGTCCGGACGCCAACCGGCCTAGCCGGCACAGACCCCCGGAAGGCCTGCCAGGATCAGCCGGAGCCCCAGGCCGAAACCCCGCGCGTCCAGGCCGGCCAGGCCCCCGGCGGCGGCCTCGGCGGCCCCGAGCGAGTCGGCCAGGGCCGGGAACCCGGGCCGGTACTCGGCCGGGGCGCGGGTGAAGCCGGCGGTGAAGGTCTCCAGGGCGGAGCCCAGGACGAGGTTGTCGATCGCTGCGGCGGCCTCGGCGGCCTCGGCGGGCCCACACCCGGCACCGGTCAGGGCGGCGAGCAGCGCGTCGTACCCCCGCAGGGCCTTGTCGGAGGAGACCCGGTGGCGGGCGACGAGCGGGATCATGTGCGGGTAGCGGAGGTAGACCTGCCGGTAGCCGTGGGCGTACGCGGCGATGCCGGCGGTTCCGCCGGGGTCGGCGAGCGGGCCCAGGTCGATCTCGTCGTTGATGAGCTCCGCGACCGCGTCGAGCAGGTCGTCCTTGGACTTCACGTGGTGGTAGAGCGAGGCGCCGCGCACGCCGAGCCGGTCGGCGATGGTGCGCATCTTGAGCGCCTCCACCCCCTGCTCGTCCAGCAGTTCCAGGGCCGCGCGGGCGATGATCGCCCGGCTCAGCAGGGTCTGGCTCGGCCGTGGCATGCGCGGCTCCTTCCCGTCCGGTTCCGGCAGATTACCTGTCAGGAACGCTTCACAAGCACGTGGTGCTGCGGCTACATTCACGCCACCCGTTTACCTAACGCGGTTAGATTTATGGATGGGGTGATCATGAGCGAGGGCATGGACCAGCCGGCCGACGCGGACGCGGCACGGCTGCGGGACCTCGGTTACAGCCAGGAGCTGCGGCGCAGCCTCGGCATCCTCGGCAACATCTCGATGGGCTTCGCGGTCGTGTCACCGGTGGTCGCCCTGTACGCCGTCTCGATGGTCGGCACGACGGTCGCCGGGCCGATGTGGGTGTGGGCGCTGCCGCTGGTGCTGGCCGGCCAGTGTCTGGTCGTCAACGTGTACGCCGAGCTGTCCGCGCAGTGGCCCCTGGCCGGCGGCCCGTACCAGTGGGGCCGGCGGCTGCTCGGGCCGGCCTTCGGCTGGCTGGGCGGCTGGGTCTGGCAGTTCGCGGTGATGTTCGGCAACACGACCGTCGCGTACCTCGCGGCCCCGTGGGTGTACGCCCTGTTCGGCGCGGTCCCGACACCGGGCGGCCTGGTCGCGGTGGCCCTCGGCATCCTGCTCGCGGGGATGCTGGTGAACGCGTACGGGATCACCATCCTGCGGCGCTTCATCTCGCTGGGCATCGCGGCCGAGGCGGTGGCCTCGGTGCTGGTCGGGCTCGCGCTGCTGCTGTTCTTCCGGGAGCACGGCTTCGCCCTGTTCACGAAGACGCTGGGGGCCGAGGCACTGTCCGGCGGCTCCACCGCGCTGGGCCTGCTCGCCGCGGTCGCCGTCGCCGGCTGGGCGTTCATCGGCTTCGACGCCTGCGTCTCCACCGCCGAGGAGACCAGGGACGCCGGGCGCCAGGTGCCGCGCGCCATGTGGTGGGCGCTGCTGAGCGTGGGCACCGTGGTGATCCTCAACGCCATGGCGGTGGCGCTCGCCCACCCGCGCCCCGCGGACGTGGTGGCCGGCCAGGACCTCGACCCGGTGACCACCGCGGTGGTGCACGCCTTCGGCGGCTGGTCCGACAAGCCCTTCGTGGTGGTCGTCCTGATCGGCTTCCTGGCCTGCGCGGTGGCCTCCCAGGGCGGCGCCGCGCGCGGCCTGTTCTCGCTGGCGCGGGACGGGGTGTTCCCCTTCTCGCGGCAGGTGCGCAGGGTCAACGGGCGTCAGGCGCCCCTCGGCGGCCTGGTCGCCTCGACCCTGATCAGCGGCTCGGCACTCGCGCTGGGCCTGAACGCCACCGCCATCGGCTCGCTGATCGCGTTCGGCACGGCGGCGACGTACCTGCCCTTCTTCCTGGTGTCGCTCGCGGCGTTCATCGCACGGGTGCGCGGCACGTGGGTGCCGTCCGGGCACATCCGGCAGGGCGCCCGGGGCACGGTGCTCAACGCGCTGGCCGTGCTGTGGACCGCCTTCGAGGTGGTCAACGTCTGCTGGCCGCGGGCGGTGCTGGCGCCGCCCGGCGCCCCCTGGTACCAGGTGTGGGCCGCCCTGCTGGGGACCGCGGTCGTACTGGGCAGCGGGCTCCTCTACCTGCTGGCCAGGCGGCCGCAGGACCGCCTGCGCGACGGTGCCGGCGGCCCGAATCCGGCCCCGGCGGAGGGCGCCGTGGAGGGCGCCGTGGAGGACACCACGGAGGAGGATGCGGCGCACACCGCGGACGAGGATGCGGCGCCGGCCGCCCCCGAGGGCGCCGGGCCCGCCGCCCGCTGACGGGACGTCAGCCTGCCGCAGCAGCCCCGCGCGTACGCCCGTACGCGCGGGGCCCTCCGCCGTGCCCGCACACGCCCTTGGGTGAACACACAATGGAATCGGCAGCACTGAGCCGTACTTTCCATCGATTCCCAAGTTACTTACGGGTTTTGCTTTCGGAACATTGCCCCGCAGCCTTGCGTACGAGTGGTTCCTTCCGCCAGGATCAGTGCCCGTCGGGCCGTGGAACGGCCCGTTCCGCCTCGGCTCCCGGCCGCGCACCGGCAATCCCCGTGCCATCGGCCGTCCCATGCCCGCCCCATCCGCGCGGCCGGCCGCACACCTGCCCTGAGGCCCCTTCCTTCTCATTCACCTACCCTCAGGCAAGGCAGAGATGGCTCCTTTGGCCGCGCGCCGCAGAAACTCCGCATCCGTCCACCCCGTCGACGAGGTGCTCCCCCTCCCCAAGCTGTCGCTCTACGGCTTCCAGCACGTCCTCGCGTTCTACGCCGGGGCGGTCCTCGTCCCGGTGCTCCTCGGCAACAGCCTCGGCCTGCCGCGCCACGAGCTCGTGTACCTGATCAACGCCGACCTGGTCACGGCCGGCATCGCCACCGTCATCCAGGCCTGGGGCTTCTGGCGGATCGGCGCCCGGCTGCCGCTGGTCCAGGGCGCCACGTTCACGGCCGTCTCCCCGATGATCGCCATCGGCCAGGGCGCGGGCGGCGGCACCGCCGGACTGCTGGTCGTCTACGGCGCGGTGATCACGGCCGGCGTGGCGACCTTCCTGCTCGCCCCGTTCGCCGGCCGGTTGGCCGCGTACTTCCCGCCGATCGTCACCGGCACCCTGCTGACCGTCATCGGCGTCACGCTGATCCCGGTCGCGCTCCAGGACGTCGGCGGCGGCGCCGGGCTCATCGGGGGTCCGGGTTACGGCGACCCGGTCCACCTCGCCTACGCCGGCGGCACGTTGGCCTTCATCCTGCTCGTCACCCGGTTCGGGCCGCCCGCGCTGCGGAGCGTGGCCGTGCTGCTGGGCCTGGTGGGCGGCACCACCGTCGCCTGGCTGTGCGGCGACGCCGACCTCGGCGCCGTGGACCAGGCGGAGTGGTTCGGCGTCAGCACCCCCTTCCACTACGGGATGCCGCAGTTCTCGCTCTTCCCGATGCTGGCGATGGTGGTGGTCATGATGATCACCATGGTGGAGACCACCGGGGACGTGTACGCCATGGGCGAGATCACCGGCCGCCACGTCGACGGCGAGACGGTCGGCCGCGCACTGCGCGCCGACGGCGTCGCGACCGTACTCGGCGGGGTCTTCAACTCCTTCCCGTACGTGGCCTTCGCGGAGAACATCGGCCTGGTCCGGATCTCCCGGGTCACCAGCAGGTTCGTCGTGGTCGCGGCCGGCCTGTTCATGATCGCGCTCGGGCTGGTGCCCAAGGCGGGAGCCGTCGTGGCCTCCGTCCCGCACCCGGTGCTCGGCGGCGCGGCCGTCGCGATGTTCGGCATGGTCGCCACCGTCGGCATCCAGATCCTGGGCAGGGCGGACCTGAAGGAGGAGCGCAACGCGCTGATCCTGGCCGTCAGCCTCGGAGCGGCGATGCTGCCGACCGTGGTCGGGCCCTTCTTCGAGCGGATGCCCACCGAGATACGGGCCGTGCTGGGCAGCGGGATCACCCTCGGCAGCCTCAGCGCCGTCCTGCTCAACCTCTTCTTCCACCGCCGGGCCGACCGCGGGTCGGGCGAGGAGATCGACTGGGACGCACTGACGGAGGCGGACACGCCCGCGGGACGGTGACCGGCCCGTGTCCCCGCACCCGAACCCCTCGCCGCACCCGCCCTTCTCGCCCGCCGAGGCCCGCGCCGCGCGCGAGCGCATCGGCCTGACGCCGCACCAGGTGGCTTTGCACATGGCCCAGTTGGGCCTGGACCGCGACTCCGGGGCGGTCCTCGCCTGGGAGTCGGGGACGGCCGCCCCCAGCGAGCCGGAGCTGTTCGCCCTCGCGGACGCCCTGTGGTGCCCGGTCGCGGTCCTGATGGCCCGCCGGCCCGTCACCCTCCGGGAGCACCGGCTGGCCCGGCAGTTCACACCGGACCGCCTGGCGCTGCGCATCGGGATGGCGCCGGAGACGTACGCCCTGGCCGAGCGGGAGCACCGCTGGTCCGGCGACGACCGCCAGACCCTGCTGCTGGCGGACGCGCTGGGCATGGGCCCGGAGGAGGTACGGGCCCTGGTCGCCCGCACCTCCGAACTCGACCGGCTGCTGCGCCAGGCCGTCGAGGGCCGCTGGAAGCAGTACGTCGACCCGCTCGCCCGGCTCGCGGCGGCCGACCGGGCCGGGGTCGGCCGTGCCCTGCGCACGCTGCACCAGGAGTACGCCCGGTTCAACGAGCGGTACCTCGGGCACCTGGTGGCCCGGAGCGGCGACGAGCGGCTGCGCGAGGTCGCGGCCGACCGGGCCGCCTGGCTCCGCGCCCTCCCGGACCGCTTCCGCCACCTGGCCGGCGGGGCCTGACCCGAAGGCCGCCCCGGCCGACGGCGGGGCGGCGGCGGCCCGTACCGAGGCGGCCGGCCGGGACCCGCAGGGCGGGCCCCACACCGCGCCCCATCGGACCGGTACATCCGGCCGGTGGGGCGACGGCGGTACTCGCGGCGACCGGCAGCGGCAGCCGCCCGGCGCCGGCCACGCGGGTGTCCAGCCTCTCGCGTCCCCGGAGGACCGGCATCTCCGCGGCCGGGTGTCACCCGAACGGCCCCACCCGCCCTGCGGGTCGCCGTGCCGCGCCCGAGCCTGGTGCCCTGCCACCACACCACAGGGAGGGCACATGGCATCGATGGACGTCCCGGCCGAACTGCCGAAACGGGAGGCGGTACGGACCACCGCCCCGCCCACGCTCACCTGGGTGACGCTGGCGCTGATGACGACCGCTTCGGTGGCCAGCCTGCGCGCCGCGCCGACCATGGCCGTGTACGGCCTGGCCTGCGTGTTCCTCTACCTGCTGCCGGCGGTCGTCTTCCTGCTGCCGACCGCGCTGGTCTCGGCCGAGCTGGCGTCCGGCTGGTCGGGCGGCGTCTACCGCTGGGTGGCCGAGGGGCTCTCGAAGCCGCTGGGCTTCCTCGCCGTGTGGTGCCAGTTCGCGATGACGATCTTCTACTACCCGAGCCTGCTGGCCTTCGTGGCGTCGACCATCGCGTACGTCATCGACCCCTCGCTGGCGTCGAACGGCGTGTACACCGCGATCGTGATCATGGTCCTGTACTGGACCGGTGTCTGGGTCTCCTCCCGCGGCACCAAGGCCCTGGCGGGCCTGTCCAGTTGGGGCCTGATCATCGGCACGCTCATCCCGGGCACGCTCCTGGTCGTCCTCGGCATGGTCTTCCTCGGCCAGGGCAACCCCTCGGCCGCGCCCATGAACAGCAGCCACCTGCTCCCCCAGTGGACCGGTCTGGCGAGCCTGGTGCTGATCGTCAACAACTTCCTGTCGTACTCCGGCATGGAGATGAACGCCGTGCACGTCTCCTCGCTGAAGGACCCGGCGAAGGAGTACCCGAAGTCGATGTTCCTGGCGATGGGCCTGGTGCTGCTCATCTTCATCCTGCCGGCGCTCGCCATCAGCTGGGTCGTCCCCGCCGACCAGCTCAGCCTCACGGCCGGCGTGATGCAGGCCTTCGACGCCTTCTTCTCGTACTTCGGCATCGGCTGGATGACGCCGATCGCGGCCGTCATGCTGATCTCCGCCTCGCTCGGCGGCATGCTGACCTGGCTGGCCGGCCCGTCCAAGGGCCTGCTGGAGATCTCCCGCAGCGAGGGCTACCTCCCGCCGTTCCTGCAGAAGCTCAACAAGTACGGCATCCAGCAGAACATCCTGGTCACCCAGGGCATCGTGACCTCGGTGATCGCGCTCGGGTACGCGCTGATCCCGAACGTCTCCAGCGTCTACTGGATCTTCTCGACCATCACCACGCAGGTGTACCTCATCGTCTACCTGCTGATGTTCGCCGCGGCCATGCGCCTGCGGAAGACCCAGCCCGACCACCCCCGCGGCTACCGCGTCCCGGCGCTCGGCCTGGTGTGCGTGGTGGGCCTGCTCTCCTCCCTCGCGGCCCTCGCGATCGGCTTCGTACCGCCCTCGCAGTTCGGCGGCAGCAGCGTGCTCCAGTACGTCGTCATCGTCGGCGGCGGCCTGGCCCTGCTGGGCCTCCTCATCCCGTACGCCTTCCTGAAGCTGCGCAAGCCCGGCTGGCGCACCGCGGAGGCCGGGTCCGCCGACACCACGGGAGGCGCGTCATGAGCCCCACCCGGTTCGCCTCGGAGCACCGGTGGCTCTACATCGGGGCCATCGTGATCCTGGTCGGCCTGGTCGTCACCGGCCTGATCCGGTACAGCAGCGTCCGGCAGACCAACGAGACGGCGAAGAAGGCCAACCAGCTCCGCGAGGAGCTGACCGCGGCCGGCTACCCGGCCCCCGACCAGGAGACCACCGAGCGCCTCCTCGGCACCGACGGCGGCCCGGTCTGCGAGGACCCGGGCAACGCCCTGAAGCAGGCGCTGTACCAGCTCCAGCAGCTCTCCAACGGCGCGACCGGGCCCGGCATGCGGCCGGTCATCGCCGACTCCAAGGCCGTCGGCGTGGAGCGGATCGTCCTCCAGGTCTACTGCCCCGACCAGGTCGACGACTTCGACGAGGCGGTCGAGGACCTGAAGACCGACGACACGGTGAAGAGGTGACGCAGCAGATGGACCCGCAGTCCGCCCCGTCCCGCCGGCCCGCCGGCGACGACGGCCTCGCCGCGAGGATCGCCGCCCTGATGCCGCGCGCCCGGGAGGACCTCGCCGAGCTCGTGGCCATCCCCTCGGTCGCCGACCCCCGCCAGTACCCGCCCGAGGAGTGCCGGCGGGCCGCCCAGTGGGTGGCGGACGCCTTCGCGGAGGCCGGCCTGGAGGACGTACGGCTGGCCGAGACCCCCGACGGCAGCCACGCCGTCATCGGCCACCGCCCGCCCCCGCCCGGCGCCCCGACCGTGCTGCTGTACTGCCACTACGACGTCCAGCCGCCCCTCGACGACGATGCCTGGACCACCCCGCCCTTCACGCTCACCGAACGCCCCGACGGCCGGTGGTACGGGCGCGGCACCGCCGACTGCAAGGGCAACGTCGTCATGCACCTCACCGCCCTGCGCGCGCTCGGCGACGACATCCCCGTGGGCCTGAAGTTCGTCGCCGAGGGCTCCGAGGAACAGGGCACCGGCGGGCTGGAACAGTACGTCGTCCGGCACCCGGAGGAGTTCCGCGCCGACGCCCTCCTGGTGTGCGACACCGGCAACGCGGAGGTCGGCACCGGCACCGCGACCATCACCCTGCGCGGCCTGGCCAACCTGGTCGTCACCGTCGACACCCTGCGCGGCGAGATCCACTCCGGCATGTTCGGCGGGCCGGCCCCGGACGCCCTGGCGGCCCTGATCCAGATGCTGTCCACGCTGCGCGACCCGGCGACCGGCGCCACCCGGATCGACGGGCTCGACTGCGAGGGCACGTGGGACGGCGTCGGCTACGAGGAGGAGACGTTCCGCGCCGATGCCGGTGTCCTGGACGGCGTACGGCTGACCGGCACCGGGACCGTCGCGGACCGGCTCTGGGCGCGCCCCGCGGTCACCGTCCTCGGCATCGACTGCCCGCCGGTGGTCGGTTCCGCGGCCGCCGTCCCGGCCACCGCACGGGCCCGGGTCAGCCTGCGCGTCCCGCCGGGGACCGATCCGGAGACCGCGCGCGAGGCACTCACGAAGCACCTGACGGACGCGGCCCCGTGGGGTGCGCGGGTCACCGTCGAGACCGAGGGCACCGGTTCGCCGTTCCGCGCCGCCACCGACGGCCCGGCGTACGCGGCGCTGGGGTCGGCGATGCGGGAGGTGTACGGCAAGGAGCTGGCCTTCCTGGGCCAGGGCGGCTCGATCCCGCTGTGCAACGTCTTCGCCGCGACGTACCCGGAGGCGGAGATCGTCCTCATGGGCGTGGAGGAGCCGCGCTGCCTGATCCACGCCCCGAACGAGAGCGTGGACCCCACCGAGATCCAGCACATGGCACACGTGGAGGCCCTGTTCCTCCGGACCTTCGCGCAGCACCGCTGACGCCCTCGCCGCACGGCTCCGCCCCGGCCCCCTGAGGGGGCCGGGGCGGAGGGCGTGCCGCTGTGCTCAGTACCGCAGGGCGTTCTCGACCTCGGCCGTCACCTGACCGTCCAGCTTCCGGTGGCTCTGCGCGGTCCCCTCCCCCGTCTTCCCCGCGGCCACGTCGTCGACCGTCACCACGACGGTGTCGAGGAGCTTCCCGCTCCCGTCCTTGAACACGACCTGCACGCCGAAGGACTTGGCCGAGTCGGCCGTGTTCCGCACGGTCACCTTCACGGTGGTCCGCCCGTCCGGGTCGGTGGCGGCGGAACCGAGCGTCACGTCCCCCTTGGCGTCCACGCCGTCCTTGATCTCTTCCAGCTTCTTCCCGGCCTCGGCCGTGGCCGACGCGAGCACGTCGCCCGCCTCACTCGCCAGGGAGGAGCCGACGGAGGACAAGGCGGACGCCGCCTTGCTCGCCGCGTCGGAAGGCCCGCCGGAGTCGTCCGAGCACCCGGCCACACCCCCCAGCAGCACCCCTGCCACACCCGCGCCCGCCACCGCCCGCTTCCACCGCACCACCATGCCGCCTCCGTTCGCGCGTACCCGTCGGCCCGCCTGACCAGGGCCCGCCCTCCAGGCAACCCCGCGCCGCCACCCCCGGCGACCGGACCGACCCGGCCGGGTGACGTGCGCCACACCGTGTCACAACGGGACGTGCCGCGCCGTCCCGTATCCGACCCCGTACGACGCCACGCACCGGAAGCCGAGGACCCGATGGCCACGCACCCGCCGACCACCCGGATCGCGCCCCCGACCACCGCCCGTACCGCCACGCTCCTGAAGACCACCGCGGCGCTGCAGACCCTCACCCTCTTCTTCCAGGCCGCCACGGCCGGAGCCCTGCTCACCTCCTCCACCGCCCACGAGCTGCACCACATCGGCTCCCGCGTGATGTACGGCGCGTCGATGCTCCACCTCCTGGCGACGGTCCTGGCCTGGCGCCCCGGCGGCGCCTCCCCCCGCCCGGTCCTCCACGCCACCCTCTTCCTCGCCCTGGCCACCGCCCAGGTCGTCCTGGGCATAGCCCACGTCCCCTCCCTCCACGTCCCCCTGGGCGTCCTCCTCTTCGCCCTCAGCACCCTCACCCTCGCCCACCGCCTCCGCCCGGCACGCGGACACGGCTGACCGGGCCGGGCCGGGCCCGGGCGTCAGGCCGGCAGGCCCGCGCGCATCCGGCGGTCGCGGGGGGCCTGCGTCCGTTCCAGGCGGGCGTCCAGGAGGCGGGCCGCAGCGTCGCAGCGGCCGTCCGCCGTCAGCGCGTACAGCAGGGTCTCCTCGACGACCTCGCGCTGCGCCGCGCTGCCGCCGACCCGGCGCAGCACGGGCAGGAGCGCGTCGAGGCCGCGGGCGGCCTCCCGGAAGCGTTCCTCGACGAGCGCGGCGAACGCGTCGCACAGCGGGGCGATGACCTCGCGCTGCACCTCGTCGGCGGCCGCCGCGTGGTCGCGCAGGCGGCGCAGCGCGGCCAGGTCGCCGGCGGCGGTGAGGGTGATGGCGCAGTGCAGGGCGGTGAAGGCGGTCGCGGGGCGTTCCAGGACCTCCGCCTGCACCGCGTCCAGGACGTCCGCGGCGGGCAGGTCGCCGTGCCAGCTGTCGCTGAGCCGGGCCCGCCACAGCAGCGACCCCGAGTCCACCAGGGCGCGTACGCCGGTCACCCGGCCGGGGGCGAGCTGCGTGAACCAGCGCCTGCGGACGGCGGCGGGGTCGTCCAGGGCCAGTTCGTGCAGGGCGAT
Organism: Streptomyces sp. NPDC101132; assembly: GCF_044759225.1. Classification (NCBI taxonomy): domain Bacteria; kingdom Bacillati; phylum Actinomycetota; class Actinomycetes; order Kitasatosporales; family Streptomycetaceae; genus Streptomyces; species Streptomyces sp. NPDC101132. The sequence continues at coordinate 274,372 of NZ_JBIVYX010000007.1, forward strand.
GTGCCAGGAGAAGTGGGCCCGGTGCACGGCACCGCGGCCCCGTCCGGCGACCCAGCGCTCCAGCCAGTCGCGGCCCGCGCGGTGCGCGCCGCTCTCGTAGTGGACGTGGGCGAGCGCGTGCACGGCGTGCCCGGAGGCGGGCTCGACGGCCAGGGCGCGGTGGGCGAGTTCGCCGGCCTCGTGCAGGCGGCCCTGCTCCTGGCGCAGGAAGGCCAGCAGCGAGGTGTGGAACCAGTGGCCGTCGTACGCGGCCGAGGTCCGCTCGACGAGCCGCAGCGCGTAGTCGTCGTCGAGGTCGTCGACCCCGGAGAAGGCGATGGTGGGCACGGCCACGGCGAGGGCGAGCGCGTCGGCCGGGTGGTGCTCCAGGTGCCGTACCAGGGCCGCGTCGCCGTCGTCGCCGTGGACGCGGCGGGTGACGACCTCCACGAAGGAGCGCTCGCGTTCACACGCGCGCTCCCTGGCACAGCGCTGTGCCTCCGCCAGGGCTCTGGGTACGTCGACGGCGGCGCCGCACTCGTGCCCCAGCAGGGCGAGGGCCGCGTGGCCGAGGGCGAAGCCGGGGTCGAGGCGGACCGCGCGGGTGAGGGAGTCCTCGGCGCCCGCGCGTACCTTGAGGATCCGGTCGAGTCCGGTGCGGTAGGCGGCTGCCGCCTCGGCGTGGGTGGAGAGGGCGAGGCCGTGCCCGTCGAGCGGGCGGCGCGTGGTGCGCGGCCGGGGGGCGAGCGGTGCGAGCAGCTCCTGGGCGAGGGCCGCCGCCTGGACGCGGATCTCGGGGATGGCGGTGGTCTCCCACAGCTCGCCGCGGCGCGGGGCGCCGAGGGTGAACAGGGGCAGGCGCGCGGTCCCCTGCTCGTCGAGCAGACGCCCGTCGAGGGTGGCGACGCCCATGCCGAGCGGTCCCGGCACGGCGGCGCCGGCCTCGAACAGGGAGCCCCACAGGGGGTCCGCCTGCACCGGGCCGGGGCCCGTGCAGTCGATGACCCAGCCCACGCGGAGCCCACGCCCGCCGGAGAGCGCGACGTCGAGCGATCCGTCGGCGCGGACGGCGGCGCCGGTGACGGTGCCGGCGTGCAGGGCCAGCCGGCGCGCGGTGCGGGCGCGCAGGATGGACTCGCCGGTGGCGGGCGCCATGCGGTGGCGGTGGGTGTTCCACAACGCGCCGTCGCGGCGCAGGAATTCGGCGCGCTCCTCGGTCGTGAGGCGGCTCCACAGGCGTGCGGTGTGCGGGCGCAGGCTGTCGAGCGCGGGGCGCCAGTCGCCGTGCAGGCGCACGGCGCGGGCCACGTGGCGGTAGACGATGCGGCGCAGCCGTTCGTACGGGGCGTCGTCGTGGAGGCCCTCGGGGGCGGGCAGGGGGCCGGCCGGGGTCAGGGTGTGCGGCTGGGGCAGCAGCCCGTTGCGGGACACCGTGTGCACGGTCCGGCCGGGCCGTTCGAGGGTGAGCGCGAGATCAACAGACGTGAGACCGGAGCCGACGAGCAGCACATCGCTGTCGTCGCCGAGGGGCCCCTCCAGCGCGCCTCCGGCCCACGGCATGGCGATGAACCGCTCGGCGGTACGCAGCTCCGCGGGCGCCCAGGCGGCGGTCGGCGCGGCCGGCCCGGTCGCCAGGACCGCGGCATCGGCACCGACCCGCGTACCGTCGGCCAGCGTCACCGTCACCCCGCCGTCCGCGCCTGCCCCGACGTGCTCGGCACGGGTGGCGACCCGGCGCACGGACACGGTGCCGTGGGCGCGCACGATGGCCTGGGCGAGCGTGTCGGCGAGGTAGGCCCCGTACCGGTACCGCGTCGCGAACTCGCCGGCGGTGACGCCGGGCTGGCCGTGGCGGCACAGCCACCGCACGAAGTGGCCGGGGTCGTCGGGGTAGCAGCTCATGCCACCCGCGGGCACGTTGAGGCGGTGCCCGGGATCCCGCGTCGAGTAGGCGGTACCGCGGCCCGCTTCGGGGGCCGGGTCGACCAGGACCAGATCCACCGGCGTCCGGCGGCGCGTGGCGGTCTCGCAGAGATGAACGGCGGTCAGCGCGCCGGCCGCACCCGCACCGACAACGGCCACCGTGTACCGCTCACGAACTGGACTCATGTGATCCTCCGGAAGTGATCGGCGGAGCCGACGGACCGCTCTCCGCCTTCGGTTCGCACACGCTTTTCCCACCGACTAAGTAGGAAAAGCCCTCCCCCAGAGGAACTCACCAACGACTAGAGACCCACTCAGGCCCCACTCGCAACACCCCACAACCGGACCCGGAACCGCTCCGAAAGGGACACCCGATTCCCTGCGGCGCGGCACGCCCCGCCGGCAGGGTCGTCGCCCCTCCACGCTCGTGCGTCCCTCGAAAGGTGCCACATGCCCGAGCCCGCCGCGGTGGACCCTACGAAGGGCTCCCCCCGAGTCCCCCTGGACGAGCACGGCGTGACCTCGGGCCTGATCAAGGTCAACCTCGACTGGAACTCGCCGCAGGCCGCGGCGCGGCGGGCCGGCGGTGAGGCGCCTGGCCTGCTCGGCCGGATCCGGGCGTCACTGCGGTCGGCCGCGGCCAGGACGGTGGATCTCGACCTCGGCTGCATGATCCGCTGCACCGACGGCTCGACCTCTACGAGCCGAGGCCAGGACGTGGGCGAAACGGGCCGGCGTCCAGGTCCCGTCGCCGCCGGTGCACCGCGGACGACGTCGTCCGCTTCGACGTCAAGCCGCCCTCCGACCGGGTGCTGCTCCGGTCAGGAGGGCGGCTTTCGCGTGCGGGCGGCAGCCGGCCCAGGAGGTCAGGCCTGCGTCCGCACCGGGGGCGGCGTCAGGACGGATCGCCGTACTGGAGGCCGCGTCCGTTGGTGCCGACGTAGACGCGGCCGTAGGTGTCGGGATCGCCGGTGATGACGCCGACGCCTCCGATGGCGCCCCACCGGTGGGCGTCGTCGTTGACGCGGAGCCAGGTGGCGCCCTTGTCGGTGGAGCGGAAGACGCCGGTGACGTCCTTGACGGTGCCGATCAGGTACAGGGCCTGGTAGGAGGCGCCGGGTGCGGCCTTGCCGAAGCCGAGGGCGGAGGCGGACTGCACCGTGGTGAGGGTGGTGAAGGTCCGGCCGCCGTCGGTGGAGTGCAGCAGTCCCTTGCCGCCGCCGGCGATCCACAGGTCTCCGGCGGTGCCGGGGAGGGCCGTGAGCCGGCCGGCGGGCAGGTTCGTGGCGCGGGCGGCGAAGGTCGCCCCGCCGTCGGTGCTGGCGTGGAGCGTGCCGCCGGACAGGGAGTAGAAGGTCCTGGCCGAGGAGCGGTCGGCGACGACGGCGGCGTCGGCGCCCACGAGAAACGCCCGCATCACCGCGCGGTAGAGCAGCACGTTCGGTGCGGTGAGATGCGCGAACGGCCCGTAGCCGACCGGCGGATCGCCCGGCCGCAGCGAAGTCATGTCCATCGCCCGCCATTGTCCCGACCCCACGACCATGATCGGCAGGGACGAAAGCACTTGGCTGATTCACGCTGCCGCGGCACCAAGAAGACGTGCACGAACACCACAAAACAGATACGCGCATCCCCTCGGCCAGCAGCCACCGCCCTGTATCGGATCCCACCCCGCAGGCTGCATCCGGCCAGGACGAACGGGCCTACCCCGGACCGGGCCATACGTCGTATCCTTCGTCGCCGCCACCCGGTCTCGGGACACTCTCGCCATCTTCTGGCACGGCCGCCCAAGCCCGTTCCTCGACCCCCTCATCCGCCTGCCCACTTGATGCACGGAACAAGCCGCCGCGACTGGGCCCGCCTGAACGATCAGCTGGGGCCCATGTCACCTTCCGCCGCCGGACCCTGGGGCCTTCAGGGACGCTTCCTACCGAAGACAAGTAGCTGTAGTCCCGGCGGGGTTTCGATCGTCGATTGGTACGCCAAGTCGGCCGCGCTCGCGAGCTCGCGGAGCTGGGCCGCGGTCTGTTCCTTTCCGCCGAGGAACAGGAACATACGCAGATCCATGGCGGTGATCGCCCGGGTGTCGGCCTGGTCCACGAGTCGCTCCACGATGACGAAGGTGGAGTCCTCCCGACCTGCTTCGGCACACCGGCGCAGAATGGCGGCTGCCCGTTCGTCGTTCCAGTTGTGAACGACGTTGACGAGCGTGTACACGTCCGCGCCGGCCGGCAGGGGGTCGAAGAAGCTCGCGCTCACCGGGGTGAACCGATTGCCGAAGCCTGCCCCTGTAATACGGGCGGTGGCGGCCGCCACCGCAGCGGGGAGGTCCACAAGCACGGTGCGCAAGGTGCTGTGGGTGCGCATGAGGGCTTCGACGAGAACTCCCGTGCCGCCACCCACGTCGACCATGCACCTGGCCTGGTCCCAGGGATACGCGGCCATCAGGTCCGAGACGTAGCTCTCGGCGTGCATGTGGCGCAGGTCGTCGAAGGCCGGGCCGCTGCTGTGGAGGGCGAGGTCCTCGTAGAAGGGCCGCCCGTGCAGTCTGGCGTAGGAGGGCTCGCCACTGCGCAGTGCGCCGAGGAGGTCTCCGACCGCGGCGTCCATGCGTGCCCCGGCTCCTGAGGCGTCGAGCCAATCACGGAGGCCCGAGGGGTGGCCCTTCAGGAGGGTGAGGGACAGAGGGGTGAGCGCGTACGTTCCCGGGCGAGGCTCGGCGAACACGCCACGGCATGCGAGGAACCGGAGTACGCGACTGAGCAGGTCCGGGTCGGTGCCCGTCCGCTCGGCCAGCGACAGGACGGTGTCGTGGCCTGCGGCGATGTGGTCGGCCATGCGCAGAGTGGCGGCAGCACGGAGCGCGATGGGGGCAAGTCCGCTCGCCGCCTCGGCGAACTCAAGCTCGGCGGTCACTTCTGCACTCCCGAGAAGTCGGTGTGTTCGTCGTCCGTGATCTGGGTGCCCAGCAAGAGCCGGTAGTGCTCACTGGTGCGCACCAGTTCGTGATGACTGCCTGTTGCGACCACCTCGCCATCGTCGACGACGAGGATGTGGTCCGCGTCGCGCACCGTCGAGATGCGGTGGGCAACGATCAGCACGGTGACGCAGTCCCCGTGGAGGCGGCGCAGTCCGTCCATCACCGTCTTCTCGTTCTCCGCATCGAGACTGGAGGTCGGCTCGTCGAGAAGCAGGAGCGCCGGCCGGGTCAGCAGAGCCCGCGCGATCGCCAGGCGTTGGCGCTGGCCACCGGACAGCTGCGACCCGTGCTCACCCACCTGGGTGTCCACGCCATCGGGCAGGGTCTCGACCCAGTCATGCAGGTTGACCTGCCGGAGCACCCTGTCTATTTCGGCTGCATCCGCGGACCGTCCCATGCAAAGGTTCTCCCGTATCGATCCGTGGAGTACCGGGGCACTCTGCTCGACAAGCGAAACGAGCTGGCGGCATTGGACGCGGGTCAAGGCGGCTGCGTCGTGGCCGAGATAGCTGATGGTGCCGCCTGTCGGCTCGTAGAACCGGCAGATCAGGGAGAGGATCGTCGACTTGCCGGATCCGGAGGTGCCGACCAACGCCGTCCGCGACCCGCGAGCGACCTCGAAACTGACCCCGCTCAGCGCGGGTCGGTCGTCATAGGAGAAGCGGACGTCGGCAAAGACGAGCGCTGGTGCGCCCGGAACGGCTGCTGCGATCGCGCCGGGCGTGCCGTCGTCGGACTCGATGGGCAGGTCCAGTGCCTCCTGCACACGCTGAAGAGCTCCCAAGGCGCTCTTGAGCGTGGTCAGGCCTTCCAGCAGGTTGCCGAGGGGCATCACCAGGTAGGTGGCGTACAGCAGTACGGCGACCAACTCACCGAGTTGGAGTTCCCCGGAGGCGACGCGCATGCCACCGACCACGAGGACGAGGAGGAAGGAGCCGGACGCGGCGAGCTGGATCGCAGGGTGGGCGGTGGCTGCCAGGCGCGCGCCCCTGACCCCCGCATCGAACGCCGCGTCGGCCGAGGCCAGGAGCCGTTCCGTCTCCGACTGCTCCGCCTGGTGGATGCGGATGGTCCGGATCGCTGACAGGCTCCTTTCGAGATCCGCGGTCAGCACACCCACTGCCGTCCGCGACTGCTCCGCCGCTTCCCGAATGCGGTTCAGTACAACCGTCACCCCCAGCGCCGCGACGGCGAAGACGCCCAGAACGACAAGGAACAGCACGGGGTCGATCGCAACCATGAGCGCAGTCGCACCCGTGACAGTGAGGGCTCCCACCGCGATCTCCACGAGACCGCGGGTGACGCTGTCACGCAGTGCCAGGGTGTCACCGGTGGCCCGGGAGATCAGATCTCCGCTGCGATGGGTGAGGAGTGCGGGCAGCTGCAGGCGAATCAGGCGCCGGACGAGCAGCTGCCGCAGCCCGCGGACAACGCTCTCGCCGGTGCGTTCGAGGAGGTAGCGGCCGGCCGTGTCGATCAGGGTCTGCGCCACGAAGAGCAGGGTGAGGGTCAGCACGAGGCCGGCGATGGGCTCGGACGTGCGGACACGGTCGATGATCCGGCCGGCCAGCACCGGCTGCGCGAGACCGAGCACGGAGGCCGCGATCACCAGAGTGACCGCGCCGGCCACAAGACCCCGGTGCGGCCGGAGCACGCGAAGGAGTGCCGCGAGCCCCACGGGCCCGGCCGTGTCCCGGCTAGGAGACATCGGCAGCCCCCACGTGCATGAGCACCCCGTAGGCCGCCGGCGTACCCGGCTCGGCGACGACCCTCCCGTCCGCTTCGAGCCAGGCATGGGCCGCGAAGGGCGGCGTCCGGCGGACACCGACGTTCCAGTCTGGCCACCTGCCCTCCGCCCGGCACAGGAGCGCCACCGCGATCGAGCGGGGGAGGCATCCCTGCCACCCGGCACAGCGGGGGCTGGCCGCGGCTACAGCACGGTAGTAGGCGGCCACCGTCTCGTACTCCGCCTGCCGGGCTCCCCCCGCCGCCCGCCGCATGAAGAAGCGGATTCGATGCGGGGCCATCCGCGCCAGCAGCAGCCCGGCCAGGACAGCGGTCCTCACCTTCGCCCGCCGCCATAAGCCGCCCGGCTCTCGGGCGGGCATGGTCATTCCGGCGCTCACGGCTGGACCAGCTCCGCCTCACGCAGCTGGGCGATGAGTGCTGCGACATCGGAGGCCGCCTGCTCTTCGCCGATGTCGTACTCGGCCACGAGCCTCCTCGCGACGTGCGCCGCGTCGTGCTGCTCGATCAGACCGGTCACCACTTCCGTACCCGTGGGGTTCAGCTGGAAGTAGGCACCGCTGCGCTCGTCGAGCAGGACCGATCCGTATTCGGTAGGCACCATCGAGATGTGGTCGTACAGCTTGAAACCCATGAACATCTCCTGTCTGTGCTATTCGTGTTCCAGGCCGCGCAGCCACAGCTCGCAGGCCACTGTGGTGAGTAGCGCACCGTCGTCCAGTTCGACGGAGTCCGGGCGTGCGCACAGGCGCGCCAGGCGCTGCCCGTCGACCAGGCCAAGCTCCGCAAGCCGTGAGTCGGACCACAGCCGGCTGAGATGCGGTGCGTAGGTGCGCAGCCCCACTGCCAGGTCCATGCTCCCTACCCCCTTTGTCTCCCTTGTGAGCAGGTCGGGGGGCACGATGCCGTGCATGGCGGCGGCGAGCAGCGGCTTGTAGGCGAAGGGCCGTGCCCGGGCCTCGATACGCACTGCGAGTGCGGCTTCCATGACCCGGTCATCGAAGAAGGGAGTGGAGAGGGGCAGTCCGGCACAGGCGGTGATGTCCGTCAGGGCTCGTGCGAGGCGGGCTCCGTCACGTATCCCGTCGAGTTCGAGATGGCGTCCCGGGGTAGCGGCCAGCGGTGCCGCCGTCTGCGCGGCCTGCCTGACTTCCTCGTGAATCGCCTCCACGGCGGACGGTGTGAGCCAGGGCGGCATGGTCGCCCCGAGTCCCCAGGTGAGGATGGGGAACTGCGGGTCCGCCCCGGTGCCCGAGGTCGCCGACGTCGCCAACCAGCGTCGGTAGGAGCCGGGGCTGATCAGTTGTCTGGCCATGCCGATCCATGGCCAGCCGAACATGCCGCGATAGGCATTCATGTGGCGCAGTGCCAGCAGGGGCCGGCTGCGCAGGAGGTCTGTGGTCAGCGTCGGCAGTCCAACGAACAAGTGATCACCGCCGTGGCCGGTGAGGTGAAGGTCGGCGCCCTCCCGGCGCGGTATCTCCGTCATCGCCAGGACCCGTGCCCGGCTTGCGACGGCGATGGACGGCTCGTCCAGCGGCTCGGTCGCCCGGTCCAGCTGTGCGTAGACCAGCGGCAGGCGCTCGGCCGGGACCACCCGGTGGTCGACCTTGCGGGCGTGGCTCACCGCGCGTGCGGCCCACGCCGCGTCCTCGTCCAAGGGGTCGCGGCCGGCGGCCGTCACGGCCATGACCCGTTGCTCCCGCTCGGCGAGGAAGAACAGTGCCGTGGAGTCGAAGCCACCCGACAGTTCACTGCTGACTCTCGTCCGCCCCCGAAGATGCAGCCGCACCGCAAGGCTCAGGGCTTCCCGTACCCGATCCGCGCCGACGGACAGCGTTCTGCTCGGTGCCGGCGGGCGCCACCAACACTCGACCTGCCTGTCCCGCCCACCGTCCAGGACGAGACAGTGCCCCGGTGGCACCGTCTCGATGCCACGCCACAAGCCACGCTCAGGTAAGGGATGGGGTACGGGCTCCAGCAGCCGAAGCGCCAGCGCGGACCGATCCAGCGCTGCCCCCGTCAGCCGTGCGAGCGTGCGGGCCCGGTCGCTTGCCCAGATGTGGCCGGCGTGCTCTGCGTAGGACACCTGCCGGAGCCCGGACGCGGTGCCTTGCACACGAGATCTCCCGGCAACCCGCGCGATCACGTGGAACACCCCGGGCAACGAGTTGATGAATCCGTCCAGGTCCGCAACGCTCGCGCACGCTGAAAGGGCAGCTGCCATCTGGTCCTCGGGCACGTCGCCCGGCCCTATGAGAGCGAGCGTCTTCCCGTCCCCGTGGACGACGGAGAGAGTGGCAAAGGGCAGGTTCCCCAGGATCCAGGGCCGTCCGGAAGGGTGGGACACGACATGTGTCGGCTCGAAGGGAAGGCACCCGACAGCCGCCGTGGCCGCATCGTGGTCAGGTGCCACCACAAAACTGTCCATGGGATGCCGGGTACCTTCCTACGTTGTCGAGCTGCGGTTACGGGATCAGTCGGCCGACCAGCTGGTCGGCGAGGAGCCGGCCGAATCCGGCCGTTGCAGCCGCGAACGCGCCGCGTTCGATCAGAGCAGGGGCCTCGTAGAACTTCTTCATCTCATTCACCTCCTCCCGTGCTGTGATGACTCCACTCTGACCCCCCTGCGGCCCCACGCCCATTGGCTTCAGAGCCAGTCTTTGCGTGTATGCGAACGCGGTCAGACACACCTTCAGGCGTGACTGGAGTTCCAACTTCGAAAGGATGCTGCCGGTGTGGGCGCGTACCGTCCGCTCCGTCACCACCAGTGCGGCGGCGATCTCGGCGTTGCTGGCCCCGTCCGCAAGTAGCCGGAACACCTGGAGTTCTCTGCTGCCGAGCCGGCTGACGCGGTGCAGAGCCGGTACCCACTCGGGCATCGTTGATCTCGGTCGCATGACGACGTGCCTCCCCCTGTGCCTGAGGACGGAAAGAACCGCTGGCGGGCGAGTCGTAAGGCCTCATCGCTGCCACAACTCAGGTGAAGACCCAGTGAGCGGTGGGTCTTCACACCAGTGGAACTTACGTGAGGGGGACGATAACTTGACGACCTACGCCCTTCAACTCATGTCACGGAACTGGCAGGATCACTGTTGACACGGGTGGAGACCGGTGAGGGCCGGAGGGGACATGGACGACAAGGCAGGGCAGAGTCTGGCCGACAGGCTGAACCAGCTCTTCGCGACGGTCCGTCCCGATCCGCATCACGAGTACAGCAACGAGTACGTCGCCGCCGCCATCCGGCAGTCGACTGCAGACGTCTCGATCTCCCAGAGCTACATCTGGCAGCTCCGCAACGGGCGAAAGAACAACCCGACGCTCAAGCACCTTCAGGCATTGGCTGGGTTCTTCGGCGTGCCGACCGCCTACTTCGTCGAGGACGAGGCGGCAGACCGTATCACGCAACAGCTTGAGGCCCTCGCCGCCGAGCAAGCCCGCCTCCACGAGGCATCCAAGAGCAGCGACGTGAAACTGATGGCCATGCGAGCCGGCCAATTGTCGCCCGAGCATCGGAAGCAGGTGATGGACCTGCTCGATGTCGTCTATCGCCTGGAGCAGGCGGAACGGGAAATCCATCCTCGTGATTGACTGATTCTCCGCTGGCCGCATGCAGATTCGCGCTGTTGGATGGGGTCGCACCCTGGCAACGCGAGCGGAGAGAGCCTTGAAAGAGCGAGAGCTGAGACGCCACTGCAGGCGCACTCTCCAGTCCCTCGACATCCAGCCACCACTTCACGTGCCGACCTTCTGCCAGGTATGGGGAGAACACAGGCGGCGCCCCATCCGATTGATCGACTACCCGCTGCCCGTTCCCGGAGCGTACGGCGTGTGGATCGCCGGCAAATCGGCGGACTACATCTTCTACCAGAGGGAAACCAGCAGGGCGCATCAGGATCACATCATCCTGCATGAGGTCGGCCACATTCTGGCAGGCCATCAGAGCGACGAAATGGATGACGAGTTCTTGCAGTCGCTGGCCCCGGAGCTCTCCGTCGACGTCATCAAGCGAGCACTGCGACGAACCTCGTACGACGACGACCGGGAACGGGAAGCCGAGCTGGTCGCTACCATCATCCTGGAATGGGCCTCCGTGCTGAACCGCGTGACCCCGAAGACAGGGGGCGATCAGTCGGCTCGACGCATCCATTCCGCACTGGGTGACAGACTGGGGTGGTTATAGCCGTGGTGCTGTCCTCACTACTCGGTGGAATTCTCCTGCTGGCGCTGTCCTGGAAGATGAGGCAGCTGGCCAAGGCGCCCTCCGACAGGGTCCTCCGCTCGGTAGCGCTATGCATCCTCTGCGGCTCGCTGTCATTCCCTCTCGGGCTCAAGTCAGTTGCACGGTACGTCGATTCACTCACCACTGGCGGAATCGCGAAGCTGCTGCAGAACGCACTGCTGCTCCTGCTTGTCTACTTCCTGCAATGCGTCTACCTCTATTCGGCATCGGATCGGACGGCGGGCAATAGGCGCGCACGGTGGGAACTCGTACCCCTGGCATCCGCCATCGGAATCGCCACCTTGGCCATGGCCCTCACACCGGGACCAGAACGCGCCCACACGTACGCGACGGCGAACATGCGCGAACCGGGAGTCGCGCTCTTCTACCTGGCGGCAGGTCTGTACCTCGTCTACGGGCTGGCCTTGGCGCTGTGCTGGACATGGCGCTACATACGGGTGTCGAACGGCCCGTTGCGCACGGGGTTGCGGTTGGTGGCAGCCGCGTTGACCGCCATGGTGCTGATGGGGTCGCTTCGCGAGATGCTGACCCTGATGCGCTGGGCCGGCGGCTCCGTGCCGGCAACCCCCACAGTCGGTGCGAAGCTCCTGCTGGACATCGCGATCCCGCTCTTCGTCACCGGGATTCTGTATCCCGCGGCCGCCACGCGGTGGATGGCCATCCGGCTGTGGGCGCATCGGCGTCGGATGTACCGGCGGCTGGCACCGCTGTGGACGGCCCTGCACGAGGCCTTCCCGGAGGACTCACTCCAGCGCACGCCGACTGCAGGCTGGCGTGACGCGTTCCGCGTCCGGGGGGTTCACCGCCGGCATTACCGGCGAGCGATCGAGTGCCGGGACGGTCTCGTACGGATCAGCCCCTACCTGGCACAGCTGGAGGCCCCGATGGAACCCTCCGCCCCACTCCCACCAGGACGAGCAGCGGTACACCTTCGCGAGGCGCTGGCCGCGTACAGGGCGGGAGCACCGGTACCCGGACGAGCCATTGCCGTGGCCCTGCCCGGAGGAAATGACCTCGACGACGACGTGCGGCAGCTCGTGGCACTCTCGGACGCACTGCGCACCCACCAGGAAGGCTCATGATGAACACCGTGATTTCGGCGGGGCGGATGGTCGCCGCCCCCGGCGGGAGGGTGGTCCTCGACGGGGCCGTGCACGTCGAGCGTGGCGTGATCGTGGCCGCCGGTCCGCGTACGGAGGTCGAGGCGCGGGTCGAACCCGCCGTTCCCCGCCTCCACTTCCCCGACGGCACATTGCTGCCCGGGCTCATCGACGCCCACGTCCACCTCGCGCTCGACGCCGGTTCCGATCCCGTGGAGACCCTGCGCACCGCTTCCGACGCCGAGCTCTACGCGGGGATGGCGACGCGCGCGGAGCAGCTCCTCGCGACGGGGGTGACGACCGTACGCGATCTCGGCGACCGAGGAGGGCTGGCCGTCCGCCTGCGGAACGAGATCGCGGCGGGCCGGCTGCCCGGCCCGCGCATCCTCGCCGCCGGCACGCCGCTGACCGCACCCGGCGGCCACTGCTGGTTCCTCGGCGGGGAGGTCGAAGGCGAAGCCGCGATCCGCGCCGCGGTACGGCGCAATGCGGCGAGCGGTGTCGACCTCATCAAGGTGATGGCCACCGGAGGCGGCATCACCAAGGGCGGACCACCCGTCTGGCAGGCCCAGTTCACTCCGCGCGAGATGAGCGTCGTCGTGGAGGAGGCCCGCAGGGCCGGGCTTCCGGTGGCCGCCCACGCGCACGGTACGGAGGGCATCGCGGCCGCCGTGGCAGCAGGAGTCGACAGCATCGAGCACTGCACCTGGATGGCACCCGACGGCTTCGACGTACGCAAGGATCTGGTGGCGGCCATGGTCGGCCAGGGCATCGCGGTCTGCCCCGCGGCCAGTCCCGACTGGCGGGGCTTCGCCGAGCGCTTCGGTCCGGAACGGGCCGAGGAGATGTTCGGGCGGATCCGGTGGATGGCGGAGAACGGCGTACCGCTCCTGCCCGGAACCGACGCCGGCGTTCCCCGCGCGGTCTTCGACGGCTTCGTCTCCAGCCTGGAGTTCTTCGAACACATCGGAATGACGCCGGCCGAGATCATCGATCTGGCCACGGCAGGAGCGGCCACGGTCCTGGGTATCGCCCACGACACCGGCCGCCTCACCCCCGGCCACCGCGCCGACCTCCTCGTCGTCGAGGGCGACCCACTCACCGACCTGAGCGCCCTGCGCAGGGTCCGCCTGGTCCTGGCGCAAGGCCGGCCGCTCAGCCCCAGCCCGCGAACCCCCTCCCGTGCGCTGTCCTGAATCGGCAGGAGCACCCCTCCGACACCCGGCTCCTGACCGGCCGGACTCCGTCGCTGACAGCCCGGCCCGGCAGGTCAGGCGTCGTCGCGGATCGGCTCCAGGATCGCGACGCACTCCACGTGGTGGGTCACAAGAAACAGATCCATGCAAAACACGTTAAGGAAAATCGCAGGTCAGCTGCGCGCAGACCGCGAAACGGACACAAGACCAAAGTGCATTACGTGCATGACGGGCGCTACGCGCGGTCTCCGATGCCCGACCGCTCGGCACTCAGGGCTCTACGCCACCGAAATCCCGCGGCGCACTGCGCCATGTTCAGCTGCTCGGTGGGCACCTCACGATGGCGGCTGCACAAGCCCGGCGGACAGGGCGGGAAACCGCGTGCCTCCGGTACCGGCACAGGGCTCCGGAAGGGCAGTCGAGCCCTCGCCGCCGGTTCTGCGAGGATGGCATCTGACCAGGTCAGGTGGCATGCGCCAGGTAAGATGCGTCTCTTCGCTTATCGGATGGCTTCGGAGGATAATGTGGGGGATTCGCCGGAGAGGGGGCCTGCGTCGATCGCGGAGGTCCGATTCACCTTCCTCAGTGGTGTCGAAGCGCTGCAGGGCGACCGGCGGCTGCCTCTGGGGCCCCCTCAGCGGAGAGCGGTGCTGTGCGCGCTGGCGTTCCGGCGCCGCCAGTGGGTGTCCACCCAGAGCCTGCTCGCCGCCCTCTACGAGGACTCCGCGCCGGCGAGTGGTGTCGGGGTGATCCAGACGCATGTGGCCGGACTGCGCCGAGTGCTGGAGCCGGAGCGAAGACCGAGGTCTGCCGGTACCGTGCTGCTGTCGGGGCACGGCGGCTACCAGCTGCGCATCGAGGACGATCAGACGGACCTGGGCGAGTTCGAGCACGTGGTCGCCGAGGGCAACCATGCACGCGAGCACTCCGAGTGGCAGAAGGCCGAGCAGCTCTACGACCGAGCACTGCGGCTGTACCGTGGCGAACCCCTGGCCGGTATACCCGGCCCGTATGCCGCCATGTGGCGGGCGACCTTGACAGAGCGCCGTCTGGCCGTCCTGGAGGACAGTCTCGACGTCGAGATCGCGCTCGGCCGGCACGACTCCGTGATCGACCAGCTGAGGGTGCTGACGGCCGAGCACCCTTTGCGCGAACGCCCGCGTGCCCTCTTGATGCGCGCACTGCATCTGGCCGGCCGGCAGTCCGACGCACTGGAGGTCTACACACGGACCCGGCGGCTCCTGATCGACGAGCTGGGGGTCGATCCTGGCCCTGAGCTGCGCGCCCTCCACGGCCGGATCCTGTCCGGGTCGCCGTCCGGCGCGTACGAGGAGACGTCGCCCGTCATCGTGACCGCCACGGCCCCCGCTGTGCTTCCGCCGGCAACGAAGCCCTCCGCCGAGGCCGCTCGATTGGTGGAGCGAGAGGACCAGCTCGCCGCGATCGTGACGCTCGCCGAGCGGGCGGCAGTCGCCGAGGGCGGCTTGGCCCTCGTGTCCGGCATCTACGGGCACGGCAAATCGCGTTTCCTGGATGAAGCCGCTCGCCTGGTACCGGCTGCGCGGCGGCTCAACCTGCCGAGGACTCCTTCCGTCGCCGACGCGCCCCTCGGTCTGCTCAACGCGATTCTGGGCGGCATCGGTCGCGGAGCAGGTGACGGTCGTGCGGATTCGTCCGCTCTTCAGGCCCACGTCACGGACCACCGGCTGGCGGAGCAGGTGACGGCCCTTCTGGTCGACAGTGCCGCAGGGGCCCCGTTGGTCCTCCTGGTGGACGATGTCCTGTGCATCGACGAGCGCTCGATGAAGGTCCTCACGCTGGTGGCACAGCGGTTGCGTGCCACACGCGTCCTCTTGGTGCTGGCGGTGGAGGACCGCCCATGGGACCCGGAGGCGTACCGGCGGACTCTGGACCTGGGAAACGTCTCCTCGGCGACTCTGCACCTCGGCAGGCTCACCCGATCCGGGATCGCCGAGCTCGCGGCGGCTCGGGTGGACGCTCCTCACCTGCAGGAGTTCGCCAGGAGTGTCCATGAAGCGACGGCCGGCATCCCCAAGCTCGTCGTCGCGCTGATCGCGGACCTGTGTGCCCTGCCCGACGCCGACCTGCGGCGCGTGCCCGAGCACACCCCGGACGTCCGCTTCAAGCGGGCGCTGGCGCTGATGCTGGACAACTACACGGACGACCGGGCGCAATTGCTCCGGGCGATCGCGGTCCTGCACGAGTTTCAGCCGACGCCCGACGTACTCGCGGAGGTGTGCCAGGAGACCGTGGCCGAGATTCAGGCCCGGTGCGAACGCCTGACGGCGATCGGCATCCTGTCCACGGCCGCCCCCGCCCGCTTCCGGCACCCCCTGGTGCCCAACACCCTGCGCTGGCTCTGCTCGCCGGACGAGGACAGCCGGCTCCGGGTGGCAGCCGCGCGTTACTCCCTGAGCTCAGGGCACAGCGCCCGACAGGCCGCCCGGTACCTGGACGCGCTGACGGGCACCCAGTGGTCCCCGTGGACGAGCGTCCTGGTGGAAGCGGCCGACGAATGCCTTCGGCAGCACGCGGTCCGGGAGGCCCTCCACCACCTCCAGGCGGCGCTCCGCATCGCCGGCCCCGACCAGCGCGCCGCCGTGCTCGTCCAGCTCGGTCAGCTGGAGCTGTGGGTGAACCCCACCGCTTCGCTGACCCATCTCCACGAGGCACTCGAGGAACAACGTGCCGCGCGGAGGGAACCGACCGCTCTGATCCCCCTGGCCTGGACGATGGCATCCAACCGTCGCGCCAGAGCCGCACTCACCCTCATGGACGAGGTGATCGCCGAGACCGAACCGCTCGATCCGGCCTCGGCGGAGGCCGCTCGTGCTTCTGCTTGGATGGTGGCCGCGCTGACCCCCGAAAGCTGGGCCGTACATATCGAGCGGCTGCGTGCGGCGCGAGCGTCAGGGGACCGGGCCGACGACCTGGTGACGAATGCCGTCCTCACCTGGGAGGACACGTACCAGGTGCGGTACAGCGCCGCGGAAGCGATGTCCCGTTTCCCCGCGGAGTGCCACCAGGACGGGGCGTGGGAGAAACTGCCGCGCGAAGTGGTGGGCGTTCTGACGCACATCGCGAAATGGGCCGGGCAGTTCGCTCTCGCCGGACAGTTGAGCGACCTCCACGAGGACCGCTACTTCGGGACGATGGATATCTACCGACGCATCATGCGTTCCGAGGTCCACATGCGGGGCGGGGACTACCTGCGGGCACTCGAGACGTGCGCCCCCGTGGCCGGACTGTCCCTGGAGCAGGTGCCGCGCCGCCCGGCCGCACTGGTCGCCCAGTACGCCCAGGCCCTCCTGGGTCTCGGCCGGGCGGACGAGGCCGAGAAGTGGCTCGACAGCGCGACGGAGCACGCCAACACCGAGACGTGGGAACTACCGGTGGTGAAGTGGGTACGCGGCCTGCTCCACTCCGCGCGCGGGCAGGCACACCAGGCAGCTGCCTGTTTCCTCGACTGTGGTCGCCGCAATTCTGCCTGGGGTCTGCACAATCCCGGGTACCTCGCCTGGCGCAGCTCCGCCGCCATGGAGCTGCTCAAGACCGGTGAACGCGAGCGCGCCAGGGAGCTGGCGGCGGCCGAACTGGCCCTCGCGCAGCGGTGGGACACCCCCGTGACGCTCGGTCGCGCCTGGCGGGCCGTCGCACTGACGTCAGGTGACGACAGCACCCTGCCCCTGCTGGAACAGGCCGTCGGCCACCTGCGGGGCAGCGAGGCAGTCACCGAGCTGACCGCGGCCCTCATCGACCTCGCCCGTGCCCGCGCCGACCACGACGACCACGGGCGGGCCCGCGCACTCCTGCTGGAGGCTCGCGCGCTGTCCGAGCCCCGTGGCCTGACACTCCTCACTGCCGAGATCGACAGCGTCCTGCGCGACCTGCCCCGTGTCGGCTGAGTCACCCCACGTCGACACAGCGTTGTTCGGAGGACGTTGAGAGTGCGTTGAGAACGGGCTGCAAGAGTCCTCCCATGAACCTTGCGATGTCGTCGGCCGAGACCACGGCCATGAGGGAGCAGTACGACGGGAGTCGTGCAGCAGGGGCGGCCCATCGGTTCAGCCGCGTCGGCGGCGCTGCGCAGCCAGGTAGGCGGCGCTGCGGTCTCTCGCCAGCCGGTCGAGTGGGGCGGCGATGCCCTGCGGCAGGCGCAGCGGATCGAAACCGGGCTCCGAGGCGGGGACCTCCGCCCGTTCGAGGGTCAGGGTGCCCAGCGTCACCGACTGCTCCGAGGACCACGGACGGGTGGGGTCGTGTACCTCGTCCTGGGCGGCCGGGAGGTGGGCCACGAGGGCGAAGCGAGCAGGCAGTTCGGCGTGCAGCCCGGCACGGAGATAGTCCCGCGGCCGGCTGCGGGACTCCTCGGGGGTCAGCGGCTGCGCCGCGCGGAGCGGTCGCCAGCTCAGCCGGGCCCACAGGGTCGTACCGGTCGGGTCCAGCAGGCCGAACGCATGCACCGAGTGGTACGTCAGGCCCGTGAAGCTCGCTGCAGGGCGGGCTTGCCGGGCCAGGTCGAGGGCGACGGCCGCCTCGGGGTGGCGGGCCACGTACGCGGGTACGGCCGACGCCGGGTCCGGGGAGTTGGCGGCCCGGAGGAACTCGACCATGTCCGCGCCGGTGCGTGCGAAGAAGACCGGGAGGGTGAACATCACGAGGTCGAGGTCGCCGATCCGGGCGGCCATGCCGTGGTCCGACGGGTCCCCGTCGTGTCCGTGTGCGCCTCCGAGTGTGCTGGAGAAGCGGACCGTGGCAGGGGTCCTGGACACGGCGAAGATCTCAGCCGCACTCAGGGAGGCGGCGATCTCCGACGGAGTGAAGGCACCCGCCGCCCAGGCGCCTCGGGTGTGCAGGAGACGGTCGCTCGGGTCGGCGCCGGTCGCCGAGGCGACCTGGTCGGCGAGCCGGGCGCCGTCTTCGAAGGAATGACTGCTCATGGCGGTGACGGTAGGCGGCCCGGCCGGACGGGCGCATCGGTCACCGTATCGGTCGCACATGAAACTGCGACCTCCTCTTCGCTCGCGAGGGGAAGCACGTGTGATGTACGGGGAAGAAGCGGGGAGCACGGAAGTGAATCTGTACGGACGGGATCGAGAGCGGCAGGAGCTCGACCGACTTCTGGAGGAGGCACGGCGGGGAAACGGATCGGCCCTCGTACTTTGGGGAGATCCAGGCATCGGAAAGACGGCGTTGCTCGAGTACGCCGCCGCACAAACGACCGGCTTCACCGTCCTGGGCTGCCGGGGCAGCCGGATGGAGTCCAGACTGGCCTTCGCCGCCCTGCACGGGCTGCTGTGGCCACTGGTCGACCGGATCGGCACGCTTCCGAAGCCGCAGGCCGACGCGCTTCGCGGGGCCCTGGGACACACCCAGCACGCGACCGACCAATTCCTGATCGGCGTGGCGACCCTCACCTTGCTGACAGAGCTCGCGGCTGAGGAACCCTTGCTGATCACCGTGGACGACACGGACCAGTTGGACGAGCCGACTGCGGCGTGCCTGGCCTTCGTCGCCCGACGGCTGGACACATCACGGGTGGCCATGCTGCTCGCAGCCCACAGCGATCCGGCGGCCGAAGGCCCCTGGGAGGGCCTGCGAGCGATCGGCCTGGCCCCGATCTGTGACGCCGACGCGGAGCGGCTGGTCCGCACCGAACGTCCGACGGCACCCGAGGAGACCGTGCGCCGTACCGTCGCGGCCGCCTGCGGAAACCCGCTGGCACTCCGGGAACTGCCGACCCTCACGGCCGGCCCGGGGGCGCGGCTTCCCGTCGGCCCCCTACTGCGCCGCGCCTTCGGGAGCCGCACCTCGCTGCTCTCCCCCGGTGCTCGGTCTCTGATGCTCGCCGCGGCCGCGGAGGACCGCGGCGATCAGCACCTGGTGCGCGCCGCGGCGGCGACGCTCGGGGCCGGCGCGGCGGCCTGGGACGAGGTACTGCGGTCGGGGTTTCTCTCCCTCCAGGGCGCCTCGCTCCGGTTCAAGGCACCGCTGGTCGGAGCCGTCGTGTACGACGCGGCCTCCTTCGCCGAACGCCAGGCGGCCCACAGGGCCCTGGCCCAGGCACTCGAGCGGGACGCCGCCGAGGAGGGACTGCGGGCCTGGCACCTGGCAGCGGCCACCGACGTGGCCGACGAAGCGGTGGCGGAACTGCTGGAACGCACCGCACGCCATGACGCGGCCTCCGGCGGCAACGCATCGGCTGTCCGAGCGCTGCTCCGGGCCTCCGAGCTGTCGCCCGACCCCGTGAACGCGGCCCGCCGCTTGTCCCTCGGGGCCCTCGCGGCCTGGGAGTGCGGGCAGATGGCCAGGGCTCGGGATCTGCTGGACCAGGCGGGTCGGCTGGCGCCCACGCAGACAGTGGCGGAGGACAGCGGCGGTCTGAGCGGCCTCATCGAGTTCGCTCACGGTGACCAGGAAGTCGCGCACCGACTGTTGCTGCGCGACGCGAGTTCGGTGTCGGACCGTACCAGGGCCATGGAACTGGCCTGCCTGGCGGTGCGGGCCGGCTGGGCCGCGGGATCCCCCGACCGGCAAGCCGCGGCTTTGCGCCGGTTGTCGGAGCTGACGTGCGGGGCGGACACGCCGGAGGCGAGCGTCCTGTCCGCTCTCGCTCCGTGGTGGAGCGACGCCGAAGCGGTGCCGCCCTTCGCGGAGGACGTCACGGCTCCTCTTGGCACGGTGTCATGGCGGTTGATGCCACCCGCACCGCTCGCCGCGGCGTGGGGTGCCGAGCGGGCGGTCTCCGACGTGCTCGGCCGCAAACTGGAGGTGATGCGTTGCACGGACGCGACGAACGCCCTCGTCCTGACGGTGCCGCAGACAGCCACCCTGGACATCATCACGGGTCGCTGGAGCCAGGCCCGCGCCAGCGCCACCGAGACACTGCGGCTGGCCGAGGAGATAGGCGCCGACCACGCCGCCTCGCAGTGCCGCAACTCCCTGGGCTGGCTGGCCGCACTGAGCGGTGACGAAAAGGAGGTTGCCGAACTCAGCGCTGTCACCCTGCAGCTGTCGGTGCCACGGCGCGTGCGTGCGCTGACCGCCGCCGCCTACTGGAACCAGGGCCAGGCCGCCCTGTTCGCCGGGCGCGCCGAAGAGGCGCTCGAATTCCTGGTCCGGCTGACCGAACCCGGTCATGACGCGGCCCACGGCACCTTCGCGCTGCTCGCCGCTGCCGACACGGTGGAAGCGGCCGTCCGGGCCGGTCGTCCAGAGGTCGGCGAGGCCGCCGCCGAAATCCTCGGTTCCTGGGCCCGGCGCGCGGGCGTGCCCTGGGCCGTTGCTGCGGCGCACCGCAGCACGGCGTTGCTCAGCGGCGACCGGGCAGAGGAGTGGTTCGAGCGGGCGCTCCGCGTGCCCGGGGCCGCCGACCGGCCGTTCTGGCACTCCCGCACCCGTCTGCTCTACGGGGAGTGGCTGCGCCGTGCGAAGCGGCGCACCGAGGCACGGCTGCATCTCGCCGAGGCCGCCGAGACCTTCGCCCGACTCGGCGCCCAGCCGATGCTCGTACGGGCACGCAGTGAAATGGAGCTGACAGGGTTCCAGCCGAGGCCCGTCGGCGTGGCCGAGGAGTCCGTGCTGACACCTCAGGAGCTGCGGGTGGCCAAGCTCGCCGCAGGGGGCCTCACCAACAAGGAGATCGCCTGCCACCTGATGATCAGTCCCCGCACCGTGGGCCACCACCTGTCCAACGTGTTCCCGAAACTTGGGGTCGTTGCCCGCTCGGAGCTGGCCCGCGTCGATTTCGACAACGGGCTGCGGATGATCGCGTGAGAGCACGGCCGGTCGCCGCTCATCTGACGGATACGGTGACCGATGCCGGGACGCGCGCACCTGCATAGCGTCGTCGGCATGAACGACGCAGCCTTCACCACCATCGTCGTCGGAGGCGGCTCCGCCGGAGCCGTCCTCGCGACCCGCCTCACCGAGAGCCCCGACCGCCGCGTGCTCCTGCTGGAGGCCGGCCCCGCCTACGCACCGGACGCCTACCCCGCAGGGGTGGCCGACAGCGGCACGCTCGGCGGCTGGACCGGGCACGACTGGGGCTACCGGTCCGAGCCCGGATTCATCGGCCACCCCGTCGACGCCTTCCGCGGCAAGGTCCTCGGTGGCAGCTCGGCTGTGAACGGCTCCGTCGCGGTGCGATCCCTGCCCTCGGACTTCGCCCGCTGGTCGGAGCGCGGTCTCAAGGGGTGGACCTACGAGGACCTCCTGCCCGCGTTCAAGACGCTGGAGGCCACCGAAGCCGGCGACGACGAACTGCACGGCCGCTCGGGTCCGCTCCCCGTCTCCCAACTCACGCGCGACGACCTCAGCACCATGCAGCGCGCCTTCGTCGACGCTGCGCTGGCCGACGGCATCCGGCCCACCGACGACTTCAACGGCGCCGACCCGCACGGCGTGGGACCGTACCCGATGAACGCGCGCGACGGCGTGCGCGTGAACACCGGCATGGCCTACCTGACCGAGGAAGTCCGTTCCCGGTCCAACCTGACGATCCGTGCCGGCGTCCTCGTCGACCGCGTGCTCTTCGACGGCGCGAGCGCGACGGGCGTGCTCCTCGCCGACGGCACCGAACTGCGCGCCGCCGAGGTGATCCTCAGCGCGGGCGCCTACGGCAGCGCGGCGATCCTGCTGCGATCCGGCATAGGTCCGGCAGACGACCTGCGCGCGCTGGACATTCCGGTGATCGCCGATCTCCCGGTGGGCCTGAACCTCCAGGACCACCCCTTCTACTACAACGCCTACGCCGCCGATCCCGATCTGATCGGCGAGCAGACGCCTGTGATCGGCGCCAAGTCGTGGACGGCCAGCTCGACCGCAGCCGCGGGCGAACTGGATCTCCACATTACCGCGACGCACCTGTTCGACCACTCCACGAGCCCGACCGGTGTCGGCTTCGTGCTCGCCGTCGCCCTGGTCCGCCCCCGGTCCCGTGGCACCCTCACCCTGGTCAGCAGGGATCCGGCGGAGGCTCCCAGGATCGACCTCAATTTCCTCGCCGAACCGGAGGACCGCCGCCGGCTCCTCGAAGGCGTCAAGCTCGCCCGCCGGCTCGGGGCCACCGAACCTCTGGCCGGGTTGGTCGAGCGTGAGCTCAACCCTGGCCCTCAGGCGAAGGACGACACCGAGATCCTGGCCTCCGTACTGACCACCCTGGACACGTACCACCACCCGACGTCCACGGCTCCGATGGGAGGCGAGGGCGACCCGGCGGCCGTCGCAGACCGGCTCGGCGCGGTGCGCGGAGTGCCCGGCCTGCGGGTGGTCGACGCATCGATCTTCCCCGACGTCCCCTCCGCCGCCACGAACCTCACGGTCATCGCCGCGGCGGAGCACATCGCCCGTCAGATCTGAGCCGGCGCCGGACTACGGCCGCTCCCCTGGCGTGGCCGGCCGTAGTCCGGTCTCCGACCGGGCCCGGCCACCGCAGGCCGAGCGACGGATCACGTGACGGATGCGGCGCGCGCCCCGCACGGACCCAGTGGTGCCGTGCCGACCGGACAGGTCCGGCCGACGGCTCCCTGACCCGGTCCGACAGGCATTCCTGAAACAAGAGGACAGCAATGAGCACCAACGAGTTCGACAACATCGTCGTGGGCGCCGGTTCGGCCGGCGCGGTGATCGCACGGCGCCTGGTGGACGCGGGCCGCAGGGTCCTCCTCCTGGAGGCGGGCCCCGTGGACGACACCGAGGCCATCCACGACCCCACCGGCTCGATCCAGCTGTGGAACAGCGCCTGGGACTGGGCTTTCCAGACCGAGCCGCAGACCTACGCGGACGGCCGCCGGCTCCCCTGGCCGCGCGGCAAGGGACTGGGCGGTTCCAGCTCGTTCAACGGCATGATCTACGTCCGGGGCGCCGCGGCGGACTACGACTCCTGGGCGTACCAGGGTGCGGCGGGCTGGTCCTGGCAGGACGTCGAGCCCTACTTCCGCCGACTGGAGGCTTTCGAGGGAGGTGCGGCAGGAGGGCGCGGAACGGCCGGACCGCTACACGTCCAGCGCAACCCCGGGCCCGACGCACTGGTGCGGTCGTGGGTCGAGGCGGCCCAGCAGTACGGTCTGCCGTTCAACGACAGCTACAACAGCGGCGACCAGTACGGAGTGAGCTACACCGAGCACACCATCAAGCACCACCGCCGCCAGTCGACGTGGGTGGCCTACGGCCGCCCGGTGCAGGACAGTCCTCTGCTCACCGTGACCACCGGCGCCCTGGTGACCCGGATCGTGTTCGACGGCGACCGCGCGACCGGCATCGCCTACGCCGTCGACGGCGAGGAGCGGATCGCCCGGGCCGTGGACGACGTGGTCCTTTCCGGCGGCGTCTTCGGCACCCCTCAGCTGCTGATGCTGTCGGGCATCGGCCCCGCCGACCACCTGCGTGACCTCGGGCTGCGGGTGCGGGCGGACCTGCCGGGGGTGGGTCAGAACCTGCAGGACCACTGGTCGGCTCCGCTGGTCTGGAAGTCCAGGCAGCCGCTGCCGGCATGGTCGGCACAGGGCCTGGAGGCCCACTACTTCGCCTCGACCCGTCCGGGCCTGCCTGCGCCCGACGTCCAGCCGCTCTTCCTGTCGTTCGCCTACCCCGTACCCGGAGCCGACCTGCCGGAGCACGGCTTCTCCGCCGTGGGCCAGCTGCTGCACCCGCACAGCCGCGGAGAGGTACGGCTGCGCTCCACCGACCCGACGGCCCCGCTGGTCCTGGACCCGAAGGTGTTCTCCGATCCTCGCGATCTGGAGACGCTGGTCGACAACCTCGAAATGCTCCGCGACATCGCCGCACAGGGCGCGCTCAAGGAATGGAACGACGGCGAGGTGCTGCCCGGTCCCGGGACGGCGACCCGTGCCCGGCTGCGCGACCACGTCCGTGCCACGGTCGTCTCCGGGCACCACCAGATCGGCACCGCCCGGATGGGTCTGGACTCCCTGTCCGTCGTCGACCCGGAACTGCGGGTCCACGGCGTGGAGAACCTCCGCGTCGCCGACGCCTCCGTCATGCCGCACGAGCCCAGCGGGAACACCAACGCCCCCAGCATCATGATCGGCGAGAAGGCCGCCGACCTGGTGCTCGGCCGCTCCGCGCGCTAGTCGATCACAGCAGGGGTGGTGCGGCCCCGCTCCGCCTCACCGGCCCTCACCACCCCTGCCGGTCCCTCCCGCGGTACCCGGACTCATACCGGGACCGCACTCCTGAGCCTGAGAATGCGAGCACATCGCCATGCCCACCTCGGTCACTGCCGCCGTGTCCCGAAACGCCGGTTCGGAATTCCTCATCGAGGAATTGACGCTCGACGACCCGCGCCCGGACGAGATCCTGGTCCGTTACGAGGCCGTCGGAATCTGCCACACGGACCTGGAGGCGGCCGCAGGCCACCTTCCCACTCCGCACCCGGTCGTTCTGGGACACGAGGGCGCCGGCACCGTAGAGGCAGTCGGCGCGGCCGTGACCGGTTTCGCACCCGGCGACCGCGTCGTACTGAGCCTGGACTCGTGCGGCACCTGCCGCAACTGCCTGGCGGGCCAACCGGCCTACTGCGAGCAGCACATCCCGCTCAACTTCCATGCCCGCCGCCCGGACGGCACGGTCGGCCTGCGTGACGTGGCGGCCCGCCCCGTCCACGACCACTTCTTCGGCCAGTCCTCCTTCGCCTCGCACGGCCTGGCCCACCCCCGGAGCCTGGTCAGGATCGCGGACGACAGCCTGCCGCTGAGCACGCTGGCCCCGCTCGGCTGCGGGATCATCACCGGCGCAGGAGCGGTCCTCAACTCCCTCCAGGTCCGGGCAGCGAGCACGGTGGCGGTCTTCGGTCTCGGCACCGTCGGCCTGGCCGCCCTGATGGCCGCCGTCGCAGCGGGCGCCACCCGCGTCATCGCGGTCGACCGCAAGCCCGAACGACTCCTGCTCGCCAAGCAGCTGGGCGCCACCGACGTGGTGGACGCCGCGACCGCTGACGCCGCCCAGGCCGTCATGGACCTCACGAACGGCCGCGGGGTGGACTACAGCGTGGAGTCAACGGGTGTCATTCCCGTGATGAACACCGCCGTCGCGGTCCTCGCGCCGCTCGGCACAGCCGCCGTCCTGGGAGTGGCCGCCCTGGACGCCGACCTCAACGCGAACGCCTTCGAACTCCTCAAGGGCCGCACCGTCACGGGCTCCGTGATGGGCCACCAGGCCCCGGGCGTCCTCATCCCCCGCCTGCTGGAACTGCACCGCCAGGGCCGCTTCCCCTTGGACCGCCTCATCAGCACCTACCCGCTGGCCGAGATCAACCAGGCCGTCGCCGACATCCAGGCCGGCACAGCGGTCAAAGCCGTCCTCACCCACCACGCGTAACCGTCGCCCGGCGCACCCAGCTCATGAACTGGTATTCCCACACCCGGCGTGCCCTGGCCCTGCACGCAGCCTCCGGAGGAGGCGACGAGCTTCCGCCCAACGTGGAAGCCGCCCGAACCGATCCGGCCGTCGCGGCCCTGGCCGGCCCCGCGCCGGAGACCGGGACCACCACCGACCACGGGCTCGACACCTCAGGCGGCGCCCTTCCCGTACGGGTCTACGAGCCGTACGGCAGAGGAAAGCCGGGCCGATGCCTGCAGGGATCGTCTACTTCCACGGCGGCGGATTCGTCGTGGGCGGACTCTACAGCCACCACGCCTGGGTGGCGGCGCCGGCCGCGATCATCAACTGCCGCCCGGTACGCCCGCTCCCGATTACACGTCGTCCTGCTCCGCCCGGCCTTTCCCCATCACAGAGGTACTCACCCGCATGCCCAGCTCCCCGTTCAAGCGCTCAGCCGTCGACCGTTCACTGCCGCCAGAGGCGATGGGCGGTGCCTACCGGCCGATCACCGAGACCGGCGATCCCGTGCTTCACCGGCGCTGTGCCGACGTGGTGGAGTTCGGGACGCCGTATCTGGCCCGACTGCTGCGGGACATGTACTTCACGATGCACGCCGCTCACGGAGCCGGTCTGGCGGCCAACCAAGTAGGCGTCGACCTCAGGCTCTTCGTCTACGACTGCCCGGACGAGGAAGGCACTCGGCGTATCGGCCACATCCTCAACCCCGAGCTCCGGCTCGCCGGTGACATCTGGAGTACGCGTGGTGAAGGCTGCCTGTCCGTCCCCGGCGCCCAGCAGGAGCTGAGGCGCCTGACGGAGGCCACCGTGCACGGGCAGGACTGGGAGGGAAACGCCGTCACCGTCCATGGCACCGGCCTGCTGGCACGCTGCCTCCAGCACGAGACAGACCACACCAACGGAACCCTGTACCTCGACCGCCTCGGCGTCGAAGCCCGCACCAGAGCGCTGCACCAGATGCGCAGGAACCGCGCCCGCACCGTCGCCGAGCGCGACGAGCGAGCCCGGCTGCTGGCCGCCCAGCCCCAGACCCGGTGACGGCTGATCCCCATGCGCGAGGGCGGATCCACTCCGCCCGCAGGCGACCGTTCCCCAACTACCGGACGGCTCCTCGACACCACAGCGGAGCAGTCCCACCAGCGAATCCGGAAACCACCATGGCACGACCGTGCAAGACCGCCGTCTCCCGTCCCACAGCCTTCTCACGTGCCCCCGTCGCCGCTGTCAGGGCCGTGTCGGGACCTCTCCTGGCATTCGCTGCCGTCTACCTCGTCGCGGTATGGACGCCGTTCGGACAGCGGGCGGAGAACGCACTGGTGGTCGGCTACGCCGACGGTGCGTGGATGGCCGACGCCTCCCAGTCCTGGGGGCCTCCGCCACTGATCCAGGACCTGGAGACCATCGCCGTGGGCCTGACCGCGATCGCCTCCATCGCCCTCGCCCGGAGGCGTTGGCTCGCCGGCTGTACGGCGATCGTGACCGTCCTCGCCACCATCGCCGCGTCACAGGTGCTCAAGAACGTTCTCCTCATCCGCCCGGACCTCGTGGGGGCGGACGACAACCTCGTCGAGGTGAGCTTTCCGAGCGGCCACGTGGCACTCACCGCCGCCCTCGTCGCAGGTGTCGCGCTCGTCGCCCCGGAGCGCTGGCGGCCCGCCCTCGCCGCCGTCGGTGCCGCCTGGCTCGCGTTGACCGCCGGAGCGGTCCAGGCACTTTACTGGCACCGGCCGAGCGACGTGTTCGGCGCAACACTCCTGGCCTGCGCGGGCTACCGTGCCGCCCACCGCTTCCTGCGCCCCGGCAGCAGACCGAGCATGCCCCGGCCTTTGGCGTGGACAGCGCTTCTCCCGGCCGTGGCGGCCGCCGCGACAGGCGCCGGCCGCGAGGGGACCGTAGCGGGCCCACTCGTGTTCGGCTCGGTCGCCTGGGTCTGCTCGGCCCTCCTGTGGATCGTCATCGCCCGCACCGAGGCGGCTCCGCCTCGGCACCCATGCCCCGCACCGCCACGGCGATGACAGCACGTCCGCGCGTTCCGCCGGACGCACCGCCCGTCCACAGCCTCCACACGACCGGGCCGATCGCGCTGACCCGGCGCACGGCCACCTCCGATGCGGCTCTTGCCGCACACACCCCATAAGGAATCACGTGAGCAAGCAGAAGCGGACTCGCCGCTCCGTCACCCTCGCCGCCGCATCCGCCGTCGTGGCGGCCGCCTCCGTGGCCTCCCTGCCCCTCGCATTCGCGGACGCGGATTCCGACGCGGACCTCGGCGCGGACAGGGCGGCGCCCAAGCCCACCGTCGTCCTGGTTCACGGGGCCTTCGCCGACGCCTCGGGCTGGAACGGCACCGCCGCCAGACTGCGCGACCAGGGCTTCACGGTACGGGCGGTGGCCAACCCCCTGCGGGGCCCGGACTACGACGCGGCCTACCTGCAGAGCCAGCTCCAGAGCGTCAAGGGCCCCAAGATCCTTGTCGGCCATTCGTACGGCGGCGCCGTCATCACCAACGCGGCCACCGCCATCCCCGACGTCAAGGCACTCGTGTACATCGCCGCGTTCATCCCGGAGAAAGGCGAGTCGCTCGGCGGGCTGATGGAGCAGCATCCCGACACGGGGGTCCCGCCCCTGCCGACGGCGCCATTCCCGTTCACCCGGCCCGACGGCACCAACGCCACCGAGGTCATGCTCGATCCCGCCAGGTTCCACGCCGCCTTCGCGGCCGACGTCCCGGCCGCGACATCCGCTCTGATGGCCGCCTCCCAGCGGCCGATCGCGGCGGAGGCTTTCGGTCAGCCGCTCAAGAACGCGGCGTGGAAGGGCATCCCGTCGTGGGCTCTGGTCGCCAGGAACGACCAGGCGATCGGCCCGTCTCTGGAACGCTTCATGGCCAAGCGTGCCGGCGCCCGTATCACCGAGGTCAACGGCTCGCACGCCGTCATGGTCAGCCGCCCCGACGCGGTCACGAACCTCGTCAAGCAGGCGTACCGAGCCACTCGCTGACACCGCCGCACCGCCACCGGCCAGCTCTTCTCTTCCGAACGGGCCCCCGCCGATCAGCGCAGGGCCCGCTCCCACCTCCAGGCACCACCGATCGGATCACCTCAATGCCCGTCAAGACGTTCCTCGCCATCTCCGGCAGCCTCCGCCGGTCCTCCCACAACACCGGCCTTCTGCGCGCCCTGCAGGCACTCGCACCGACCGGCGTCACCATCGACCTCTACCAGGGCCTGGACACCCTCCCCTTCTTCACCCAGGACCTGGAGAACGGGGCGGGACCGGCCGCCGTCGCAGATCTGCGCCGACGCGTACGCGAGGCGGACGGCGTCATCATCGCCACGCCCGAGTACAACTCCGCCATCCCCGGTGTGCTCATGAACGCCCTCGATTGGCTCTCCCGTCCCGCCGACGGCGACCCGGTACTGCGCGACAAGCCGACCGCCATCCTCGGCGCCTCCCCATCCCAGTTCGGCACCGCCCGTGGCCAGCTGGTCCTGCGCCAGATCCTCCACCGCATCCAGACTCCTGTCGTCGCCCATCCCGAGGTCACCGTCTTCCAGTCCCACCAGCGCTTCGCCGCCGACGGCACCTTCGCCGGGGACGACTTCACCGAGAGCCTCCTGAAGGCTCTGCTGGCGGAGCTGGTTCTGCTGACCGAGCGCAAGTCCCTGGTCGGCATCGCCTGACCCGCACCGTCGCCGGCCCCGCCCTGGCGGGGCCGGCCTGGGCACCCCACCGAGGTCCCCCCGGTCGTCATGACCGATACCGTGACCGATTTCGCGAGGCAGACACCGCCGTAATGTCGAAGCAGTCGGGGTTGTCGACCGACGAGCAGCTCTACTCGCCGAGCTCGTGGGACCCCCGCCCCGCGCTGACGGGACCTCATCGCCCACCGGAACCGCCCGCACGCTCCCCCACGCCGGAGCCTGCACCTCACACATGCAAGGACCCATCACCATGCAGCACGCCCGCAACTTCATCGACGGCCAGTGGGTCGACTCGGCCAAGCAGACCGAGTCCCTGAACCCCTCCACCGGCACGGTCCTCGGCACCTTCGCCGACGCAGGAGCGGAGGAGGCGACAGTAGCGATCGCCGCCGCGCGTCGTGCCTTCGACACCACCGGCTGGTCGCGTGACCGCAACCTGCGCGCCCGGGCGCTCTTCGAGATGGCCGACCGCTTGGCCGAGCGCCGTGACGAGTTCGTCACGATGCTCGCCCGTGAGAACGGCAAGATCCTCGAAGAGGCCGCCTTCGAGATCGATCTCACGATCCCCAAGCTCCGCTACTACGCCGCGCTCGCCCTGAGCGACCACGGCAGCTCGGCCGAGGTCCGTCCAGGCCTCTACTCCATGACGCTCCGCGAGGGCGCGGGGGTCGCCGCCGTCATCGCACCCTGGAACTCCCCCGTCGTCCTGGCCGTCCGCTCCTTCGCCCCTGCCCTGGCCGCCGGCTGTACCGTGGTCATGAAGCTTCCGGGCCAGACCGGTCTCGTCAACGGTCTGCTCAGCGAACTCGTCGCGCAGACCGAGAGCCTCCCGGCGGGCGTGGTGAACATCTTCACCGAGTCGGGCAACGATGGTGCGCCACTGCTGATCAGCTCGCCGGATGTGGACGTCATCAGTTACACCGGCTCCACCGTGGTGGGCCGCCTCATCGCCGCGAACGCCGCGCCCACCCTCAAGGCTCTCTCCCTGGAACTCGGCGGTAAGAGCCCGATGATCGTCTTCGACGATGCGGACCTGGACGCCGCCGTCCCGGTCCTCACGAAGGCCATCACCACCTTCACCGGCCAGTTCTGCATGACCGGCAGTCGCATCCTGGTCCAGAGCGGCATCGCGGACGAGCTCCGGCGCCGCATGGTCGCCTCGCTGCAGGCCGTGAAGGTCGGCCCCGGAGACGATCCGGCCAGCGGGATGGGCCCGCTCATCGACGAGCACAATGCCCGGCGCGTCGAGGGCGTCGTCGCCGACGCTGCCACGTACGCCAAGGTCCTCGTACACGGCCGACGCGACGGAGCGTTCCTTTCGCCCTCCCTGGTCGAGGTCGCCGACCTGAACGCCCCGATCGTGCAGCAGGAGGTGTTCGGACCCGTCGCCACCTTCGAGGTGTTCGACACCGAGGCGGAGGCCGTCACCCGGGCCAACGCCACCGAGTTCGGCCTGGCCGCCTCGATCTGGACCCGCGACGTCGACCGTCCGCTGCGTGTGGGACGCGAGCTCGAGGCCGGGACGGTGTGGACCAACACCTGGGCGATCGTTCACGACATGTTCGAGGAGGGCGGCTTCAAGCAGTCCGGTGTGGGCCGCCTGAACGGAGTGCGCGGCCTGGAGGAGTTCCAGGAGACCAAGCACTACGTCCACGCCGCGCCCCGCGCCTGAACAACGGCCGTGGCCCCGCCATCACATCCCATCAGGAGCCCCGTGAACGCCCCGGCCGAGAGCACCGTCCTCAGTTCACGCGGAGACAGGGCGCTGATCGCCGCCCGGATCGTCGAGCACGGCCACGAGGAAGCGTTTCAGCGGTGGGCACAGGACGTCCTGGCAGCAGCAGCCACCATTCCCGGCAACCTGGGCGGCGGCCTCT
This sequence comes from Streptomyces sp. NPDC101132, assembly GCF_044759225.1. Classification (NCBI taxonomy): domain Bacteria; kingdom Bacillati; phylum Actinomycetota; class Actinomycetes; order Kitasatosporales; family Streptomycetaceae; genus Streptomyces; species Streptomyces sp. NPDC101132. The sequence continues at coordinate 305,501 of NZ_JBIVYX010000007.1, forward strand.
TCCGCCCGGTGGATGACGGCGGCTCCTGGGTCGTCGTCCACCGTTTCCGGGACCGCGAAGCGCTGGAACGCTGGCTCAAGTCTCCGGTGAGAGAGAAGCTGTTCACACACCAGGAGCATCACCACGAGGTCGCCCGCCGGGAACTGGCCGGCCTTGAGGCCTGGTTCGCCGAGCCCGGCGGGACGGCGCCTCCTCCGCCCCGGTGGAAGACGGCGGTGAGCTCCGCCATCGGAATCTTCCCGATCTCCCTGCTGGGCAGCGTGTACCTGGCCCCCTCCTTGACGGTGCTGCCGCAGGTGGCACGAACCGCCGTCTTCGCCCTGCTGTTCAGCGTGCTGATGACCTACGTGGCCATGCCCGCCGTCACCCGCGTGCTACGCCGCTGGCTCAACCCCGACACCCCGCCTCGTCCCGTACCGAAGGAACGCCTCTCATGACCACAGCCATCATCGGCACCGGCAACATCGGCGGCCGACTGGCCGCGAACCTCGTCCAGGGCGGCGAAGACGTCCTGATCGCTGGCAGCGACCTCAAGGCCGCGCAGTACCTCGCCACTTCGCTGGGCAGCCACGCCACGCCGCTGACGGTAGAGCAGGTGATGGAGCAAGCAGACGTGATCGTCTTCGCCGTCTGGCTGGACACGATCAAGGAGTTCATCACCCGGTACGGCGGCAAAATGTCCGGCAAGATCCTGGTCGACCCGTCCAACCCGATCGCACCAGACGGTGCCGGCGGCTTCGTCAAGACCATCGGAGCCGGAGAATCCTCCGGCCGGCTCCTGGCAGACCTCCTCCCAGAAGGCGCCAAGCTCGTCAAGGCGTTCGGCACCCTCTCGGCCGGAAGCCTGACCTCCGCCTCCCGCAGGTCGCCCGAACGCGCAGTCGGCTTCTACGCGACCGATGACGACGCAGCCGGCCGGGTGGTGGCCGAACTGATCACGGCCGCGGGCTTCGACCCCGTCAAGGTGGGAGGCATCGACGAGTCGATCCGCATCGAGGTCTTCGGCGACCTCCACGAGTACGGGGCGCTCGGCAAGGCCGTGACCCGCGACGAAGCGTGCGCAGCCCTGTGACGCCGACCACCTCGGCTCAACCCGGCAACCCCTCGATCTGAAAGAGCAAGCACATGACAGAGCCAAGGCCTCTCACCGCCACGGACCGGTTCGAGATCTTCGAACAGCTCACACTCCACCAGCGCTGCATCGACAACGACGCGAGCCGCGAGTCCGCCGACAAGTACGTGGACCTGTACTGGCCCGAGGCCACCTTCACCGTTCACGACCTGCGCAGCCAGACCTTCACCGGCCGCGACGAGCTGAAGAACCTCTACGACTACGCGCACAGCGTGTTCCCGCTGGAGAAGTGGTTCCACGAGGTCGGATGGTTCGAGATCACCGGCGCGGGGGACGTCGCCACCGTGTCATGGCGCTGGCGCGTCAACTGGAAGCAGGATGGCGAAGGGGTGGTGTCGAGCGGCACTTACCAGGATCGCTTCGAGCGCCGGAAGGGCGTGTGGAAGGTGATCGAGCGCGTCTCGGACATCGACCCCAACTGGCCCGCAGCACTCTTCCAGCCGTACGTCGACCGCCAGAACGAGCTGTTCAGGGCGTCCTGACCACCCACGAGACCCGAGGCCGCAGCGGCAAGACGGCCGCGGCCTTTCTCAGCCCCCGGCGCCGCGCGCCGGTGCACCCGTCGAGTATGGGAACCGAATCGAACCGAACCGAACGCCCGGGCGCCGTTGCGGCATACGGAGTCGGCAAGCGCCCTACGCGCTGGATCTGGCACATGCCTCCAGGACAGTCCCGACGCGAAGCAGCCGCGTGAAGCGACTCCGCAATAGCACGCGTGAAGGGCTCAGTCTCTCCAAGCGCACACCTGCGGCTGATGGGCGTCCCCGAACTGCGAGCTGACGGTCTCGGGCTCTGAGTGCGTTGTGGCAAACCGGATCTTGTTCGAGCGGCAGCAGGTGATCGTCTGGACTGAGGTTCGGGTGCGGCCGCGGGCATGAGAGAACGGGCCCCTTGGTAGTGACGCGGTTACGACACCAGCACGACCAAGGAAGCCCGTTGCCTGATCAGTTGAGCAGTACCACTGTGGCTGCGTCCACTGCGGTCACCCCTGGGTGTGACTGCTACGTGCACCGGTTCGGATCGATCGCTCCGCGACAGCGGGCAGGCTGCTATCCGAGTGACATGACGGACGCGGAGTGGGCCGAGGTCCGCTCCGCGATGCCGGTGCCGGCCTGGCTCCTGAAGCGGGGCGGGCGTCCGGAGGCGTACTGCCATCGCGAGATGCTCGACGCTGTGCGCTACCTGGTCGACAACGGCGTGAAGTGGATGGCCATGCCGGTCGACTTCCCGTACTGGCGGGCTGTCTACGACTTCTTCCGCCGCTGGCGGGCCTGCGACTACGTGCGTGAACTGCACGAACGCCTGCGCCGCACGGCGAGGGAACGCTCAGGCCGCAACACTGAGCCCAGCGCGGGAGTCATCGACAGTCAGTCCGTGGACGCCTCCGAGACCGTCGGCGAGGACAGTCGCGGATACGACGGCGGCAAGTCACGTGACGGGCGCAAGCGCCACATCCTGACCGATACCGAGGGCCTGCTCCTGGAGGTGACCGTGACCACGGCCGATGTGCACGACTCCAAAGCCGCCCCCGCACTGCTGGAGACGTATCTGGACCAGCCGGGCCGGCTGCTGAAGCTGGTGTGGGTCGACAGTGCCTACCAGGGCCCCGCACTGGCCGAGGCGTTCGCCCGTCACGGAGTGCGCGTCGAGGTCGTGCGCCGCTCCGACGGGCGCCGCGGATTTGTCGTGCCGGCCCGCAGGTGGGTGGTGGAGCGCACGCTGAGCTGGCTGTCGCGCTCACGCCGCCTCAACCGCGACCACGAACGACGCCCCGACCACCACACCCAGATGGTGTGGTGGGCCGCCGTGATCAGGCTGTCGAGGCGCCTGGCCGCAGACGCTCCGCGCTGGCCGGAGAAGCGTCCCGGCCGACCGCCCCGGGCGCGGGCATGAACCGTCCGTCCCTCGCCCGCACCAGCCAGCCCCGCTTCTCCAGCACATAGGCACGGTGACGGATCTTCTCCACCTCGTTCTTGATCTCCGCTTCCCGGCCCACCGCCCGCGTCAACTCCACCCCGTTCACCGGCCCCGAAGCAGCCACCACCGCGGCGAACACCTCCCGATACAGGCCGCCGAGCACCTCCTCACCCATGCCCGACCGCCACACCGGCGGCCGCTCGCCATGCCCCGCGCCGGGGCCGCCCGATCCCACGGCGGCAGCCATTTCACCACCAGACGGCACGGAAACCGGCGTATCCACCGGGCTCTCCTCGGCCAGCACCGACATGAGCTCCTCACGCCCCACCCGGGCCCGATCGACTCGCTCCCGCGCGGCATCCACCTCCGCCTGAGCCTGCTTCAGAACCTCCGTCCAGGACTCCAGATCCCGCCTCGCCCGCGCCTCACGCTGCTCCATCAACCCCAGCACCGACGGCATCGCACCCTCCTCAATCCACAACAAGCCGTCCGCTGCCTGCCCCTACCCCGTCGCGATCATGCCCCGCACACGAAGAAGCCCCTGCTCATCGAACAGGGACTCCCTTTGCCACAACGCACTGAGGCGGCCTCACCGGAGACCCAACCTGGCTTCACGGAACGTCACTACCGAGAGACGGATGGGGCTCGGGTGCCCAACAGCTCGAACCCGTGCTCCAGCCGCTTCAAAATTCCATCCGTCGCACAGGCAAGGGCTCCGCCCAGCAGCCGCGAACAGAGGTGACGGCCCATCAGAACGTACGCCGTTCGTGCGTCAAACGTGCGTCACGTGCGTCGAATATGCGTCAAGATATCGCACCTAACGCACGTAACGCCCATAACGCACACTCGGAGAAACGGCAGGTCAGCGGCCCTTTTCAATGGGCTCAAGGATCGCGACACACTCGACATGATGGGTCATCGGGAAGAGGTCGAATGCGCGGAGGGTGCGGGGCTTGTAGCCGGCCTCGCGGAAGTACGCCAGGTCGCGGGCCAGGGCGGCCGGGTCGCAGGCGACGTACGCGATGCGGCGGGCCGAGAGGGAGGCCAGGTGGCGGACCGTGGCCTTGCCGGCGCCGGCGCGCGGCGGGTCCAGGACGATCAGGTCGCACTCCGTGATGCGGGTGCGCGGCAGGACCTGCTCCACCTTGCCCTGCTCGATGCGGACCCGCGGGAAGTCCGCCAGGTTGTGCCGGGCGTCCTCCACCGCGCGCTTGCCCGACTCGATGCCGAGGACGGCACCCGTCTCGCCGATGCGCTCGGCCAGGGCGCCCGCGAAGATGCCCACCCCGCAGTACAGGTCCAGGGCCATCTCGCCCTTGCGCGGCATCAGGCCCTGCATCACGGCGCGGACCAGGGTGTCGGCGGCCTGGGGGTGGACCTGCCAGAAGCCGCCCATGCCGACCCGGTACGTGCGGCCGTCGGAGCGCTCGCGGACGAAGGGGCGGCCGTGGACGCGGTGGACGCCGCCGTCCTTCTCCTCCACGCGGAGGACGGAGACCGGCTTGTCGAGCTCGACGAGCGGGAGGCGGCCGCCGGGGCGCGGGGTCAGCACGACCTGGCGGTCCTGGGAGCCGGAGGCCGCGATGGCCTCGACGGTGGCCATGTCCGGCCAGGTGCGCTTCTCGATGCCGAGTTCGCTGACGCCGGGGGCCGCGATCATGCAGTGGTCGATGACCTCGACGTCGTGCGAGCGGTGCTTGCGCAGGCCCGCGCGGCCCTCCTCGTCGACGGCGTACTGGACGCGGGTGCGCCACTGCGGGACCTCGCCCGCGGGGAGCTTGTCGCCCTCGGCCGGCATGACGGTGCCGTCCCAGCCGGCCTCCTCGGGCGTCAGCCCGGCCAGCCGCTGCAGCTGCTCGGCGATGACCTCGCCCTTGAGGCGGCGCTGGGCACCGGGCTTGGCGTGCTGCCAGTCGCAGCCGCCGCACTTGCCGGGGCCGGCGTACGGGCAGGGGGCCTCGACCCGGTCCTTGGACGCCGTCACGACCTTCACCGCGTCCGCGCGCAGGAAACGGGAGTCCACGTCGCCCTCGGTCACCTTCGCGACGACCGTCTCGCCCGGGAGCGCATGGCGGACGAAGAGGACCCGGCCGTCCGCGGTGCGGGCGATGCAGTGGCCGCCGTGCGCGACGGGCCCGACCTCGACCTCGTACTCCTCCCCGACCAGTGACTGCTTCTCGTTCTGGTTCTGCATGGTGGGGAGTGCTCCAGGGTTCATGGGGTGGGTGGGGCGTGCGCGCGGTGTGCCGCGCACCGCCGTGAAGCATGTGCAATGCCGCCGGACGCGAGCCGGATGCGAGCCGGACACGGGCCGGACGCGACCCGTCAGTCTACGTCGGGTCGCGTCCGGTCCCCAACCGCGCGGGGCGCGGCCTCAGCCCTTGCCGCTCGGCTCCTTGCGGCGCGTGTCCACGGGGCCGCGGCGGACGGCGCCCGGGGCGCTCCACTCCTGCCGCTTCTTGGCCCGCTTCTTCGCCGCCTCGGAGGACTGGAGCTGGTACGGCACCGAGGTGACCATGACGCCCGGCGTGAACAGCAGGCGCCCCTTGAGCCGCAGCGCGCTCTGGTTGTGCAGCACGTGTTCGTACCAGTGGCCGACGACGTACTCGGGGATGTACACGCTGACCGCGTCGCGCGGGTTCTCGGTGCGCAGCCCCTTCACGTACTCGACCACCGGCCGGGTGATCTCGCGGTACGGCGAGTCGAGGATCTTGAGCGGTACGTCGATCCCGCGCCGCTCCCACTCCGCCTTCAGGGCACGGGTCTCGGCCGGGTCCACGCTGACGCTGAGGGCCTCCAGCTGGTTGGCGTGCAGCAGCTTCGCGTAGGCCAGGGCCCGCAGGGTCGGCTTGTGCAGCTTGGACACCAGCACGACCGAGTGCACGCGCGAGGGGCGCACGTACTCGTCGGGGCGCTCCTCGGCGGCGGCGATCTCGGCCGCGACCTTGTCGTAGTGGCGCCGGATCGCGGACATCGTCGCGTAGAAGATCAGCATGCCGAGCAGGGCGACCCAGGCGCCGTGCGTGAACTTCGTGGCCAGGACGACGACCAGCACGAGGCCGGTGAAGGTGGCGCCGAAGGCGTTGATGCCGCGCGAGCGGTGCATCCGGCGGCGGGCCGCAGGGTCCTGCTCGGACCGCAGGTGGCGGTTCCAGTGCCGGACCATGCCGATCTGGCTGAGCGTGAAGGAGACGAACACGCCGACGATGTAGAGCTGGATCAGCTTGGTCGAGTCGGCGTCGTAGATCCAGACCAGCAGTATGGCCGCGCCCGCCAGCAGCACGATGCCGTTGGAGAAGGCGAGCCGGTCGCCGCGGGTGTGCAGCTGGCGCGGCAGGTAGCGGTCCTGGGCGAGGATCGAGCCGAGCAGCGGGAAGCCGTTGTACGCGGTGTTCGCGGCCAGGAAGAGGACGAGCGCGGTGGCGGCGGCGAGCAGGATGAAGAGGAAGCTGCCGTCGCCGAAGACGGCCTCGGCGACCTGGGAGATCACCGGGTCCTGTACGTACTCGGGGCCGACCGGCACGCCGTTCACGAGCAGGTCCTCGGCCGGCTTCTCGGCCATCCGCACGTCGGTGGCCATGGCCAGGCCGATGATGCCGCAGAACATGGTGACGGCCAGGGCGCCCATGAGGGCGAGGGTGCTGGCGGCGTTCTTGCTCTTGGGCTTGCGGAAGGCGGGGACGCCGTTGCTGATGGCCTCGACGCCGGTGAGGGCCGCACAGCCGGAGGAGAAGGCGCGCAGCAGCAGGAAGACCAGGGCGAAACCGGCGATGCCCTGGTGCTCGGGCTTGATCTCGAAATCGGCCGTGGGGGCCTTCATCGTGTCGTCGAGGACGAGGCCGCGCCAGGCGCCCCAGGCGATCATCAGGAAGACGCCGGCGACGAACACGTAGGTCGGGATCGCGAAGAGCTTTCCCGACTCCTTCACGCCGCGCAGGTTCATCAGCGTCAACAGCAAGATCATTACGACCGCGCTGAGGACTTTGTGCTCGATGACGAAATGGACGGCGGAACCGAGATTCTCCACGCCGGAGGAGATGGAGACCGCGACGGTCAGCACGTAGTCCACGAGCAGGGCGCTGGCGACGGTGAGTCCGGCCTTCGGCCCGAGATTGGTGTTCGCGACCTCGTAGTCGCCGCCACCGCTGGGATACGCGTGGACGTTCTGCCGATACGACGCGACCACCGTGAACATCAGCACCACGACCGCGAGCGCGATCCAGGGGCTGAAGTGGTACGCCGACACGCCCGCGATGGAGAGGACGAGGAGCACCTCACCCGGGGCATATGCCACGGAGGAGAGCGGGTCGGACGCGAACACGGGGAGTGCGATGCGCTTCGGGAGGAGCGTTTCACCGAGGCGGTCGCTGCGCAGCGCCCGGCCGATCAGGATCCGTTTGGGCAGGTCGGTCAGTTTGGACACGGAGAGGATGTTAAGCGTTCGAAAAGAGCGCTGACCAACCACCACCCGAACCCCGCCCCAATTACGCACCACCACCGCACAAGAGGTCACACTGGTGACCGCCCGTGTGTAGCTTGGGCCATGGTCTGAGACCCTGTGAAGCCAGAGGATCACCCGGGCGGAACGGGGTCCGAAACTATTGACAGCCGGAAGGACGGCCGTGCACATCGTCATTATGGGCTGCGGAAGAGTGGGCTCGGCCCTCGCGCAGACCCTGGAGCAGCAGGGGCATACGGTCGCCGTCATCGACCAGGACCCCACGGCGTTCCGTCGGCTGGGGTCGGGCTTCGGCGGCCGTCGCGTCACGGGCGTGGGCTTCGACCAGGACACCCTGCGCGAGGCCGGCATCGAGGACGCGGGGGCCTTCGCCGCGGTCAGCAGTGGTGACAATTCCAACATCATCGCGGCCCGGGTGGCCCGCGAGATGTTCGGCGTGGAGAACGTCGCCGCCCGCATCTACGACCCGCGGCGCGCCGAGGTCTACCAGCGCCTGGGCATCCCGACGGTGGCCACCGTCCGCTGGACCGCGGACCAGATGCTGCGGCGTCTGCTGCCCTCCGGCGCGGAGCCGCTGTGGCGCGACCCGAGCGGCGGCGTGCAGCTCGCCGAGGTGCACACGTCCCCGGCCTGGATCGGCCACAAGGTGAGCAAGCTCCAGGACGAGACGGGCGTGCGCGTCGCGTTCCTCACCCGGCTGGGCGAGGCCATGCTGCCGTCCTCCCAGACCGTGCTGCAGGAGGGCGACCTGGTGCACGTGATGATGCGCACGGACGAGATCGCCAAGGTCGAAGAGGCGTTCGCGCAGGGTCCCGAGGAGGCACACGCATGAGGGTCGCGATCGCCGGAGCCGGCGCCGTGGGCCGCTCCATCGCGGGCGAGCTGCTGGAGAACGGGCACGAGGTGCTGCTCGTCGACAAGGCGCCGACCGCCATCTCGGTCGAGCGGGTGCCGCAGGCGGAGTGGCTGCTGGCCGACGCCTGTGAGATCACCTCGCTGGACGAGGCCGCGCTGCAGCGGTGCAACGTGGTCATCGCGGCCACCGGTGACGACAAGGTGAACCTGGTCGTCTCGCTGCTGGCCAAGACGGAGTACGGGGTGCCGCGCGTGGTGGCCCGCGTGAACAACCCCAAGAACGAGTGGCTGTTCAACGAGTCCTGGGGCGTGGACGTCGCCGTCTCCACCCCGCGCCTGATGTCCGCCCTGGTCGAGGAGGCGGTGAGCGTCGGCGACCTGGTGCGCCTGCTCCGCTTCAGCCACGGTGACGCCAACCTGGTCGAGCTGACGCTGCCGCCGGAGTCCCCGATGGCGGGCGTGCGGATCAGCGAGATCAGCTGGCCGCAGGACACCTCGCTGGTGACGATCATCCGCGGCAACCGGGTGCTCACCCCGCACCCGGAGGAGAGCCTGGAGGCCGGCGACGAGCTGCTGTTCGTGGCCGCGCAGGCCCGCGAGGAGCAGCTGGAGGAGCTGCTGAACGCGGAGCGCACCGCGGAGTAGGCACCCCGCCCGTGTACGTGAGGAGGGCCCCCGGAACCGATCGGTTCCGGGGGCCCTCGTCACGTACGGGGTCCGCGCTACGCCTCCCCGCGCCGCGCGGCCGCGGCGGCCTCCTTGCGCTGCCGCTCGGCCTCCTCCTCCGCCTCCATCTCGGCGAAGACGTCGATCGGCGGCGGGGCCTTGGCCAGGAACACCCAGGTGAAGTACACCGCCAGCACCATCGGCGGCAGCTTGAGGGCGATCAGCACCCAGCCCAGCTGGGTGGTGTCGCCCCACCAGTACAGCGGGAAGAGGATGGCGTACTTGGCCAGGAAGACCAGGCCCCAGGCCAGGCTGGCCTTGGTGTACGCGGCCTTGCGGCCGGGGTTGCGGGTGCGCCAGGACAGGTTCTCCCGGAAGATCGGCCCCAGCACCACGCCGAGCAGCGGGAAGCCCACGAGCGCGGAGACGGTGAAGGCGACGCCGAGCCCGGCGCCGTAGATCATGCCCGGCAGGTAGAAGTCCTTGGCGTTGCCCGTGACCATGGCGAAGGCCACGCCGAAGCCCACGCCGAAGACGCCGCTGAAGGCGTGCTTGACGGTGTCCCTGCGGGCCAGCCGGACCACGACCAGCACGAGGGCGACCGCCACGGCGGCGATGGCGGAGAGCTTGAGGTCCTTGTTGACCGTGTAGATCCCGACGAAGAGCAGGCCGGGGAGCATGGTCTCCAGCGTGCCCCGGATCCCGCCGAAGGCGTCGAAGAGCGCCGCCTGCGTCACGGCCCTGGCGTCGGCGTCCGGGTCCGCGCCCGGCGCCCGGTCGCCCCGGATCTCCTCCGAGCCCTCGTGGCCCTTTTTGTCGAGTGACGTCACCGGCTAATGCTCCTGTCCGAGCGGTCGGAGTTCGTACTTCGGATTGAAGAGCACCCGGCGGCCGTGGCTCATCGAGATGCGGCCGGAGGCGATCATCTTGCGGCCCGGTTCGATGCCCACGATCGAGCGCCTGCCGAGCCAGACCACGTCCAGCGCGGCGGAACCGTCGAACAGCTCCGCCTCCAGGGCGGGAACCCCGGCCCGCGGTCGCAGGGTGACGGTGCGCAAGGTACCAGCCACCTTGACTATCTCGCGGTCGTGGCAGTCACAGATACGGGTGCACCCCGCGGCCTCCGCGTCCTCCTGGAGCTCCGCGGAGTGCAGCTCCTCCTGTGAGGAGGACAGCCGCTCTATCATCCGGCGGAAGCGCCCGGCAGGCTTCGCGGGCTTCTCGGAACGAGGTACAGCACTCATACAGGAAGCCTACCGGCGCGGGGGTCACCTCTCGAAGCGGTATCCCATGCCCGGTTCGGTGATGAAGTGGCGGGGGTGCGCCGGGTCGGTCTCCAGCTTCCGGCGCAGCTGCGCCATGTACACGCGGAGGTAGTTGCTCTCGGTGCCGTAGGACGGTCCCCAGACCTCCTGGAGCAGCTGCTTCTGGCTGACCAGGCGGCCGCTGTTGCGGACCAGCACCTCCAGCAGGTGCCACTCGGTCGGGGTGAGCCGTACGTCCCTGCCCTCCCGGCTGGCCTTCTTCGCCGCGAGGTCCACGGTGAAGCCGGCGGTCTCGACGGTCACCTCGTCCCCGCCGCTGCCGGGCACCGGCTCGGCCCGGCGGACGGCGGCGCGGAGCCGGGCCAGCAGCTCGTCCATGCCGAAGGGCTTGGTGACGTAGTCGTCGGCGCCGGCGTCGAGCGCCTCGACCTTCTCGTCGGAGCTGTGGCGGGCGGAGAGGACCAGGATCGGGACCCGGGTCCAGCCGCGCAGACCCCTGATCACCTCGACGCCGTCCATGTCCGGCAGGCCGAGGTCGAGCACGACCACGTCGGGGTGCCGGGCGGCGGCGAGCTCCAGGGCGGTGGCCCCGTCGGGGGCGGCGTCGACCTCGTACTTGCGCGCCTTCAGGTTGATCACCAGGGCCCGTACGATCTGCGGCTCGTCGTCCACCACGAGCACCCGCGTCATGGAGTTCCTGCTTTCTGTCGTCATCGCGTCACCACGTCATCCTCCACCGCCGCCCGTGACGTGTCGCGGTCACAGGTGGCGGCCGGCAGGCTCAGGACCATCGTGAGCCCGCCGCCCGGGGTGTCCTCGGCGCCGAGAAAGCCGCCGATGGCCTCGGTGAACCCCCGCGCCACGGCGAGCCCGAGACCGACCCCGGCACCGCGCGGGGCGTCCCCGTACCGCTGGAACGGGGCGAAGATCCGGTCCTTGGCCTCGTCGGGCACGCCCGGTCCCCGGTCCACCACGCGGATCTCGACACGGTCCCCGAGGGCGCTGGCCTTGACGTGGACCGGCGTCCCGGCGGGGCTGTACTTCACGGCGTTCTCGACCACGTTGGCCACCGCCCGCTCCAGCAGCCCCGGGTCGACGGCCACCATCGGCAGGGTCTCCGGTACGTCGAGCTCGACGCTGCCCTCCGGTACGCCGCCCAGCGCCATCGGCACGACCTCGTCCACGTCGATCTCGCGGATCAGCGGGGTCACGGTGCCGGTCTGGAGCCGGGACATGTCGAGGAGGTTCCCGACCAGGTGGTCGAGGCGGTCGGCGCCGTCCTCGATGCCGGCCAGCAGCTCGGCCCGGTCCTCCTCCGACCACTCCACGTCGTCGGACCGCAGCGAGCTGACCGAGGCCTTGATGCCGGCCAGCGGCGTGCGCAGGTCGTGGCTGACGGCGGCGAGCAGGGCCGTGCGGATGCGGTTGCCCTCGGCCAGCTCCCGGGCCTGCTCGGCCTCGCCGACCAGCCGCTGCCGGTCCAGGACCACGGCCGCCTGGGCGGCGAAGGCGCCGAGCACGCGCCGGTCCTCGGCGGGCAGCACCCGGCCGGACAGCGCGAGGGCCATGTGCTCGCCGACCGGCATGTCGACGTCGGCGTCCTCGGGGCGCTCCGCGGGGTGCGGGCCGACACTGGCGGCCGGCGTCCAGGGCTCGACCTCGCCCTCGCGTTCGAGCAGGGCCACGGACTCCATCGCGAAGGTCTCGCGGACGCGTTCCAGCAGGGCGTCGAGGGTGGTCTCGCCGCGCAGCACGCTGCCGGCGAGGAAGGACAGCACCTCCGACTCGGCCCGCAGCCGGGCGGCCTGGTGGGTGCGCCGGGCGGCCAGGTCCACGACCGAGGCCACCGAGGCGGCGACGGCGAAGAAGACGCCGATGGCCAGGATGTTCTTGGGGTCGGAGACGGTCAGCCGGTGCAGGGGCGGGGTGAAGAACCAGTTGAGCAGCAGCGAGCAGATGGCCGCCGAGGCCAGGGCCGGCACCAGCCCGCCCAGCAGCGCGGCGGCCACCGTGAGGGCGAGGAAGAGCAGCATGTCGTTGGCGAGGCCGAGATCGGTGTCGACGTGCGTGAGCAGCAGCGCGAGCAGGGTGGGCAGGACCACGCCCACCAGCCAGCCGGCGACGGTCCGGGTGCGGCTGAGGCGGGCCTTGCGGCTGACGGGCAGCCCCCGGCCCTTGGCCACCTCGTCGTGGGTGACGATGTGCACGTCGAGGTCGGGACCCGACTCGCGGGCCACCGTCATGCCGACCCCGGGACCGAACACGTACTGCCAGGGCCTGCGGCGGCTGGAGCCGAGGACGATCTGGGTGGCGTTGACGCCCCGGGCGAACTCCAGCAGGGCCTCGGGAACGCTGTCGCCGATCACGTGGTGAAACGTTCCGCCAAGATCCTCGACCAGGGTCCGCTGCACCGCCAGCTCCTTGGGCGAGGCGGCGGTCAGGCCGTCGCTGCGGGCCACGTAGACGGCGAGCACCTCGCCCCCGGCGCCCTTCTCCGCCAGCCGCGCGGCGCGGCGGATGAGCGTCCGTCCCTCGGGACCGCCGGTCAGGCCCACGACGATCCGCTCCCGGGCCTGCCAGGTGCTGCGGATGCCGTGCTCGCCGCGGTACTGCCGCAGGTACTCGTCGGCCCGGTCGGCGGTCCACAGCAGCGCGAGCTCGCGCAGGGCGGTGAGGTTGCCGGGCCGGAAGTAGTTGGAGAGCGCCGCGTCGACCTTGTCCGGCTGGTAGATGTTGCCGTGGGCCATCCGGCGGCGCAGCGCCTGGGGCGACATGTCGACCAGCTCGATCTGGTCCGCCCGCCGCACCACCTCGTCCGGCACGGTCTCCCGCTGCCGCACCCCGGTGATGGACTCCACCACGTCCCCGAGGGACTCCAGGTGCTGGATGTTGACGGTGGAGACCACGTCGATGCCGGCCCGCAGCAGTTCCTCGACGTCCTGCCAGCGCTTGGGGTTCCGCGAGCCCGGCACGTTCGTGTGCGCCAGCTCGTCCACCAGGGCTATGGCGGGCCGCCGGGCGAGCACGGCGTCCACGTCCATCTCGGTGAACACCGTCTCGCGGTACGCCAGCTCCCGCCGCGGCACCTGTTCGAGACCGGCCAGCATCGTCCGGGTGCGCTCCCGCCCGTGGTGCTCGACGAACGCCACGACGACGTCGGTGCCGCGCTCCACCCTGCGGTGGCCCTCGGAGAGCATGGCGTAGGTCTTGCCGACGCCCGGTGCCGCGCCGAGGTAGATCCGTAGCTTGCCGCGTCCCATGTCCCTATTGTCTTTCACGCCCTGGAAACTCACCGTTGCGGGGGGTCATCACCCTCCGAGGGAACCCCGGTTCCCCGGCGTCCCGGCTTCCGTTGACGCCCTCCATACGCCCGCGGCCGCGCCCTTGACGGTTTCCTGACGCCGCGCCTCCGTCCCGTCCCGGGTACGCCGATGGGCCGCACCCCGGAGCGGGGGTGCGGCCCATCGGCGCGAAAGTGCCCGTACGGCGCCTCCGGCGGGCCCGTGGGGACCGTCGGCGCCCGGTCCGGGACCGGGGCGGCTAGCGGACCTCGGTGATCTCCGGGCCGCGCTCCAGCTGGCCCATGCCGCCGGAGAAGCGGGAGCCCTCCTGGTCCTCGGTCTGCACGCCGTCCGGCACCATCTGCGCGTCGTTCGGCAGCTTGAGGACGATCGGGTCGCGCGGGGCCATCGGGCCCTCGCCGCGCACCACGACGGTGTCACGGAAGATCTGCTCCAGCAGACCGGCGGCCTCGGGCTGCACCGCGCCCTGGCCGGAGATCACACCGCGCAGGAACCAGCGGGGGCCGTCGACACCGACGAACCGCACCAGCTGGACACCACCGGTGCCGTCCGGCAGCTGTACGGGGACCTGCGCGCGCAGCTCCCAGCCCAGCGGGCCCTCGACCTCGTCGATGAGACCGCCCTGCTGGGTGATGCCCGAGGCGATCTCCTCGCGGACCTCGCCCCAGATGCCCTCCTTCTTGGGGGCGGCGAAGGCCTGCAGCTGGATCGCGCTGTCGCGCAGCACCACGGTCGCGGCGACGATCGCGTCCCCGGCGACCTCCACCCGCAGCTCCATGCCCTCGACACCGGGCACGTAGATGCCGCCCAGGTCCACGCGGCCCTCGGCGGGCGCGCCGACCTCGGAGATGTCCCACGGGCCGTCGGGCCGCGGGGCCGGCGGCAGGTTCACCCTGCGCTGCTCGCCCGCGGCGGGCCCGGCGAGCTCATCGGCGTCCTGCTCGACGCCGTCGACGACCTGCTCGGCCTCGCCCGCCACACTCTCGGCGGCGCTGCTCTTCTTGCGACGTCCGAACACGTCACTGTCCTTCCCGGTCGGATACGACCGAAGCGTAGCCATTCCCACCCTGCTGCCCAGCGCCGGATCCGGACACGGCCGCGTGACCGCCGGTCGATCCGAATCCCCCCTCGGCACGTGCCGAGCCGGGAAGTTCCGCCACCTCGTGGAAGCGCACCTTCTCGACCCGCTGGACGACCAGTTGGGCAATGCGGTCGAACCGCTCGAACCGCACGCTTTCACGGGGGTCGAGGTTGACCACAATCACCTTGATCTCCCCACGGTACCCGGCATCCACCGTCCCCGGGGCATTCACGAGCGCGAGCCCGCAGCGGGCCGCGAGTCCGGAACGCGGGTGCACGAAGGCGGCGTACCCGTCGGGCAGCGCGATGGACACCCCGGTGGGGAGTACGGTGCGCTCGCCGGGGGCCAGCTCGGCGGCCTCGGTGGTGACGAGGTCGCAGCCCGCGTCGCCGGGGTGGCCGTAGGCGGGCAGGGGCACCTCCGGGTCGACGCGCTTGATCAGCACGTCGAGGGGTGCGTGGTTGAAGGACATCAGGGGTTCACCTCGAAGGCGCGGGCGCGCCTGACCTGGTCCGGGTCGGCCATCGCCGCCTGGATCTCCTCGGGCCGACCGTTCTCGATGAAGTGGTCGACCTTGACCTCGATGAAGAGGGCGTCGGCGCGGACGGCGACCGGGCCCTCCGGGCCGCCTATCCGGCCCACGGCGGTGGAGTAGATCTTCCGCCCGGCCACGGCCGTGACCTCGGCCTCCAGGTGGAGGACGGTGTCGACCGGGACGGGGCGCACGAAGTCGGTCTCCAGCCGGCCGGTCACCGCGATGACCCGCAGCAGCCAGTTCAGCGAGCCGAGCGTCTCGTCGAGGGCGGTGGCCAGCACGCCGCCGTGCGCGAGGCCGGGGGCGCCCTGGTGCGCCGGCTTGACCGTGAACTCCGCGGTGACGCTGACGCCCTCGCCGGCCCGTGCCTCCAGGTGGAGGCCGTGCGGCTGGCCCCCGCCGCAGCCGAAACAGTGGTCGTAGTGCGCACCGAGGAGCTCACCGGGGGCCGGGGCGTCGGGGTGCCGCACCGGCGCCACGGCGTCGGCAGGGGGCGTCAAGGCTGTGTTTCGTCCACTCACAGGCGCAGACCTTACCCGCGCGGCTACCCGCCGGTCGCCCCGTGCCAAGCTTGGGGTCATGCAGCTCTCCCCCGCGCACCACGACGAACGCCTCACCGCTCCCCGCTCCTGGTGGGCGATCACCGCTCTCGTCGGCGTCTCCGGCGCGCTGATCATGCTGCCGCTGGGCCTGCTGCCGATGGTGGCCGGGCTGGTCGGCGGGACGGCGCTGGCGGGGGTGCTGGTGAGTTCGTACGGTTCCGCGCGCGTGCGCGTGGTGGGCGGCTCGCTGGCCGCGGGCGAGGCCCGGATCCCGGTGACGGCTCTCGGGGAGCCGGAGGTGCTGGACGCGGCGGAGGCGCGGGCCTGGCGGACGCACAAGGCCGATCCGCGGGCGTTCATGCTGATGCGCAGCTACGTGCCGACGGCGCTGCGGGTGCCGGTCACGGATCCGGCCGACCCGACCCCGTACGTGTACGTGTCCACGCGCGAGCCGGAGGCCCTGGCCGCGGCGCTGCGGGCGGCGCGGGGCGCCTGAGCCCCTCGGGGGCGGGGCTCACTCGCCGGGGCCCGGCTCCAGGGCGTGGGTGTTGTGCCCGGCCGCGGGCGGCAGGGGGTGCGCCGGTTCCTCCAGGGGCGGGAGCTGCTTGAGCAGGGCCCAGGGGACGGCGTTGGCGCGCAGGTCGCCGCGGACCTTCTCGGCGAGCTTCCTGGTGTCGCGCCGGTTCATCGCGGCGCCGACGGCGGCTCCGATCATGAAGGGCATCAGGTTCGGGAGGTTCCGGACCATCCGCTTCATGATCTGCTGGCGGAGTTCGCGCTTCATCTGCCCGCCGAGCGCCGCGTTGATGGTCGTGGGCTTGGTGACGTCGATGCCGCGTTCCTCGGTCCAGGCGCCGAGGTAGGCCAGGCTGCGCTCCCTGAGCCCGCCGGGGGGCCGGCGGCCGTAGACCTCGTGGAGTTCCGCGACGAGCTTCAGCTCGATGGCGGCGACGCCGGTGATCTCGGCGGCCAGCTCGGTCGGCATGGCGGGCGGCACCGGCAGCATGGCCGCCGCCCCGATGCTCGCGCCGACCGTGGACGTGGCGTTGCAGGCGCCCGCGATCAGCTTGTCGGCGAGCTGGTCGGCGTCGAGTCCGGGGAACTGCGCGCGCAGGGTGTCGAGGTCCCGTACGCGGACGCGCGGGGCGATCTCGATGACCCGGTCGGCGAGGTACGCGATGACCGTGCGGGCGCCCGTGAGGGCACCTTCTCCGCCCTTGCGTACGCCGTCCTTGACGGCGGCGCGCAGGCGAGCCCCGGCCGCGCCTCGGGGCCCCGTGGTGCCCTCCGTGACGGCGGGCGGCGGGGCGGAGGGTACGTCGCCGGCGTCGTGACCCGTCTCCGGGCCCGTGCCGCTGTCGTACGCCTCCGCTGAACCCTGCTGCCTCCGGAAGCGGCGCTTCCGGGACGGCGTCGAGCCTGCCACGGCGGCTGTCAGTCGCAGTCGCGACAGATCGGCTGGCCGTTCTTCTCGCGTGCCAGCTGGCTGCGGTGGTGGACCAGGAAGCAGCTCATGCAGGTGAACTCGTCAGCCTGCTTGGGCAGCACCCGGACGGCCAGCTCCTCGTTGGAGAGGTCGGCGCCCGGCAGCTCCATGCCCTCAGCGGCCTCGAAGTCGTCCATCTCGATGGACGAGCTCTGCTTGTCGCTGCGCCGGGCCTTCAGCTCTTCGAGGCTGTCGTTGTCGACGTCGTCGTCGGTCTTGCGTGGGGTGTCGTAGTCCGTTGCCATAGTCGCTCTCCCCCTCTGGGTGTTGGCGGTGTCTCAGCGCACGTAACGCGCGAGAGGCCGGACTTGTGCCCGACCTGAGGCGGAGATTTTGCCTCACATCAAGGTCTGTTACTCAATCGACACCCAGCCGCACGCCTGAAGGAGCGATCGGCGGGGATGTCGAGCGGGACCGTACACGGTTCGACGGTCGCGCCGCATCGGTGCCACCCCGTGTATTTCCCGCCATTCGGGGGGCCGGAAACCCGGACTTTCCCGGGCTTTCCGGCACCCCAGAGGGTCACTGAACGTACAGGACCCGGCACGGCACAATGTGATCGATCACACAGAAATCGACCTCTCGCCACCGTACCCGATTTCGCTCAGGGCGAAATTCCGTCCGGATGCTAGATGGGCAGCGTGACACGCATCACCAGGCCACCGCCCTCCCGGGGCTCCGCGACGATCCGTCCGCCGTGCGCCCGGGCGACCGAGCGGGCGATGGAAAGACCCAGCCCGACGCCCTTGTCGCTGCCGGTCCGCTCGGTGCGCAGCCGCCGGAACGGTTCGAAGAGGTTGTCGATCTCGTATGCGGGAACCACGGGACCCGTGTTCGACACCACCAGGACCGCCTGGCCGTGCTGGACCTCGGTGGTCACCTCGACCCAGCCGTCCTCCGGGACGTTGTACCGGACGGCGTTCTGGACCAGGTTCAGGGCGATCCGCTCCAGCAGCACGCCGTTGCCCTGCACCACGGCCAGGGCGCGCTCCCCGCGGATCTCCACGCCCTTGGCGTCGGCCTCGGCGCGCGCCTGGTCGATGGCGCGGGAGGCGACCTCGGCCAGGTCCACGGGCTTGCGCTCGACGATCTGGTTCTCGCTGCGGGCGAGCAGCAGCAGGCCCTCCACGAGCTGCTCGCTGCGCTCGTTGGTGGCCAGCAGCGTCCTGCCCAGCTGCTGGAGCTCCACGGGCGCCCCGGGGTCCGAGAGGTGCACCTCCAGCAGCGTGCGGTTGATGGCCAGCGGGGTGCGCAGCTCGTGGGAGGCGTTCCCGACGAACCGCTGCTGGGCCGTGAAGGCCCGCTCCAGCCGGTCCAGCATCTCGTCGAAGGTGTCGGCGAGCTCCTTGAGCTCGTCGTCCGGTCCGTCCAGCTCGATCCGCCGGGAGAGGTCCGAGCCGACCACGCGCCGGGCGGTACGGGTGATCTTGCCCAGGGGCGAGAGGACCCGGCCGGCCATCGCGTAGCCGAAGGCGAAGGCGATGATGCTCAGGCCCAGCAGCGCCATCAGGGAGCGGCTCAGCAGGTCGTCCAGGACCTGCTTCTTCTGCTGGTCCATGCAGGCGGAGATGGCCTGGTTGAACTGGTCGATGGTCTGGTCGCCGCCCACCCCGGGGCAGGTCGCGCTGGTGACCTCGATCTTCTGCCCGCCGACGATCTTGAACGGCGGGAAGCTGCCCCCGTGCACCGCCTGGGCGGCGAGCAGGTAGATGATCGACAGCAGCAGGATCCCGGCGATCAGGAACATGCCGCCGTAGAGCAGCGTCAGGCGTATCCGGATGGTCGGCCTGAGCCAAGGGAAGGGACCCTCGGGCTGGCCGGGGTCCCAGGTGGGCTTCGGAGGCGCCGGTGGCGGCGCGGGGGTCGATGCCACCGCCGTCAGATCCGGTATCCGGAACCGGGCACGGTCACGATCACCGGCGGCTCGCCCAGCTTGCGGCGCAGGGTCATGACGGTCACGCGCACCACGTTGGTGAAGGGGTCGGTGTTCTCGTCCCATGCCTTCTCCAGCAGCTGCTCGGCCGAGACGACGGTGCCCTCGCTGCGCATGAGCACCTCCAGCACCGCGAACTCCTTGGGCGCGAGCTGCACCTCGCGGCCGTCCCGGAAGACCTCGCGGCGGTTCGGGTCGAGCTTGATGCCGGCGCGCTCCAGGACGGGGGGCAGGGCGACGGTCGTACGCCGGCCCAGCGCCCGCACCCGGGCCGTCAGCTCGCTGAAGGCGAAGGGCTTGGGGAGGTAGTCGTCCGCCCCGAGCTCCAGGCCCTCCACACGGTCGCTGACGTCGCCGGAGGCGGTCAGCATCAGGACCCGGGTGGGCATGCCCAGCTCGACGATCTTGCGGCAGACGTCGTCGCCGTGGACCAGGGGGAGGTCGCGGTCGAGGACGACCACGTCGTAGTCGTTCACGCCGACGCGCTCCAGGGCGGCCGCGCCGTCGTACACGACGTCCACGGCCATGGCCTCACGGCGCAGTCCGGTGGCCACCGCATCGGCGAGCAGCTGCTCGTCCTCGACGACGAGTACGCGCACGTCGATTTCCTTCCTCATGGGCCCGTGGGGGGCAGCGTCTGTTGCGCGTCCATCCTGCCCTTTTCTCCGGTAAACCGGCTGTAAGGCGTCACTGGGCGACCCACTGCGGAGGCCGGAGGCGAGGATTCCCGCGCCCTGCGAGGTTTCTGCGTTCCGGGGGGCGGGGAGGAGGGGGTCACACCCTCGATCACCCGGCCGTGGCAGACCCACGCGTCCTGGTGACCGGCGATGGGCCCCCCGGCACCCCCGTGCCGGGCGACCGAACCCCCGGCACCCCCGTGCCACCGACCCCGACCCACGAAGAGGGGGCGCACCATGGACGCATTCACCGCAGGTCTTCTGCAGCGCATCAAGACCACGGAGTCCGACCTCACGCAGGCGCGCGAGACGGGCGACGACTTCCTCGCCGAAGTCGAGCAGGCCGAGCTGGAGGACCTGCACCGCCTCGCCGCCGAGCACGGCGTGCAGGTCAGCGCCGCATAGCGCGCACCGGCCGCACGAGAGGCGTCCGAGGCGATTCCGGACCTTCCGGAACCTTCGTAGCCGCTCGGTCCGTCACGACGCACGACACGGGGGCCCCGGTACCGCGGGACGGTACCGGGGCCCCCGTGCGTGCGCGTACGGGTCCCGGGCGGGACGCCGGGCCGGCGGGCGGTTCAGTCGTGCCAGGCCCCCGCCTCGTCCAGCAGGCCCTGGAGGGGCCCGAAGACGGCCGGGGTGGCCGCCACGGCCAGCTCGCCCGACGGGGGCAGTCCCGGCCGTCCGCCGGTCAGCGCGCCGGCCTCCCGGGCGATCAGGTCGCCGGCGGCCAGGTCCCACGGGTGGAGGCCCCGCTCGTAGTAGCCGTCGAGCCGCCCGGCGGCGACGTCGCAGAGGTCCACGGCAGCCGAGCCGCCGCGCCGGATGTCCCGGACCAGCGGGATCAGCCGCTGGGCGACGTCCGCCTGGTGGGCGCGGACGGTCTGCACGTAGTTGAAGCCGGTGGCGACCAGTGCCTGGTCCAGGGGCGCGGCGGCCCGGCAGCGCAGCGGCCCGCCGCCGGCCAGCCAGGCGCCGCCGCCGAGCACCGCGTGGTACGTCTCGCCGCGCATCGGCACGGCCACCACGCCGACCACCGTCTCGCCGTGGTACTCGGCGGCGATGGAGACCGCCCAGGACGGCAGCCCGTAGAGGTAGTTCACCGTGCCGTCGAGCGGGTCGACGATCCAGCGCACCCCGCTGGTGCCCGTGCTGCTGGCGCCCTCCTCGCCGAGGAGGCCGTCGTCGGGCCGATGGGCCCCGAGGTAGCCGGTGATCAGCTTCTCGGCGGCGATGTCCATCTCGGTGACGACGTCGATCGGGCTGGACTTGGTGGCGGCCACGCCGAGGTCGGCGGGGCGGCCGTCGCGCAGCAGCTCTCCGGCCTGCCGGGCGGCCTCCAGGGCGATGCCGAGCAGTTCGGCGTTGAGCGGGTCTGTCATGGATCTCCCCTCAGCGGGCGGGCGGGTGCGGGCGTCAGGCGTACGGGCTGTCCTCGCCGGCGGCGGCCGGGCGGGGCGCCCGGGCCGGGCAGCAGCCCACGGGGCACCGGTCGTGGCCGGCCCCCAGCCTGCCGACCCAGCAGCGCTCGGCCTCCTCGCCGCGCTCGACGGCGGCCCGCTCGACCACGAGGTCGCGCACGGCGGCCGCGAAGCGGGGGTCGTCGCCGACGGTGGCCGAGCGGGCGACCGGCAGGCCCAGTTCCGCGGCCTTGGCGGTGGCCTCGGTGTCGAGGTCGTACAGGACCTCCATGTGGTCGGAGACGAAGCCGATGGGGACCATCACGGCCGCCGGGGTCCCGGAACCGTGCAGGGCCTCCAGGTGGTCGCAGATGTCCGGCTCCAGCCACGGGATGTGCGGGGCGCCGCTGCGGGACTGGTAGACGAGGTCCCAGGCGTGCGCGACGCCGGTCCGGGCGGCCACGGCGTCCGCGATCAGCCGGGCGACGTCCAGGTGCTGCCGGACGTACGCGCCGCCCTCGCCGTGCTCGGTGTGCTCCCCGGCCGGGCCGGAGGCGTCGGCCGCGGCGGTGGGGATGGAGTGGGTGGTGAAGACGAGGCGGGCGGCGTCCCGGGCGTCCTCGGGCAGCTCCGCGAGGGAGGCGACCACGCCGTCGATCATGGGCTCGACGAATCCGGGGTGGTTGAAGTAGTGCCGCAGCTTGTCGACGCGCGGCAGCTCCAGGCCCTCCTCGGCGAGGGCGGCGAGCGAGTCGGCCAGGTTCTCGCGGTACTGCCGGCAGCCGGAGTACGAGGCGTACGCGCTGGTGGCCAGGACGGCGATGCGGCGGCGGCCGTCGCGGACCATCTCGCGCAGGGTGTCGGTGAGGTACGGGGCCCAGTTGCGGTTGCCCCAGTACACCGGCAGGTCCAGGCCGTGCTCCGCGAAGTCCTTGCGCAGGGCGTCCAGCAGGCGGCGGTTCTGGTCGTTGATGGGGCTGACCCCGCCGAAGCCGAAGTAGTGCTGCCCGACCTCTTTGAGGCGCTCGCGCGGGATGCCCCGGCCCCGGGTGACGTTCTCCAGGAAGGGGACCACGTCGTCGGGGCCCTCGGGGCCGCCGAAGGAGAGCAGCAGGAGGGCGTCGTACGGGCGGGCGTCGGCGGCGGTTTCGGGAGTCGCGAGCTGGTCTGGCATGTCCCGAATCCTGCCACCCGGCTCGGACACCCGGTAACCGCCCCGCCACGGGACCGCAGGTAAGGTTCACCTAACTTCTTTCCCCCGGGAAACCCCCTGCCGCCCCGTACCCGGCGCACGTAACCTGTACGGGCCATCTACGTCCCTTACGGAGGGCCCCTTGCCCAGTCCCTACCGCGCGATCTTCGCGGCGCCCGGCACCCGGGCGTTCACGGTCGCCGGATTCTTCGGGCGGTTGCCCCTCTCGATGCTCGGCATCGGCATCGTCACGATGATCTCCCGGCTCACCGGACGCTACGGCCTGGCGGGAGCCCTCACGGCCACGCTGGCGCTGTCCGCCGCCGTGCTCGGCCCGCAGGTCTCCCGGCTGGTGGACCAGTACGGCCAGCGCCGGGTACTGCGTCCGGCAGCGCTCATATCGGTGGCCGCCGTGGCGGGCCTGCTCGTGTCGGCGCGGGAGGGGGCGCCGGACTGGGTGCTCTTCGCCTTCACCGCCTGCGCCGGAGCGGTGCCCAGCGCGGGCGCCATGCTCCGGGCCCGCTGGGCGGCGCTCTACCGGGACTCGCCGGACCGGCTGCACACCGCGTACTCCTTCGAGTCCGTGATGGACGAGGTCTGCTTCATCGTCGGCCCGATCGCCTCCATCGGGCTGTCCACCGTCTGGTTCCCCGAGGCCGGGCCGCTGATCGCGACGGTCTCGCTGCTGATCGGCCTGTTCTGGCTGACCGCCCAGCGCGCCACGGAGCCCGTCCCCCACCCGCGCGAGCCGGGCGCCGACCGGAGCTCCGCGCTCCGCGCCCCGGGCCTCCAGGTGCTGGTGGCGACCTTCGTGGCGACCGGCGCCATCTTCGGCTCGGTGGACGTGGTGACCGTGGCCTTCGCCGAGGAGCGCGGCAACCAGGCGGCGGCCAGCGTGGTCCTCGCGGTCTGGGCGCTGGGGTCCTGCCTCGCCGGACTGCTCTTCGGTCTGGTGCGGCTGAAGGGCCGCAAGGAAAGGACCTGGGTCCTGGGCATCTGTGCGATGGCCGTGAGTATGATCCCCCTCCTACTGGCCGGGAACCTTCCGTTTCTGGCCGTGGCGCTCTTTGTCGCGGGCCTCGCCATCGCTCCCACGATGGTCACCACGATGGCCCTGATCGAGACGCACGTACCGCGCGCGAAGCTGACCGAAGGCATGACCTGGGTGGGTACGGGCCTGGCCGTCGGCGTCGCGCTCGGGTCCTCCGTGGCCGGCTGGGTGATCGACGCGGCCGGTGCGCGGAGCGCGTTCGTGGTGTCGATCTCGGCAGGGGCCGCCGCGGCGGCGGTCGCGTTCGCGGGTTACCGCAGGCTGACGAGGCCTGCGCTAGGGGAGGAACCCGATGGGCACGCAGAGCAGCACGAGGACGGCCGGCGCGACGACGCCCGGCACGTGGCGTAACTGGGCCGGCAACGTCACCGCGCGGCCCGCGCGCGTGGTCGCGCCCCGCACCGTCGAGGAGGTCCGGGAGGCCGTGCGCCGCGCCGCGGCCGACGGGCTGAAGGTGAAGGCGGTCGGCACCGGCCACTCCTTCACCTCGGCGGCGGCCACGGACGGGGTGCTGGTGCGCCCCCAGGCCCTGGCCGGCATCCAGCGCATCGACCGCGAGGCGGGCACGGTGACGGTCGCGGCCGGCACGGCCCTGAAGGACCTGAACGCGGCCCTCGCCCGGGAGGGCCTGTCGCTCACCAACATGGGCGACATCATGGAGCAGACCGTCTCCGGCGCCACGAGCACCGGGACGCACGGCACCGGCCGCGACTCCGCCTCCATAGCCGCCCAGATCCGGTCCCTGGACCTGGTCACGGCCGACGGGGAGCTGCTGACCTGTTCCGAGAAGGAGAACCCGGAGGTCTTCGCGGCCGCCCGGGTCGGCATCGGCGCGCTGGGCATCGTCACCTCGATCACCTTCGCCGTGGAGCCGCTCTTCCTGCTCACCGCGCGCGAGGAGCCGATGTCCTTCGAGCGGGTGACGGACGAGTTCGAGCAGCACTGGGCCGAGAACGAGCACTTCGAGTTCTACTGGTTCCCGCACACCGGCAACTGCAACACCAAGCGGAACAACCGCAGCGCGGGCCCCGCCGCCCCCAACGGCCCGGTGAGCGGCTGGATCGAGGACGAGCTGCTCTCCAACGGCGTCTTCCAGGCCGCCTGTTCGCTCGGCCGGGCGGTGCCGGCGACGATCCCGTCGATCGCCCGCGTCGCGAGCCGGGCACTGTCCGCGCGGACGTACACGGACATCCCGTACAAGGTGTTCACCAGCCCGCGCCGGGTGCGGTTCGTGGAGATGGAGTACGCCCTGCCGCGCGAGGCTGCCGTCGGCACGCTGCGCGAGCTGCGGGCCATGGTCGACGCCTCGGACCTGCGGATCAGCTTCCCCGTGGAGGTGCGCACGGCCCCGGCCGACGACATCGCGCTGTCCACCGCGTCCGGGCGCGAGACGGCGTACGTCGCCGTCCACATGTACAAGGGCACGCCGTACCAGGCGTACTTCACCGCGGCCGAGCGCATCTTCACCGCGCACGGGGGCCGTCCGCACTGGGGCAAGGTGCACACCCGGGACGCGGCGTACTTCTCCGAGGTCTACCCGCGGTTCGGCGAGTTCACCGCGGTGCGGGACCGGCTGGACCCGGACCGGGTGTTCGGCAACGACTACCTGCGCCGGGTACTGGGCGACTGAGGCGGCCGGGCCTCCGCGGCGGGTGCTAGTTCCCGCCGCCCGCCGGATCCGGGTCCGCGTCCGCGGCCGGGCCCGTGCCGCCGTCGGCCGGGCCGGGGCCGGTCTGCGATCCCGTCGACTTCCCGGGGCCCGGGGTCGGGGTCGGGGTGGGCCCGGGCGGGCTGGGCGTGGGGGTCGGCGGGGTGGGCTCCGGGGTCGGTTCCGCGGACTGCGACGGTGCCGGCCCGCCGCTCCGGCCGGGGGTGGCGCCGCCCGGCCGCGACCGGTCGGGCGCCGGGGTCCCGGAGTGCGTGCGCCCCGGCTCCTCCCGCCCGTTCCCCGGAGGTGCGTCCTCCGGGGTGGTGCGGTGCTGCTGCGACCTGGTGCCGCCGGTGGTGACGCCGCCGAAGGTGGAGGTGTTGCCGGAGACCAGCTCGTACGCGGCTATGCCGCCCATTGAGACCCCGAAGACCAGGGCGGCGGCGACCGCCTTGGCCTTCCAGCCGCGCACCCGGGTGCCGTGCGTGGTGGCCGTGCCGAACTCCGCCGGCGGGCCGGCCGAGGGACCCGGCCCGTGCGGTACGGCGTCCATGGCACGGGTGGCGTCCGGCGGTCCCACCGCGCCGAGCACCATGGTCCGGTCGTGGCGGGGCGGCGGGTCGGCCGGACCGGCGGACGGCATCGGGCGGGTGCACGCGTCGTCGTCCGCCACCGGCACCTGCCGGCCCTTGGGGCGGGCGGCCTCGCCGGTCTCCCTGAGGGTCTCGCCGGTGCGCTTGAAGAGGTGCTGGATGACCGGTCCGCCCGCGGTGGCGACGACGCTGACGACGCCGGCGCCCAGGATGGTCCCGTAGACGCCCATCTTCGACGCGAGGTAGGCGGCGGCGACGGTGGCGAGGGAGCTGCCCGCGACCTGGGCCACGCTCAGGTCGAGGCGCTTGTTGTCCGCGCCGTCCGCGTGCGCCCCGTCCGCGCCCTCGGCGCGCGCCTGCCGATCCGTCACTCCCGTCGCCGTCGTCCCAGCCGACGCGGTGTCCGTTTTCCGACCCATCCCCAGCCTCTGCCGTCACCGACCACTCCACTTACAGCAGTTACTGACATGTGGGCGAAGCGGATAGTTCCACCGAGAGGGATTCTGTGAATCAAGACACCAGAAAACGCCCGTCCATCAGGCCCGCCTAAGGAATCCCATGCCCCAACTCCCCTGCCGCGGGACAAGTTCGGCGGCGCGGCGGTCCACCCAGGTGGCCCGAATGGAGTACTGTGGCGAGCCCTGGGACCGCGCTTCCTTTCGGATGCCCGGACTCGGGAGAGGGGGCCGGTCTTCGGAGAAACGGCGCTCGCAACCGGCGAAGCCGTGGGTTCGTACGGTGCCCCGCTGCACAGAGTGACCACGTCGTCACTATGAGTGGCGAACAGGTAACCGTGCCATAACGGCGATCAAGGGCGCATGCCCGACACGCCGGTTTAACTCGGCAAGGTTGTGGCAGGCTGCACCCGGGCAGGCCACACTCGACTAGCGGAAGCAGCGACGCACGTGACGTCGGCAGGCACCACCCGGGAGGTCCCCATGCCCGAACTGCGTGTCGTGGCCGTCTCGAATGACGGCACACGACTGGTGCTCAAGGCTGCGGACGGCACGGAGTACACCCTTCCGATCGACGAGCGGCTGCGCGCGGCCGTGCGCAACGACCGGGCCCGGCTCGGCCAGATCGAGATCGAGGTGGAGAGCCACCTCCGCCCCCGCGACATCCAGGCGCGGATACGTGCCGGTGCCTCCGCTGAGGAGGTCGCACAGCTCGCCGGCATCTCGGTCGACCGGGTGCGCCGCTTCGAGGGACCCGTGCTCGCCGAGCGCGCCTTCATGGCCGAGCGCGCCCGCAAGACGCCCGTGCGCCGGCCCGGCGAGAACACCGGACCCCAGCTCGGCGACGCCGTGCAGGAGCGGCTGCTGC
The DNA here is from genome assembly GCF_044759225.1 of Streptomyces sp. NPDC101132. Classification (NCBI taxonomy): domain Bacteria; kingdom Bacillati; phylum Actinomycetota; class Actinomycetes; order Kitasatosporales; family Streptomycetaceae; genus Streptomyces; species Streptomyces sp. NPDC101132. The sequence continues at coordinate 332,558 of NZ_JBIVYX010000007.1, forward strand.
TGCGCGGGGCCGAGAAGGACTCCGTGCAGTGGGACTCCTGGCGCCGCGACGACGGCACCTGGGAGGTCCTGCTGGTCTACCGGGTGGCGGGCGAGCCGCACTCGGCGAGCTGGACGTACGACCCGCCCCGGCGGCTCGTCCAGGCCGTCGACGACGAGGCGCGCTCACTGATCGGCGAGGCCGACGACCTTCCGGCGCCGGAGCCGAGCTTCCCGTTCGTGCCGCGGATCGCGCGGCTGCCGCGGGACCGGCCACTGGACCGCGCCCTGGACCGGCAGCTGGAGCGGGCCCCCGCGCCGGCTCCCGAACCGGAGGAGGAGCGGGACTCGCTGACCAGCCTGCTGGAGGCGGTTCCGAGCTTCCGGGGCGACCTCGTCGTACCGGAGCGGACCGCGCAGGCCGAGGAGTCCGAGGCCGAGGCGGAGGAAGCGGCCGCGGCCGCCCCCGCCGCGTCGGCCGGGGCCGGGGCGGCGTACGCGGACGTGCTCATGCCGCGTTCGGTGGCGGGCCACCGGGAGCGGCTGATCGGGACGACCGACCGGCAGGCCGAGGCGGACGGCGTCCGTCCCGGCCGCCGCGCGGCCGTGCCGAGCTGGGACGAGATCGTCTTCGGCACGCGCCGCAAGAAGCAGGAGTAGCAGCAGCCGGGGCCGCGTCCGCGACCCCGGCGGACAGTCAGGGCGTACGGGCCCGGTACCGCGAGTGGCGCGGTGCCGGGCCCGTACGCGCGCACGCCCCCGCGCGACGCCTACTGCGGGTCCGGGCCCGTCGCCACCGGCCGGGACGGGTCGGAGCACCACTCCGACCAGCTGCCGGCGTACAGCGCGGCCGGCACCCCGGCCACCGCCAGCGCCAGCACCTCGTGGGCGCCGGACACCCCCGACCCGCAGTACACGCCCACCGGGCGCGCCCCGTCCGCTCCGAGCGCCGAGAAGCGCGCCGCGAGCTCCGGCGCGGGCAGGAAGCGCCGGTCGTCCCCCACGTTGTCGGTGGTCGGCGCCGAGAGCGCGCCGGGGATGTGACCGCCGACGGGGTCGATGGGCTCGACGTCGCCCCGGTACCGCTCACCCGCCCGGGCGTCCAGCAGCACACCTGCGCGAGCCAGCTCCGCGGCGCCCTCGGCGTCCAGCAGGCCCACCGCACCCGGACTTGGCTTGAAATCACCCTCGGCCGGCGACGGGATCTCTGCCGACAGGGCACCGCCCGCGGCCACCCACGCACCCAGGCCCCCGTCCAGCACACGGACGTCCTCGTGCCCCGTCCAGCGCAGCAGCCACCAGGCGCGAGCCGCGGCCCAGCCCAGGCCCCCGTCGTACACGACCACCGGGGTCTCCCGGCCCACGCCGGCCCGGCGCATCACCGCGCCGAAGGCCTCGGGGTCGGGCAGCGGGTGGCGGCCGCCGGCACCGGGCGGACCTGCCAGTTCGCGGTCCAGGTCGACGTAGACCGCGCCCGGGACGTGCCCGGCCTCGTACTCGGCCCGCAGGTCGGGACCGCCCAGCTGCCAGCGGACGTCCAGCAGCACGGGCCGCGCGGGACCGGCCGTCGCGGCCAGGAGCTCGGAAGCGGAAATGATCGGGTTCATGGGCACATCCTCCTCCAGCCGCCACGCCCGGCGTAACAGGCACGAAATCGCCCGGGGGCATCGATTCGGACATCTCTGTCCCGCGGGCCGGAAAGGCGGCGCGGCCGGGGCGCGCGGCGCGGCGGGGAGTGCCACCATCGTCACCATGACCGAGCAGGCGATGCGGCGCTCCCCCGGCACCCCGTGCTGGGTCAGCCTGATGGTGCACGGCCTCACGACGACCCAGGAGTTCTACAGCTCCCTCTTCGGCTGGGAGTACGTGCCCGGCCCCGGGCAGCTGGGCCCGTACGTGCGGGCACGGCTGGACGGCAAGGAGGTCGCGGGCATCGGGCAGCTGCCGCCCGACCGGCACCTGCCGACCGCCTGGACCCCGTACCTGGCCACGGACGACGCGGACACGACGGCCGAACTGATCCGCAGCTGCGGCGGCACGGTGGCGGTCGGCCCGCTGGACGCGGACCACGCGGGGCGGATGGCGATCTGCTCGGACCCGGTGGGCGCGGTCTTCGGCATCTGGCAGGCCTCCGCGCACGTCGGCTCGCGCCTGACCGGGGTGCCGGGCACGCCGGTGTGGAACGAGCTGGTGACCCAGGAGACCTCGACGGTGGCGAAGTTCTACCAGAGCGTCTTCGGGCACGAGCTGGAGGCGCTGGTGTCGGCGGACTTCGACTACGTCACCCTGCACCTGGAGGGCCGCCCCGTGTGCGCGGTGCACGGCGTGGGCCGGGCCCTGCCGCACGACCGGGGGGCGCACTGGATGACGTACTTCGAGGTGACCGACCCCGACGAGGCGACCCGGCAGGTCGTGGACCTGGGCGGCCACGTGATCCAGCCGCCGCGCGAGGGCGCGAGCGGCCGCCTGGCCACGGTCGCGGACCCCGAGGGCGCGGTCTTCACGATCATCCGTACGGAGCGCTGACGACGACGGCGGGCGGGGGGGGGGGGGGGGGGGGGCCGCCCCCCCCCCGGGGGGGGCGGGCCCCCCGCGCCCCCGCCGCGGGCCCCCCCCCCCGCCGGGGGGGGGCCGCCCCCCGCGCCCCCCCCCCCCCCCCCCGCCTGGTCGTCACGCCCGGCCGCCGACCGCGGTCTTCACACCCGGCCGGCGGGCGTCGGACAGCAGGGCTGCCGGGCATCGGACCGGACTAGCGGATGACGTCGAACTCCAGGGCGACCACGCTGGCGTCCTTGGCGTCGATGTCGAACTGCTCGGCCGGCGGGCGCGGCACGCCGTTGGCGGCCGAGATGCCGAGCTTCTTGAAGTAGCCCTCGGTGCCACCGGGCGTGTACCAGGCGAGCATCTTCACCGGGGTGTCGCCGAGGACGCTGTACGTGTGGGCCTTGCCGCGCGGCAGGAAGACGAACGAACCCGGTCCGGCCGTCTCGACGCGGCCCTCCCAGCGGAGTTCCAGGCTGCCCTCAAGGAGGTAGAAGGCCTCGTCCTCGCCGTGGTGGGTGTGCGGCGGGGCGCCGGAACCCGGGTGCAGCACGACCTCCAGCAGGCCGAACGCGCCGCCGGTGTCCTGCTTCTCCGCCTTGAAGGTGTAGTGGTCACGGAATACCCACCGGGTGTCACCCTCGCCCTGGGCGACGTGGATGAGTTCCGGAGCCGACTGTTCCTGAGTGGTCACTGCTCTCTCCCTCTGTGGAAAGTTCTTCTGTGTGGCCTTCGCGTGGGACGGCGCCGGTCAAGGGGCGTCACGTCCGCTTCGGTTGACGGTTCACGGACCCAATGGGCCACCACCTCCTCTCCCTGCCGCGGGACTTCGTCAAGCGGTTGCGTGGCGGCGGGCGGACCGGGCGGCGAGGCCGACGAGCCCGATGCCGACCACCAGGGCGGCCGCGAGGAGCAGCGCCAGGCTGGACAGACCCGGCATGCCCTGCGGGATCTGGGCGCCCAGCGCCACGCCGCCGTTGAGGATGAAGCTGTAGATCGCGGTCGCGGTGGCCCGGGCGGGTCCGGCGCTGGTGCCGACGGCCTGCACGAGGGCCGGGCTGACGGTGGAGATCGCCAGCACGTAGACGAAGAGCGAGACGCCCAGGCCGATCACGGAGTCGGCGTACAGGGCGGCCGCGAGCAGACCGACGGCGCCGACCGCGAAGCCGATGACCGTCCGGGTGAGCGCGGACAGGCGTCCCATGACCGGGGCGAGGAAGACGGCACCGACCATCGCGGGGAGGGCGCTGGCGCGGAGGGCCAGCATGGTGTCGTGGTTCCCGACCACCTCGGCCGGCCCGTAGAGCTGCACGCCGGTGTAGATCGCGGTGAGGCTGCCGAGGACGCCCAGGGAGGCCACGAAGAGCGCGACGATCGAGCCGTTGCGCAGCACGGCGCCGACGGGGGACGGGCCCTTGGCGCCGCGCGCGGGCAGGTCCCGGGCCTCGTCGGGCAGCAGGACCTTCCAGGCGACCGCCGCCACGACCGCCAGCAGCGGCGCCACCAGCCAGAACACGGACTGCCAGCCGAGCGAGGAGCCCAGGATCTGCGCCATGACCTGGCCGACGCACAGCGCGACGCCGAGCGCGCAGGACACCACGGTGAGGGCCAGGGCGAGCCGGCGCGTCGGGACCCGGTCGCTCAGGTAGATGTACACCACCGGCGTGAACACACCGGCCATGGAGCCCTGCAGGGCCCGCAGAAGGGAACCGGTCACGAGATCGGACGCGAGCGGCACGAGCGCCGTCATCACGGCCATGATCGCGATGCTCGCGACGACGACGTTGCGACGGCCGTACCGGTCGGCGAGGAAGCCGCTCGCCAGGGAGGCGCACGCGTAGGCGGCGGAGAACGCCGTGGTCGCCCACGCCGCGGACCCCTGGGACACGCCCCACGCCTCGCCGAAGTCCGGCATGAGCGGGATCGCCACGTAGCCCTGACTGACGACGACGACGGCGGCGAGGGCGAGGACCGCCAGGGTCGTGGCGAAGGGGAACTGCTCGGCGCGCTCCTCGGCCGTGAGGCCGTCCGCCGGTTTCGACGCCACTGTTCCGGTGGTGCGGACCGCGGCTGTTTCGCTGTCCGAGGCCGATGTGTTCGACATCAGAAATAATCTCCTTTGTGCGGCCAGGGCCGGGGAACGTACCTGGGCACGCTCGCGGTTGGCGCTCTCTTCGCAGCGACGGAGCACAGCCCGCCGGCCAACCTTTGTGAAGGTTGCGGAGCGGGCTCGGGCAGGGTCAAAGGGGCGGGCGCGGGTCCGTCAGGTCCTCGGGCCGGCCGCCGCGGAGGGCATCGGCGGGGCTCCCGCCACCCCGGTACGCGGCTCCGGGTGCACCGGGACCGCCGCTCCGGGTGCGCCCGGACCGGGCATCGGGTGCGCCCGGACCGGGCATCGGGCGGCAACCGACCACAGTCCTGACAAACTCCCGGAATCGGATCCCGGCTCCTCCGCCGCCTGCCGGAGCATGGCCGCTGGGTGCGCACGCGAGCACGATCCGCGCGCGGGCCCCGTACCCCACCACACCGGGAGATGACCATGCAGATTGACGCACTACCCGCACAGCCCGGCACCGAGCCGGACTGGGGCGCCGAGAAGCTCGACCTGGACGCCTACCTGGCCCGCGTCGGCTACGACGGCCCGCGCACCGCGGACGCGGCCACGCTCCGCGCGCTGCACCGCGCGCACCTCGCCACGTTCTCCTTCGAGAACGTCGCCCTGGCGCTCGGCGGCGCCATCGACATCGACATCGACGCGATCCAGCGGAAGATGGTCGGCGAGGGGCACGGCGGCTACTGCTACGAGAACAACCTGCTGTTCGCCGCCGTCCTGGAGCGCCTCGGCTTCCCGGTCTCCCGGCTGCTGTCGCGCGTACGCCGCGGGAACGCGCCGGTCCGCTGGCGCTCCCACACCGTCCTGCTGGTCGAGGCGGACGGGCGGCGCTGGATAGCGGACGTCGGCTTCGGCGACGAGGGCCCGCTGGAGCCGGTGCCCTTCGAGGCCGGCGGCCTGATGTCGGCGGGCGACTGGACCTGGCGCCTGGACCAGGAGGGCGACGACTGGATCCTGCGCAACGAGCACGCCGACGGCTGGTTCGACGTGTGGGCGGTCCGCCTTGAGCGGCAGCACGCCATCGACTTCCAGGTGGCGAACTACTACTCGTCCACGCACCCGCGCTCGCCCTTCGTGGGCCAGCTCGTCGCGCAGCGGCCCGAGGCGCACGTGCGCTACAGCCTGCGCAACCAGGAACTGGTGCGCACGTTCCCGGACGGCCGCAAGGAGACCGTCCGGCTGTCCGCCGACGAACTCGTCGACACCCTGCGCGAAACGTTCCGCATCGCGCTGACCGACGACGAGGCGAAGCTGCTCCGCGACCTCTTCCCGGCCGCGCAGTAACAGCCGCCCGGCGGCGCGTAACGGACCCCGCCACGCGCCGCCCAGGGCCGCCCACGCACCCCCGGCACCGCTCCCGGGCGCCCGCCCGGAGAGTCCCGGAACCGGGGGGTCAGCCGGAGGCGACCGGGAGGACGTCCGGGGAGAGGGGGCTGGCGTGGGCCGAGGCGCTGGTCATGTGGCGGCGGTGGTGGCGGCGGCACAGGACCTCGTAGCCGATCTCCTCCGCGGGGCGGTTCACATCGCCGACGACGACCTGTTCGCCTTCCACGACCATGACGCCGCCCACCGTGCGGGCGTTGTGCGTGGCGCGGGCGCCGCACCAGCACAGGGCCTCGACCTGGAGCTGCTCGATGCGGTCGGCCAGTTCGATCAGGCGCTGCGAGCCCGGGAAGAGCTTGGTGCGGAAGTCGGTGGTGATGCCGAAGGCGAAGACGTCCATGTCCAGGTCGTCCACGATCCGGGCCAGCTGGTCGATCTGGTCCGGCGTCAGGAACTGCGCCTCGTCCACGATCACGTAGTCGGCCTTGCCGCCCGCCGAGAGTTCCCTGACCAGGTACGCGTACACGTCCATCGAGTCGGTGACCTCGACCGCGTCCGTCACCAGCCCCAGCCGCGACGACAGCTTGCCCTCGCCGGCGCGGTCCTGCCGCGTGAAGATCACGCCCACCAGACCACGGGCCGAGCGGTTGTGCGTGATCTGGAGCGCCAGAGTGCTCTTTCCGCAGTCCATCGTTCCGGAGAAGAACACCAGCTCGGGCATGGGGAAGCGCTGACCTTTCGGGTCGGGGAGGAGAGGCGGGACGGGTCGCGGTGGCGTCAGGCGGCAGGCGTCAGGCGTCAGGTGCGGACTTCGAGGAGCGGCACGAACTGCTCCGCCGGGGTCATCGAGCCGTGCATGCCGGTGAGGGCAGACTCGTTGACCTCGGTGCGGGAGGCGATGATCGCGACGTCGTCCCGGGCCGCGGCGATCACGTCGCCGATCCGGCCCAGCACGCGCTCGTCGCACTCCCCCGGCGCCCCGAACCAGCCCAGGGCGAGGGCCTCCTCGCGGCTCGCCACCCAGAAGCGGTCCCCGAGCACCTCGCGCCAGACCGTCAGTACGTCGGCCTCCGCGCCCGGTACGGCGTACACGTGCCGCGCCCGGCCCTCGCCGCCGAGCAGCGCGACGCCCGCGCTCAGTTCCCAGTCCTCGTCGAAGTCGTAGCGGGACTCCTCGTCGAACGGGATGTCCACCATGCCGTGGTCGGCCGTGACGTACAGCGCCGACCGCGCCGGAAGCTGCTCCGCCAGCCGCTGGACCAGCCGGTCCACGTACATGAGCTGGCCGCGCCACGCGTCCGAGTCGACGCCCTGCCGGTGGCCGGCGCCGTCCAGCTCGCTGTAGTACGTGTAGACCAGCGAGCGGTCCCCGGCGCCGAGCAGCTCGGCCGCGAGGTCCATCCGCTCCTCGCCGGTGATCCGGCCGTGGAAGGTGCCGCCGCTCAGCGCGACCTTGGTCAGCGGCGTCTGGGCGAAGTCGGGGGACGACACCTGGGCCGTCGCCACCCCGGCGTCGTGCGCCATGCGGAAGACCGTCGGGTACGGCTGCCAGACGGCGGGCGCGGTCCAGGGCCGCCAGCGCAGCTGGTTCATCAGCTCACCGTCGGCGGGGTTGCGGACGGCGTAGCCGGGCAGGCCGTGCCGGGCCGGCGGCAGGCCCGTACCGACCGAGGCCAGCGAAGTGGCGGTGGTCGCCGGGAAGCCGGCGGTCAGCGGGCGGCCGGTGCCGCCGCGCGAGCTGCCGAGGAGCGAGGTGAGGTACGGGGCCTCGTCCGGGTGCGCCTTGATCTGCTCCCAGCCGAGTCCGTCTATCAGGAACACGCAGTTCCGGTCGGCCGGGGTCAGCTCGGTGATCGTGGCCGTCAGCCCGGGCACGCCCTGGCCGGCCGCGAGCGTGGGCAGCAGGTCGGCGAGCGAGCCCGACCCGTACTGGGGCACGGGCGCGCCGTCGAGGTCGAGGAGTACCGGCTCGGGCTCCTGCCAGGCTGAGTGCACCATCAGCGGGCGCCGGTGGCGGCCGTGGCCTCGGACAGGGCCTGGGCGAAGGCGAGGGTCTGGCGCACGGCCTCGGGGCCGTCGCCCGCCTCGCTGACGCGCAGGCTCAGGTCGTCGGCGGTTGAGTTGCCGGTGTAGCCGTGGTCGGAGTCACAGTTCGGGTCGCCGCAGGCGGCCGGCTCCAGGTCGATGCGGGAGACCGCGCCCCACCCGATGGTCAGGACGACCTCGCGGGGCGGGGTGCCGGGGGTGTAGGACTCGGGGTTCGCCACGACGCGGCTGACGACCACGGAGGAGATCGCGCTGATCTTGACCGACTCGGTCGAGGTGGTCGCGTACGGGGACGGGGAGCCCGCGTCGGCGGCCTGCTCGTCGGTGTGGCTCACGATGAAGCGGTTGCCGGTCAGGACCAGGACGGTGACGTGCCGCCGCACCTCGTTGGAGTCGAAGGTGGTCTCCTGGTGGACCAGGTACGACGAGATCGGCTCGCCGCCCACCGCGGCCTCCACGGCCTCGGCCACGAGGGCCGGGTAGTAGCCGCTGCGCTCGATCGCCGCGCGCAGCCCCTGGGTCGTCGTACCGGATTTCGCCATGGGGTCCATCCTAAGGCCCGCAGGAGGCGCCCAAGCCGCTCCGTACGGCCGCTGCCCGCGGCGCCGGTCAGTAGCTCGGCAGCGTGCGGGGCCCGAGGTCGGTCCTGACCGGCGGGCGGGCGATCCGCACCTGCGCGCTGAGCACCGACAGACCCTCGGTCGCGACCACCACGGGCTCCAGGGAGACCCCGGCGACCTCGGGGTGCTCGTCGACCAGCCGGGAGACGCGCAGCAGCAGCTCCTCCAGGGCGGGGGTGTCCACGGGCGCGCTGCCGCGCCAGCCGAAGAGCAGGGGCGCGGTGCGGATGGAGCGGACGAGGGCGGCGGCGTCCCGGTCGGTGGCGGGCACGAGGCGGTGGGCGGTGTCGCCGAGCAGCTCGGAGGCCACGCCGGCCAGGCCGAAGGAGAGGACGGCGCCGACCGCGGGGTCGATGACGGACCGGACGACGGTGTCGACGCCCCGCGGGACCATCGCCTGCACCACGGGCTGCAGCTCGGCCGGCTTGCCGAGCAGCTCGGTCAGCTCGCCGTAGGCCCGGCGCAGCTCGTGTTCGTTGGCAAGCTCCAGGCGTACGCCGCCCAGGTCGGCGCGGTGCCTGAGGTGCGGGGCGGTGGTCTTCAGGGCCACGGGGTAGCCGAGCCGGCCGGCGGCCTCCGCGGCGGCGTCCGGGGTGGGGGCGGGCAGCGTGGGCAGCACCCTGATCCCGTACCGGGCGAGCAGCGCGTGGGCGTCGGCGTCGGCGAGGGTGGTGCCGGCGTCGCCGTCGGTGCCGGCGAGCAGCGCCTCCAACTGGGCGGCGGCTCCGGCGGTGTCGATGTCCTCGTACTCGGGGACCTGGCCGGACACCGCGGTGCCGCGGCGCCACTCGGCGTACCGGACGGCCTCGGCGAGGGCCCGGACCGCCCGCTCCGGGGAGGGGTAGGCGGGGATGGGGCCGCGGGGCGGGCGGGTGGGCTCGGGGGCGGGGGCGGCATTGCCGGGTGCCGCGCTGCGGGCCGCGGGCGCGGAACCGCCGCGGGCGGCGGGCGTGGCGGAGGCATGAGCGGATCCGGCGGAGGCCGCGCCCGGGCGGGCCAGCCGCGCTGCGGTGGCCGCCGGGCCCGTCCCGGCCTGTGCGCCGGACGCCGGGCTTCCCGCGGCCGGCGCGGTCCCTCCGGTCGTCCCGGTCGCCCCGGTCCCGTCGGCCGCCACGGCTCCCTCCGCCGTCCCGGCCCCTCCGGCCCCTCCGGCCGGCGCCGGCACGCCGGTGCCCGCCGGGTCCTCCGCCGTACCCTCCGTACCCGCCCTACCGACCGTGCCCGCCGTCGTCGTCGAGGCCGCCGTCGAGAGCGCCTCCGCCAGGTCGCCCAGCTCCACGTGCACCACGGCCACCGGCTTCGCCGGGCCCTCCGCCGCGGCCGCCCCGAGCGCCTCGGCCAGGTCCTCGGTGAGCGTGCTCTCCCCCACGGACGGGATGGCGGTGACGATCACCGCGTCGTTCCCGGGGTCCCGCAGCGCCGCGCCCAGCGCGGCCCGGAAGTCCGCCGGCTCCGCGGCCGTGGTCAGGTCGAGCGGGGCGTGCGGGCGCAGCCGCTCGGTGAGGCAGGCGTCGTACGAGAGGAGGCCGAGGGACTCGGAGTTGCCGAGGATCGCCACGCGCGGCCCGGCGGGCAGCGGCTGGTCGGCCAGCAGCAGGCCCACGTCCACGAGTTCGGTGACCGTGTCCACCCGGATCACGCCCGCCTGCCGGAGCAGTTCGGAGACGGTGGCGTCCGGCAGCCGGGTCTCGGGCACGGTGTGGCCGGCCGGGCTGACCCCGCTGTGGCGGCCGCCCTTGGCGACGACCACCGGCTTCACGGCGGCGGTCCGCCGCGCGAGGCGGGTGAACTTCCGTGGGTTTCCCAGGGTTTCGAGGTAGAGCAGGGCCACGTCGGTGGCGGGGTCCTCGTACCAGTACTGGAGGAAGTCGTTGCCGGAGACGTCGGCGCGGTTGCCCGCGGAGATGAAGGAGGAGAGCCCCGCGCCGCGCCGCACCAGGCCGGAGAGCAGGGCGATGCCGATGGCACCGGACTGGGCGAACAGGCCGATGCGGCCCGGCTCCGGGGAGCCGGGCGCGAGGGAGGCGTTGAGCCGGACCTCGGGGTCGGTGTTGATGACGCCGAAGGCGTTCGGCCCGATCAGCCGCATCCCGTACGAGCGTGCCTGGCGGACGAGTTCGCGCTGCCGTTCCAGCCCCGCCGGGCCGCTCTCGGCGTATCCAGCGGAGAGCACGACCAGGCTCTGGACGCCGTGTTCGCCGCAGTCCGCGACCGCCTCGGGCACGCGTTCGGCGGGGACGGCGACGACGGCGAGGTCGACCGGGCCGTCGAGGCCCGCGAGGGAGCGGTACGCGGGTACGCCGGCCAGCGTCCCGCCCGTACCGTCCGGCAGGGCGGCGTTGACGGCGTGGACGGTCCCGGTGAAGCCGGAGTCCAGGAGGTTGCGCAGGGCGGCCCGGCCGACGCCGCCCTCGGTGCGGCTGACGCCGATCACGGCGACGGAGCGCGGCGAGAGCAGCCGCTGCACGGAGCGGGCCTCCGCGCGCTGCTCGCGGGCGCGCTGGACGGCCAGGGACTCGGCGGTGGGTTCGAGGTCGAGGGTGAGGTGGACGGAGCCGTCCTCGAAGCTGCGCCTCTGGGTGTAGCCGGCGTCCGTGAAGACCTTGATCATCTTGGTGTTGGCCGGCAGCACCTCGGCGGCGAAGCGGCGGATGCCGCGCTCCCTGGCCACCGCCCCGATGTGTTCGAGCAGTGCGGAGGCGACCCCGCGGCCCTGGTGGGCGTCCTGGACCAGGAAGGCGACCTCGGCCTCGTCGGCGGGGCCGGTGGCGGGGCGGCCGGTGGCGTCGATCCGGTCGTAGCGGACGGTCGCGATGAAGTCGTCCCCCACGGTGGCGGCCAGGCCGACCCGGTCGACGTAGTCGTGATGGGTGAAGCGGTGCACGTCCTTGGCGGACAGCCGCGGGTAGGGCGCGAAGAACCGGTAGTACTTCGACTGGTCCGAGACCTGCTCGTAGAAGCTGACCAGCCGGCCCGCATCCTCGGTGGTGATCGGCCTGATCCGGGCGGTGCCGCCATCGCGCAGCACGACATCCGCTTCCCAGTGGGCCGGGTACGAAGGGTCCGACGGCGTCCGCATGGGCCAAGAGTACGGCCCGGGGCCCGGCGGACCCCACGCGCGCGGCGGGTTGGGCAAGAGGGACAAACAGGGCAAGCTGGGAGGTCGAACGGCGGACTCCTTCGGGCCGAAGGTCGGTCGGATGCAGCCCGGCGGTCGTGAGATAGTGGTCTAGACAACCCGTAGAACCTGAAGGGCATCACCATGGCAGAGCGCCGCGTCAACGTCGGCTGGGCCGAGGGCCTGCACGCTCGTCCCGCCTCGATCTTCGTCCGGGCGACGACCGCTTCCGGTATCCCGGTCACCATCTCCAAGGTCGACGGCACGCCCGTCAACGCCGGCTCCATGCTCGCCGTGCTGGGCCTGGGCGCGCAGGGCGGCGAGGAGATCATCCTGGCCTCCGACGCCGAGGGCGCGGACGCCGCTCTGGACCGCCTGGCGAAGCTGGTCGCGGAGGGACTCGAGGAGCTTCCCGAGACCGTCTGAGCTTCCGGCCGGTTTCCGGCCGATCTCCGGCCGGTCTCCGGCCGCCGAATGAGCCGTACCCCGCTCGGCGGGGTGCGGCTCATTTTCATTCTCCACACCCGGGACTCCGGGCCGGGCAGGAAATGTCCGCGCCGATATCAGGGCACGGGAAATTGGCGGCCCAACAAATTCCGCAGTCCCTTTGTATACGGACTTTGTTAAAAGCGGCCACCCGCGGTGTTTACGGCAGGTTGCGAACCCCTCACTTGCCCCTCGCCCCGCGCCCGCCGCAGCCGGTGCGCCCCCGTGGTCCGGTGCATGTGCGCGGCGGTGAGCGCCCGCGCCCGGTCGGCGTCCCCGCGCGCCACGGCGTCGACGATGGCACCGTGCTCGGCCCAGGACTCCACGGGGTGGGCCGGGGCGTCCACCACGTACATCCAGGCGATCTTGTGCCGCAGCTGGGTGAGCATCGAGATCAGGCCCGGGCTGCCGGAGGCCTGGGCGAGCGTCTCGTGGAACCAGCCACCCAGGGAGCGCAGGTCCTCCCCCTGGCCCCGGCGGGCGCGTTCCTGGCCCAGGCGCACGAGCCCGCGCAGCACCTTCAGGTGGCCCTCGGTGCGGCGCTGCGCGGCCCGGGAGGCCCCCAGGGGCTCCAGCAGCACCCGCAGCTCCAGCAGGTCGGCCGCCTCCTGTTCGGTGGGCTCGGCGACGCAGGCCCCGGCGTGCCGGCGGGTGGTGACGAAACCCTCCGACTCCAGGGTGCGCAGGGCCTCGCGGACCGGGACGCGCGAGACGCCGTACCGGCGGGCGAGGAGTTCCTCGGTGAGCCTGCTGCCGCGCTCGAAGACGCCGGCGACGATGTCGTCGCGGATCGCCGTGCACACCGCGTGCGCGGGAATGCGCATGACCGGACCTCCGCTTAATCCCCGCGAAACGCGGTCGGCGTCGACATGTGTGCCGCCGACTCTATTGCAGAAACGAGGAATTCCGGAGCGCGGCGATGAATTCCGGAATGGTTTTTTGCCAGATCCGCACATGCCGGGTCCCGACCGCCGGTCCCGACCACCGGTCCCGACACGCCGGCTCTCCGCGCGCCGGGCACGCCGAAGGCCCCGGCTCGGGGAGCCGGGGCCTTCGGGAAGCGGGGGTCGCCGCGGGGCGGCGGGGGCGCGGCGTGGCGCGGGTCAGATGCTGACGCCGTGCGAGCGCAGGTACGCCAGCGGGTCGATGTCCGAGCCGTAGTCGGCCGAGGTGCGGGCCTCGAAGTGGAGGTGCGGGCCGCTGGAGTTGCCCGTGGAGCCGGAGAGGCCGATCTGGTCGCCCGGGGTGACGCGCTGGCCGACCGAGACGTTGATCGACGAGAGGTGGCCGTACTGGGTGTACGTGCCGTCGTTCATCTTGATGACGACGTTGTTGCCGTACGCGCCGCCCCAGCCCGCCTCGACGACCGTGCCGAGGCCGACCGCGTGCACCGAGGTGCCGGAGGCGGCGTGGAAGTCGATGCCGGTGTGGCTGCCGGAGGACCACATGGAGCCGCCGGCCTTGTACGAGGTGCTGACGTACGAGCCCGCGACGGGGGCGACGTAGGTGAGCAGACGCTTGCGCTCGGCCTCGCGGGCGGCGCGCTCGGCGGCCTCGCGCTCGGCCTTGGCCTTGGCCTCGGCCTTCGCCTTGGCCTCGGCGGCACGCTGGCGGGCCTCGTTCTCGGCCTGGGCCTTGGCGGCGGCGATCTCGGCGGCGGCCTGCTGGGACTCGGCCTGGGCCTCGATCTGGCCCGCGAGGTCGTCCGCGACGACGACGGCGTTCAGGCCGGTGTCCTCGGGGCCGCGGGAGTCGGCGTCGGTGGCGGCGAAGGCCGGGCCGGCCAGGGTGCCGACGACACCGGTGGTCGCGAGGGCGGCTATGCCGGCCACGTTCGCGCTCTTGCGGCTCAGACGGCTGGGGCCACGGTGCTTACCGGTGGCACGACTGCCAAAGGCCATGGAGAGGCTGATCCTTTCCTTCCCTCTCGCCTACCGGGTTAGCTGACGGGTTCGGAGCAGGAAGGTCTCCTACGGGCCACCTCTGGCGAGGCGGTCCGATTCACCCCAGGGACTGATGTGGGTCCCCGGCTCCCCAGGCTCGCGCCTGACGGGGACTCGGCGATTGCTGTCCGGTGCCGCGGGTGCGGCTGTTACAGCTGACGGACAGCGAGGTTGACGCTAGGCGGATCGTCGGACAATCACCAAACGGACACGCTGTTTTGTGGCGTACGCCACGGGTCATTCAGGCAACGAACGCCCTGAAACGGACAGAAATCGCAAACGGGGCCCTGATGGACAATCCATCAGGGCCCCGCTCCATGTCGGGCCGGAACCGGGTCAGTTGGTGACCACGGTCACCTCTCCGATGCCCAGCGCCCGCACCGGGTCCGCGATCTGGGACGCGTCACCCACGAGCACCGTCACCAGACGGTCCACCGGGAAGGCGTTCACCACGGCCGAAGTCGCCTCCACCGTGCCGGTTTCGGCGAGCCGCGCGTACAACTGCGCCTGGAAGTCGTCCGGCAGCTCCTGCTCGACCTGGTCGGCCAGGGTGCCGGCGACGGCCGCCGCGGTCTCGAACTTCAGCGGCGCCACGCCGACCAGGTTCTGCACGGCCACGTCGCGTTCGGCGTCGGTCAGGCCCTCGGCGGCGAGGGTGCGCAGCACCTGCCACAGGTCGCCCAGCGCGGGGCCGGTGTTGGGCGTGTCCACCGAGCCGCTGATGGCCAGCATCGAGGCGCCGGTCCCGTCGGCCGTGGAGCGCAGCACCTGCCCGAAGGCGCGCACGCCGTACGTGTAGCCCTTCTCCTCCCGGAGCACGCGGTCCAGGCGCGAGGTGAGCGTGCCGCCGAGGCAGTACGTGCCGAGGACCTGCGCGGCCCAGACGCGGTCGTGGCGGTCCGCGCCGATCCGGCCGATCAGCAGCTGGGTCTGCACGGCGCCGGGCCGGTCCACGATCACCACGCGGCCGGTGTCGTCCGCGGTGACCGGCGTGACCGGGTACGCCTCGCCGGAGCCGCCGGTCCAGGAGCCCAGGGTGTCGGCGAGGACGGCGTCCAGGTCGGTGCCGGTCAGGTCGCCGACCACCACCGCCGTGGCCGTCGACGGGCGCACGTGGGCCTCGTAGAAGGCGCGCACGGCCCCGGAGTCGATCCGGCCGACCGTCTCCTCGCTGCCCTGGCGCGGACGCGACATGCGCAGGGTGGCGGGGAAGAGCTCCTTGGAGAGCTGCTTCGCGGCCCGGCGCTGCGGGTTGGCCAGCTCGTGCGGGATCTCGTCGAGGCGGTTGCGGACCAGGCGGTCCACCTCGCTGTCGGCGAAGGCTGGGGCGCGCAGGGCCTCGGCGAGCAGGGTCAGGGCCTTGTGCAGGCGGGAGGCGGGCACCTCCAGCGAGACCCGGACGCCGGGGTGGTCGGCGTGCGCGTCGAGGGTGGCGCCGCAGCGCTCCAGCTCGGCGGCGAACTCCTCGGCGGAGTGCTTGTCGGTGCCCTCCGACAGGGCACGGGCCATGATCGTGGCCACGCCGTCGAGGCCCTCGGGCTCGGCCTCCAGGGGGGCGTCGAGGATGACCTCGACGGCCACGACCTGCTGGCCGGGGCGGTGGCAGCGCAGGACGGTCAGGCCGTTCCCGAGCGTGCCGCGCTCGGGGGCGGGGAAGGCCCACGGCTTCGGCTGTCCGGCCTGCGGCTGGGGGTGGAAGGTCATCGAGGAAGCGACGTCGGCGGTCACTGGTCTGCCCCTTCGGCGTTGTCTTCGGTGGCGGGCAGCGGTTCGTACACGAGGACCGCGCGGTTGTCCGGGCGGAGCCGGGCCGCGGCGACGGCCTGCACCTCTTCCGCGGTGACGTCGAGCACCCGCTCGACGGCGGTCAGCGCCAGCTGGGGGTCGCCGAACAGCACGGCGAACCGGCACAGTTCGTCGGCCCGGCCGGCGACGGTGCCGAGGCGGTCCAGCCACTCGCGCTCCAGTTGGGCCTGGGCGCGCTCCATCTCCTCGGAGGTCGGGCCGTCGGCGGCGAAGCGGGCGAGCTCCTCGTCCACGGCCGCCTCGATGCGGGGCACCTCGACGCCGCCGGAGGTCTTCACGTCCAGCCAGCCCAGGGAGGGCGCGCCGGCCAGGCGCAGCAGGCCGAAGCCCGCGGCCACGGCGGTCTGGTCGCGCCGGACCAGGCGGTTGTGCAGGCGGGAGGACTCGCCGCCGCCGAGGATGGTGAGGGCGAGGTCGGCGGCGTCGCACTCGCGGGTGCCGTCGTGCGGGAGGCGGTAGGCGGCCATCAGCGCGCGGGCCGGGACCTCCTCGACGATCTCCTCGCGCAGCTGCGCGCCCATGACGTCCGGCAGGCTGCCGTCCCGCGGCGGCTGCTTGCCGTCGTGGGAGGGGATGCTGCCGAAGTACTTCTCGATCCACGCGAGGGTCTGCTCGGGGTCGATGTCGCCGACGACCGACAGCACCGCGTTGTTCGGCGCGTAGTAGGTACGGAAGAACGCTCGGGCGTCCTCCAGCGTGGCGGCGTCGAGGTCGGCCATGGAGCCGATCGGCGTGTGGTGGTACGGGTGGCCCTCGGGGTAGGCCAGGGCGGTCAGCCGCTCGAAGGCGGTGCCGTACGGGACGTTGTCGTACCGCTGGCGGCGCTCGTTCTTCACCACGTCGCGCTGGTTCTCCATGGACTCGTCGTCCAGCGCGGAGAGCAGGGAGCCCATCCGGTCCGCCTCCAGCCAGAGCGCGAGCTCCAGCTGGTGGGCCGGCATGGTCTCGAAGTAGTTGGTGCGCTCGAAGCTCGTGGTGCCGTTGAGCGACCCGCCGGCGCCCTGCACCAGCTCGAAGTGACCGTTGCCCGAGACGCTCGCCGAGCCCTGGAACATCAGGTGCTCGAAGAGGTGAGCCAGACCGGTGCGCCCCTTGACTTCGTGGCGCGAACCGACGTCGTACCACAGGCAGACCGCGGCGACCGGGGTCAGGTGGTCCTCGGACAGCACCACGCGCAGGCCGTTGGCCAGGCGGTGCTCGGTCGCTGTCAGGCCGCCGGAGGCGGCCTGCGCTGTGGCCGTGTGACCCATGGGCATGTGATCCCTTCGATCGCGATGAGAGAAGTCCTGCCACTGTATGCAAGCGCGCCGACGGGCGGAGAAGTTCCCGGGGCCTTCCGCGGACCCTTCGCCGCACCCCGTCCGGGGGTACCCCCAGGGTCGGGGTCGGCGTTGTCGGCGGGGCGGTCCACAATGGACCGCGTCAGACCGATCTCGGATCACGAGGAGCCGCAGCAGCGATGGCCCGCCGCAGCACGAAGACCCCGCCGCCGGAGGATTTCGAGGAGAGGATCCTCGACATCGACGTCGTCGACGAAATGCAGGGCTCCTTCCTCGAGTACGCGTACTCGGTGATCTACTCCCGCGCGCTGCCCGACGCGCGGGACGGGATGAAGCCGGTGCACCGCCGCATCGTCTACCAGATGAACGAGATGGGCCTGCGCCCCGACCGCGGGTACGTGAAGTGCGCCCGCGTCGTGGGTGAGGTGATGGGCAAGCTCCACCCGCACGGCGACGCCTCCATCTACGACGCGCTGGTGCGCATGGCGCAGCCGTTCTCGATGCGCCTGCCGCTGGTGGACGGCCACGGCAACTTCGGCTCGCTGGGGAACGACGACCCGCCGGCGGCCATGCGTTACACCGAGTGCCGGATGGCGGACGCCACGTCGCTGATGACGGAGTCGATCGACGAGGACACGGTCGACTTCACGCCGAACTACGACGGCCAGGAGCGCGAGCCCGTCGCGCTGCCCGCGGCGTACCCGAACCTGCTGGTCAACGGCGCGTCCGGGATCGCGGTCGGCATGGCCACGAACATGCCGCCGCACAACCTCGGCGAGGTCATCGCCGCCGCCCGCCACCTGATCCGCTACCCGAACGCGGACCTGGAGGCGCTGATGCGCTTCATCCCGGGTCCCGACCTGCCCACCGGCGGCCGGATCGTGGGACTCCAGGGGATCAAGGACGCGTACGAGTCGGGCCGCGGCACCTTCAAGATCCGCGCCACGGCGACGGTGGAGAACGTCACGGCGCGCCGCAAGGGCCTGGTCGTCACGGAACTCCCCTTCACGGTCGGCCCGGAGAAGGTGATCGCGAAGATCAAGGACCTGGTCGGGTCCAAGAAGCTCCAGGGCATCGCGGACGTCAAGGACCTCACGGACCGCTCGCACGGCCTGCGCCTGGTCATCGAGATCAAGAACGGCTTCCACCCCGAGGCCGTGCTGGAGCAGCTGTACAAGCTGACGCCGATGGAGGAGTCCTTCGGCATCAACAACGTGGCGCTGGTCGACGGCCAGCCGCTGACGCTGGGCCTCAAGGAGCTGCTGGAGGTCTACCTCGACCACCGCTTCGACGTGGTCAGGCGGCGCAGCGAGTTCCGCCGGGGCAAGCGCCGCGACCGCCTGCACCTGGTCGAGGGCCTGCTGGTGGCCCTCCTCGACATCGACGAGGTCATCCGGCTGATCCGGTCCAGCGAGAACTCGGCGCAGGCCAAGGAGCGCCTGATCGAGCGCTTCTCGCTGAGCGAGGTGCAGACCCAGTACATCCTCGACACCCCGCTGCGCCGGCTCACGAAGTTCGACCGGATCGAGCTGGAGTCGGAGCGCGACCGCCTGACGGCCGAGATCGAGGAGCTGACGAAGATCCTCGAATCGGACGCGGAGCTGCGCAAGCTGGTCTCCTCCGAACTGGCCGCCGTGGCGAAGAAGTTCGGCACCGACCGGCGGACGGTCCTGCTGGAGTCGGCCGGCGCCGCGGTCTCGGCCGTGCCGCTGGAGGTCGCGGACGACCCCTGCCGGGTGCTGCTCTCGTCGACGGGCCTGCTCGCGCGTACGGTCACGGGCGACCCGCTGTCGGAGGGCGACGGCAAGCGCGCCCGCCACGACGTGATCGTCTCGTCGGTGCTGGCCACGGCCCGGGCCGAGGTCGGAGCGGTCACCTCCGCGGGCCGCCTGCTGCGGCTGTCGGTGATCGACCTGCCGCAGCTGCCGGACACGCACGCCGCGCCGAACCTCGCGGGCGGCGCCCCGATCACGGAGTTCCTCTCCTCCCTGGCGCCCGACGAGAAGGTGGTCTGCCTGACCAGCCTCGACGAGGCGAACTCCCAGGGCCTGGCGCTGGGCACCGAGCAGGGCGTGGTCAAGCGCGTCGTGCCGGACTACCCGGCGAACAAGGAGGAGCTGGAGGTCATCACCCTCAAGGAGGGCGACCGGATCGTCGGGGCCGTCGAGCTGCGCACCGGCGAGGAGGACCTGGTCTTCATCACCGACGACGCCCAGCTGCTGCGCTACCCGGCGGGCCAGGTCCGCCCGCAGGGCCGCCCCGCGGGCGGCATGGCCGGCATCAAGCTGGCGGACGGCGCGAAGGTCATCCACTTCTCGGCGGTGGACCCGGCCACGGAGGCGTACGTCTTCTCGGTGGCCGGCTCGCACGGCACCCTGGACGCGTCGGGTACGTCGGCCAAGCTGACCCCCTTCGACCAGTACCCGCGCAAGGGCCGGGCCACCGGCGGCGTCCGCTGCCAGCGCTTCCTGAAGGGCGAGGACCTCCTGGTGCTGGCCTGGGCCGGCTCCGCCCCGGTCCGCGCCGCGTCGGCCAACGGCACCCCGGTCGGCCTCCCGGACCCGGACCCCCGCCGCGACGGGTCCGGCACCCCCCTGGCCAGCCCGGTCGCCACCCTCGCGGGCGCCCCGCTGTAACCACCACGCGGAGGTCACGCACCCCTCGGGCCCGATCCACGGATCGGGCCCGAGGCACATCCCGCTCAACTACAGTCGAGCGGGGACTGTAGGTGGGGGAAGGCACAGCGGATGACCCGGCGATCGAGCGGTGTGTTCAGCACGTGGGCCGAGGCCCAGCGGCACCTCCAGCAGGCGCAGCTGGCGGAGCGTCGGGAGCTCGAACGCCTCCGGCGTGCCCAGGAGCGGGACCTCGCCCGCAGCAGGCGTGAGCAGCAGGCCGCCTACCGTCAGTACCGGGACGCGCAGGCGGCGCAGCGCACCACCGAGCTGGAGGCCAGGGTCTCGGAGCTGGAGGGCCTCCTCGCCCTCGGGTGCCGGGCCCCGGCCTTCAGGCTGGCGGCCATGCTCCGGCCCGAGCACGTCCAGGCGTACGACCCGGGCGACCTGGCGCATCCCGTGCCCATGCCGGACCCGGCCGCCTTCCAGACCCAGCCGGGCTGGGGGTTCAGCGCTTCGCGGCGCGCACAGGCGCAGCAGGAGGCCCAGGCCCGCTACACCCAGGCCTGGCAGGCCGCGCAGGCGGCCGAGGCCCAGCGGCAGCAGCGGCTGGCGGCCCATCGGGCACAGCACGACCGGTGGGCGGCCGAGCAGCCCGCCGAGGTACGCCGCCACAACGCCGGCGTCACGGAGCTGGAGGCCGCGCTGCGGACGGGCGACGCGGAAGCGGCGGTGGAGTTCTTCTCCGCCGCCCTGTACGCGTCCACCGCCTGGCCGGCCGACCTCCCCCGCCGGCTGACCGCCTCCTACGACCGCGGCGCCCGGCAGCTCGTCCTCGACTGGGAACTGCCGAGGTTCGACGTCGTGCCCGCGGCCAAGTACGTCCGGTACATGCCCGGCGTGGACCGGGACAAGGAGACGGCCCGGCCGGTGACCCAGCGTCGGGCCCTGTACCGCGGCGTGCTGGCGCAGTGCCTGCTGCTGGTGCTGCACGAACTGTTCGCCGCGGACTCCTTCGGGCTCCTCGACTCCGTCGCGGTCAACGGATTCGTCGACGACCACGACCCGGTGACGGGACGGCGCGCTCAGCCGGTGCTCGCCACCGTCGCGGCGGACCGGGCCGCCTTCGCCGGGCTGCACCTGGAGCGGGTGAGCGCGGTGGACTGCCTGGTCGAGGGGCTGCGGGGACAGCTCTCGGCGCGTCCCGACCAGATGGCCGCGGTGCGGCCGGGACGCACGCCCCAGGACGTCGGCAGCGACGTGGTGACACATGGAGCCGGGGGCGACGCCGGGGAACCCGACCTGTACGCCATGGACCCGATCGACTTCGAGGGCCTGGTCGCCGACCTCTTCCGGGCCATGGGCATGGACGCGGTGACCACGCAGCGGTCGAACGACGGCGGCGTGGACGTGGACGCCCTCGACCCGGCCCCGATCCGCGGCGGGCGGATCGTGGTCCAGGTCAAGCGGTACCGCAACACGGTGCCCCCGACCGCCGTCCGGGACCTCTTCGGGACCGTGCAGCACCGCGGTGCCAACAAGGGCGTGCTGGTCACGACCTCGTCCTTCGGCCCGAGCGCCCGGGCGTTCGCCGAAGGCAAGCCGCTGGAGCTGATCGCGGGGCCGGAGCTGGTGGACCTGCTGCGACGGCACGGCCTGCGCGGTCGTCTGGGCGACCCCGCCCAGGCCCCGGCGCAGCCGGTCCGGGACGCGGGCACCCGTACCGGCTCCGGCGCCCGGAACGGCCCGGCGCCCCGTACCGGCCCCGACCCGCGGACCGTCCCGGACCCACGACGCTCCGAACCCGCCGGCCACAACACCCTGGGCATGACGTGGTCGGGGTCGGTCCCCCTCGACGTCTGCGCCCTCGTCTGCGAGGGGAGCCGCGTCCTCGGGGACGACTGGTTCGTCTTCTACAACAACCCGCGGACCCCGGACGGAGCGGTGCGGACCGCCACCGGGAGCGGACCCGACAAGGCCGCCATCGACGTGGCCTTCGAAGCGCTGCCCGCCCGCGCCGACCGGCTCGTCATCGTCGCCGCGGTCGATCCCGAAGCCGCGCCGGGCGCGGACCTGACCGGATTCACCGGTGCCTGCATCCGCCTGCTGGACGGCGACGGGCAGGAGCAGGGCCGCCTCGACGTCTCCGACGGCCGGCCGCTGGAGACCGCCCTGGTCCTGGGCTCCTTCCGGCGGCGCGCCAACGGCGACTGGGACTTCGTCATGGGCGGCAAGGGCTACCGCGACGGACTCGCCCAGCTGCTCGGCGACTTCGGCGTGGACGCCACGTGAGGCCTACTCCTCCTCGGCTGCCGGTGCCGGGGGACGGGGGACGTAGCGGAGGACGGACCACATGGCCTCCGGCGGGGTGTGCCGGGGGGACGGTTCGCGGCAGGCGGCGAGGTCGCGGGTGAGGGCCTCGGGGTCGGTGCCGGAGCCGATCAGGACGAGCTGGGTGCGGCGCGGCTCGTCCCGGCCCCAGGGGGCCGGGTCGAAGCGCAGGAACCGGCCGACCGCGTGGACCTCGTACTTCTCCTCGTGGCCCGGCACCCCGAAGTACACGTAGCCCTTGATCCGGTACAGCCCGGCCGGGCGCCGGTCCAGGAAGTCGATCAGCCGGCGCGGGCTGAGGGCCTGGTCGGAGACGAACTCCGTGCTCTCGTAGGCGTGGTGGAGGTGGGCCTCGCCGCACGACGGGCCGCAGACGCCGGCCCCGGCGCCGGGGTCCGCGTCGCCGGCCGCCGCCTGCTCCGCCTCCGCGATCAGGTCCTCGAAGGACAGCTGCCCCCGGGTCTCGGTCCAGGGCCTGCGGTCGAAGAGCAGCTCCGGGTCGATCCGGCCGTGGTCCGCGCCGACCACCGGGATGCCGGGACAGAGCGCGCCGAGGACCCCCTCGGTCCGCTCCCGCTCCTCGGGTGCGGTCCGGTCCGTCTTGTTCAGCACCACGAGGTCCGCGATGCCGAGGTGCCGGTCGGTCTCGGGGTGCCGGGCACGGGTGGCCTCGAACTCCGCCCCGTCGACCACGTACACCAGTCCGCCGTACGTAATGCCCGGGACCTCGCTGGCCACCAGCATCCGGACCATCTCCTGCGGCTCGGCCAGCCCGCTCGCCTCGATGACGATCACGTCGATCCGGTGGACCGGCTGCGCCAGCTTCTCCAGGTAGGCGTCCAGCTCGCTGCCGTCGACGGCGCAGCACAGGCAGCCGTTTCCGAGGGAGACCATCGAGTCGCCGACCTGTCCGGCCACGGACATGGCATCGATCTCGATCTGCCCGAAGTCGTTGACCACGACTCCGATCCGGGTACCACGGCTGCTCCTGAGCAGGTGGTTGAGCAGGGTGGTCTTGCCGGAACCGAGGAATCCGGCGAGGACGACGACGGGGATGGGCTGCCTGCTGGTCACGCCGTCCGATCGTAGCCGGATCCCGCGGCCCGGCCCGCCCCGGGGCGGCCCCCATCACCTGACGGCCCGGAAGTACCGGAAAGCGCGGGCCCGGCTTACCGTTCTCAGTCATGAGCGCCGCCCCGGGAACCCTCCGCCGCACCGCCACGCACCCGTGGCGGCTCGGTCTGCCCCGCCGGGTCTTCTCCCAGGTGCTCCTGATGCAGCTGGCCGTCGCGGCCGGCGTGGCCGTCCTGGCCACCGGACTCTTCCTGGCACCGCTCGGCTCCCAGCTCGACGACCAGGCCATGCGGCGCGCGCTGGCCATCGCGCAGAGCACCGCCGCCGACCCCGGGATCTCCGCCGCCCTGATCTCCTCGGGCCCCGCCCCCGACGGCCCGGTGCAGGAGGCCGCGGAGCGGATCCGCCGGGCCACCGGAGCCGAGTACGTCGTCGTGCTCGACCGGCACGGCATCCGCCGCTCCCACCCGAGCGTGGAACGGATCGGCCGCCACGTGTCCACCGACCCCGCCCGCGCCCTGGCCGGCGAGGAGGTCATGGAGATCGACGACGGCACGCTGGGCCGGTCCGCCCGCGGGAAGGTCCCGCTGCGCGACGCCGACGGCGCGATCGTCGGGGCGGTCTCGGTGGGCATCGCGTACGAGGGGGTGCGCGACCAGCTGGTCGGCGCGATCCCCGGCCTCCTCGCCTACGCCGGCGGCGCGCTCGCGGCGGGCGCGCTGGCCGCGTACCTGATCTCCCGCCGGATCCAGCGGCAGACCCGTGACCTGGCCTTCTCCGACATCTCCGGTCTGCTGGCCGAGCGCGAGGCGATGCTCCACTCGATCCGCGAGGGCGTCGTGGCGCTCGACCGCGACGGGCGGGTCCGGCTGGTCAACGACGAGGCCCAGCGGCTCCTCGGCCTCGGCCCCGACGCCACCGGCCGCTCCCTGGACGAGCTGCTCGGCTCCGGCCGCACCACGGACGTGCTCGCCGGCCGCGTGACGGGCACCGACCTGCTCGCCGTGAGCGGCCCCCGGGTCCTGGTGGCCAACCGGATGCCCACCGAGGACGGCGGGGCCGTCGCCACCCTCCGCGACCGCACCGAGCTGGAGCGGCTGGGCCGGGAGCTGGACTCCACCCAGGGCCTGATCGACGCGCTGCGCGCCCAGGACCACGAGCACGCCAACCGCCTGCACACCCTCCTCGGCCTGTTGGAGCTGGGCCTGTACGAGGAGGCCACCGCCTACATCACCGAGGTGTCCGGCGGGCACCGGGCGACCGCCGAGGAGATCACCGAGCGGGTCCGGGACCCGCTGCTGGCAGCGCTGCTGGTGGGCAAGGCCACGGTGGCCGCCGAGCGCGGCGTGTCCCTGCGGCTGGCGGAGCGCACGCTGCTGCCGGCCGGGCTGGTGGACCCCGGCGGGCTGGTGACCATCGTGGGGAACCTGGTGGACAACGCCCTCGACGCCCTGGCCGGCACCGTCGACGCCCGGGTGGAGGTGGAGCTGCTCGCCGAGGACACCACGGTGGTGCTGCGGGTCCGCGACACCGGTCCCGGCGTGCCGCCCGGCCGGCTGGAGGAGATCTTCACGGAGGGCTGGTCCACGAAGTCCCCACAGGCGCACGGCGGCCGGCGGGGCCTCGGACTGGCGATGGTACGGCGCCTCGCCGAGCGGCAGGGCGGCAGCGCCCGGGCCGCCGCGGCGGCCGGCGGCGGCGCGGAGTTCTGCGTGGTGCTGCCGGAGGCCCTGCGGTGACCGGCGTACCCGGGACCCCGGCCGGCACCCGGCGGGCCGACGGGCCGGACGCCGCGATCGGCGTCCTGGTCGTGGACGACGACACCCACGTCGCGCGGATCAACGCGGCGTACGTGGCCAAGGTGCCCGGCTTCCGCGTGGTCGGCGAGGCGCACAGCGCGGCCCGGGCCCGGGCACTGATCGAGGACGGGCCCGTCGACCTGGTGCTGCTCGACCACTACCTGCCGGACGGGACCGGGCTGGACCTGGTGCGGGACCTGCGGCAGAGCGGCCACCACACCGACGTGATCATGGTGACGGCCGCGCGGGACCTGGCCACCGTCCAGTCCGCGATGCGGCTGGGGGCGCTCCAGTACCTCGTGAAGCCGTTCACCTTCGCGGGCCTGCGGGCCAAGCTGGAGGGGTACGCGGAGCTGCGGCGCAGCCTGGCGGGCGGCGGCGAGGCCGAACAGGCGGAGGTCGACCGCATCTTCGGCGCCCTCGCGACGGCCGCGGGACCGGTGGAGCTGCCCAAGGGCCACTCGCCCACCACCGCGGAGCTGGTGCGGCAGGTGCTGATGGCAGCCGACGGCTCCCTCTCCGCGCAGGAGATCGCCGACCGGGCCGGGCTCAGCCGCCAGACCGCCCAGCGGTACCTGAAGCTGCTGGAGCGCGGCGGCCGCGTACGCCTCAGCCTGCGGTACGGGGAGACGGGCCGCCCGGAGCACCGGTACGCGTGGCTGCCGGCGGGCCGGCCGGGCGGCTGAGCCGGGCCGTGGAGGTCAGACGGCCCCCGCTCCGGTGAGGGAGCGCACCTCGGTCTCCGCGTGCTTGGCCTCGTCCGGCACCTCGGACGAGGTGACCGTGCCGAGCCAGCCCGCGAGGAAGCCGAGCGGGATGGAGACGATGCCGGGGTTCTGCAGCGGGAAGAGCTGGAAGTCGACGCCCGGGAAGAGCGCGTCGGGGCTCCCGGAGACGACGGGCGAGAGGACCACCAGCAGGACGGCCGGTACGAGTCCTCCGTACACGGACCAGACGGCACCCCGTGTGGTGAACCCGCGCCAGAACAGCGAGTAGAGCAGCACCGGCAGGTTCGCGGAGGCCGCAACGGCGAACGCGAGGCCCACCAGGAAGGCGACGTTCAGGTCCTGGGCCAGCAGCCCGAGGCCGATGGCGGCGGCGCCGATGCCGACGGCCGCGATCCGGGCGACCGTCACCTCGCTGCGCTGCTTGGCCCGGCGCCGCTTGAGCGAGGCGTACAGGTCGTGCGCGACGGAGGCCGAGGAGGCGAGGGTGATGCCGGCGACCACGGCGAGGATGGTGGCGAAGGCGACCGCGGCGACGAAGGAGAACAGCACCGTGCCGCCCATGCCCTCCCCGCCCAGCAGCTTGGCGAGCAGCGGGATCGCGGTGTTGCCTGAGGCGCTGGAGGCCCGGACGGCGTCGGTGCCGACGAGGGCGGCGGCGCCGAAGCCGAGCACGATGGTCATCAGGTAGAAGCCGCCGATCAGGCCGATGGCCCAGACGACGGAGCGGCGGGCGGCGCGGGCCGTGGGCACGGTGTAGAAGCGCGAGAGGATGTGCGGGAGTCCGGCGGTGCCGAGGACCAGGGCGAGGCCGAGGCTGAGGAAGTCGAAGCGGGCGGTCCAGTCGACTCCGTACTTCAGGCCCGGCTCCAGGAAAGCCCGGCCGTGGCCGCTGCGGTCGGCGGCGGTGAGCAGCAGTTCGTTGACGTTGCCGTGGAAGCGGAGCAGGACGAGCAGCGTGAGGGCGACCGCGCCGCCCATCAGCAGCACGGCCTTGACGATCTGGATCCAGGTGGTGGCGCGCATGCCGCCGAGCGACACGTAGATGACCATCAGCGCGCCGACGCCGACCACAGCCCAGGCGCGGGCCGCCCCGCTGGTGGTGCCGAGCAGCAGGGAGACCAGGCTGCCGGCACCGACCATCTGGGCCACCAGGTAGAGCACGGAGACGACGACCGAGGAGGTGCCCGCTGCGATCCGCACGGGACGCTCGCTCATCCGGGCGGCGACCACGTCGGCGAGGGTGAACCGGCCGCAGTTGCGGACCAGTTCGGCGATCAGGAACAGCACGACGAGCCAGGCGACCAGGAAGCCGACGGAGTAGAGCAGCCCGTCGTAGCCGAAGAGGGCGATCAGGCCGGAGATGCCGAGGAAGGAGGCGGCGGACATGTAGTCGCCCGCGATGGCGAAACCGTTCTCCAGGGGCGAGAAGAGCCTTCCGCCGGCGTAGAACTCCTCGGCGGAGCCGTGGCGGTTGCGGCTGACCCAGGTGGTGATGCCGAGGGTGGCCGCGATGAAGAGGCTGAAGAGTACGAGTGCCAGGGTGCGGTCGCTCACCGTCCGGCCCCCCGGGTCCGCTCCTGGTCGCGGGCCTGCTCGAAGACCGTCCAGCGGAGGTCGAGGGCTGCGCGGTCCCTGCGGAGCCGGGCGTGGCGGGCGTACGCCCAGGTCAGCAGGAAGGTGGAGAGGAACTGGCCCAGCCCGGCGACCAGCGCCACGTTGACCGCCCCGGCCACGGGCCGGCTCATCAGGCCGGGTGCGGCGACGGCGGCGACGACGTAGGCCACGTACCAGGCGAGGAAGGCGGCACAGCCGGGGATGACGAACCGGCGGTAGCGGCTGCGCACTTCCTGGAAGGCGGCGCTGCGCTGGACCTCCAGGTAGATGTCCGCCGCTCCCGGGGCGCGGACCGCCCCGGCGGGCGAGGGGGCGGGGACGGCGCGGGGCTCCGGGCCCGCGTCCTGCTCGTCGCCCTCGCCCCAGCCGGAGGCCAGTGCGTCGTACCAGGGGTCGTCGAGCCGGATCGTTCCGGCATCGGGACCTTCGTGCTTGTCCACCGAACTCTCCTTGTCCGCCGCCGCATTGGCCGCGTGCGCACAAGGATGCGCGGAAGAGGTGGTTTCCGGACTGGTGTCCCGGTGCTCTTCACCCCATCAGGTGATGGGGTGAAGAGCGGACGGGATTCCGGAACGACCGGATCAGGCGTCGATGCGGGACCGGTCGAGGGTGGCCGCGGAGCTGGTGATGAACTCCTTGCGGGGGGCCACCTCATTGCCCATCAGCAGGTCGAAGACCTGCTCCGCGGAATCCAGGTCGCCGATGTTGATCCGTCGCAGGGTGCGGTGGCGGGGGTCCATCGTCGTCTCCGCCAGCTGATCGGCGTCCATTTCGCCGAGGCCCTTGTAGCGCTGGATCGAGTCCTTGTAGCGGATTCCCTTGCGCTGGTATTCGAGGAGGGTCTGGCGGAGTTCGTTGTCCGAGTACGTGTAGACGTACTTGTCCTGGCCCTTCTTCGGCTGGACCAGCTCGATGCGGTGCAGCGGCGGCACCGCGGCGAAGACGCGGCCGGCCTCGACCATCGGTCGCATGTAGCGCTGGAAGAGGGTGAGCAGCAGGCAGCGGATGTGCGCGCCGTCGACGTCGGCGTCGACGAGCAGCACGATCTTGCCGTACCGGGCGGCGTCGATGTCGAAGGTACGGCCGGAGCCGGCCCCTATGACCTGGATGATCGCGCCGCACTCGGCGTTCTTGAGCATGTCGGAGACCGACGACTTCTGGACGTTCAGGATCTTGCCGCGGATGGGCAGGAGGGCCTGGAACTCCGAGTTCCGGGCGAGCTTGGCGGTGCCGAGGGCGGAGTCTCCCTCGACGATGAAGAGCTCGCTGCGGTCGACGTCGTCGCTGCGGCAGTCGGCCAGCTTGGCGGGGAGCGAGGAGGACTCCAGCGCGGTCTTCCGGCGCTGGGCCTCCTTGTGCTGGCGGGCCGCGATCCGGGTGCGGGCGGCCGCGACGATCTTCTCCATCACGGCGCGGGCCTGCTGCTTGTCGTCCCGCTTGGTCGAGGTCAGGAACGCCTTGAGCTCCTTGGCGACCACGGCGGCCACGATCCGGGCGGCCGCGGAGGTGCCCAGCACCTCCTTGGTCTGGCCCTCGAACTGCGGCTCGGCGAGGCGGACGGTGACGACGGCCGTCATGCCCTCCATGGCGTCGTCCTTGACGACGTCGTCCTCGGCGACGCGGAGCAGCTTGGCGGCCCGGAGCACCTCGTTCACCGTCTTGGTGACCGCGCGCTCGAATCCGGACACGTGGGTGCCGCCCTTGGGGGTGGCGATGATGTTCACGAACGACCGGACCGTGCTGTCGTACCCGGTGCCCCAGCGGAGCGCGATGTCCACGCCCAGCTCGCGGGTGACCTCGGTGGGGGTCATGTGGCCGCGGTCGTCGAGGACCGGGACGGTCTCCTTGAAGGTGCCCTGGCCGGTCAGGCGCAGCACGTCGCAGACGGCCTTGTCCTCGGCGAGGTAGTCGCAGAACTCGCTGATGCCGCCGTCGTAGCGGA
Organism: Streptomyces sp. NPDC101132; assembly: GCF_044759225.1. NCBI lineage: Bacteria > Bacillati > Actinomycetota > Actinomycetes > Kitasatosporales > Streptomycetaceae > Streptomyces > Streptomyces sp. NPDC101132. The sequence continues at coordinate 361,915 of NZ_JBIVYX010000007.1, forward strand.
ACGTCTCCTCGGTCTTGCCGGCGCCGTCGATCGCGCGCTCGTCCCGGACGACGATGGTCAGGCCGGGGACCAGGAAGGCGGTCTGGCGGGCGCGCTGGTACAGCGTCTCCAGGGAGAGCTTGGCGTCCTTGAGGAAGATCTGGCGGTCGGCCCAGTAGCGGATGCGCGTGCCGGTCCGGCCCCTGGCCACCCGCTTGCCCTTGCGCAGGCCGCTGCCCGGGTCGAAGGGCGCGTCGGGGCCCTGCTCCGTGAAGATGCCGGGGACGCCGCGGCGGAAGCTGATGCTGTGGGTGGTGCCGCGGTCGACCTCGACGTCGAGCCGGGCGGAGAGGGCGTTGACGACGGAGGCGCCGACGCCGTGCAGACCGCCGGAGGCCGCGTACGAGCCGCCGCCGAACTTGCCGCCCGCGTGGAGCTTGGTCATGACGACCTCGACGCCGGACAGTCCGGTCTTGGGCTCCACGTCGACGGGGATGCCGCGGCCGTTGTCCTTGACCTCGACGGAGCCGTCCTCGTGCAGGACGACCTCGATGTGGTCGCAGTACCCGCCCAGGGCCTCGTCGACGGAGTTGTCGATGATCTCCCAGAGGCAGTGCATCAGGCCGCGGCTGTCGGTCGACCCGATGTACATGCCGGGACGCTTGCGGACTGCTTCGAGGCCTTCGAGGACGAGCAGGTGCCGCGCGGTGTAATTGGAACCGTCCCGGTCTGCTCCGGTCAGCAGCGCGCTGGAAGGCACGGACGTGTCGGCGGTCACGCAGTTCGCTCCTCGCTGAATTTCTTTTCTGGCCCGGTCGGGCGCAGCCCTGGCTCACTAGCCGGTCTGAGGGTACCGAGGCCTGGTAGAGCCGATGCAACGCCACCCTCGTGGTTCTTCAGCCTAGTGCAGACTCGCATGGATGTTCGATCCCTCGTTGGAGTGAAGGAAACATCACGTTCCCTTCCAGGCATGAACCATTTAGGGTTCGGGCACGTCCTCATGAACAACCGGCAAGACCGCCGGAGGTGGACGGACCCGCTCGGCATCGAGGCCGGGCAACGACCAACAACGCGAAACCGTAAAGCAACGCAATACGGCTCCTTCGCCGCCAACCGGCAGCAGCCGACCAGCTTCGGGAAGGAAGTTTCGAGGAAAAGCCGAGGGCGGGAACGTTTTCGGCCTGGTTGGATGTTGACCCTGGTACGACAGCTCGTCGAGCTAGAGAAGAGGCGACGTGACTACTGTTCTGACCCCCGCGACCCCGCTGACGGCCGCTGACCGATGCGACCGTTGCGGCGCCCAGGCATATCTGCGCGTCGTCCTGATGAGCGGCGGTGAACTGCTCTTCTGCGCCCACCACGGGCGTAAGTTCGAGCCGGAACTCAAGAAGATCGCCGCGGAAATACAGGATGAGACTGAGCGGCTGACGGCCGTCCCGGCCAGCGCCGACACCGAGGAACGCTGACCCTCCCATCCCGACGAGCACGACCGGTCCCGGACCGGCCGACGGGCGGCACCCCTGAGAACCAGGGTGGCCGCCCGTCCTCGTGTCCGCGGCCGGCCGGGTCCCCGCCCGTGACGGACCGGCCGCACCGCGTCACCTTCCGCGGCCCCCCTTCGGCGCCGCCAGCAGTTCGAGCACCGGAGCGATCCGCGTGTAGACCCCGGGGCTGTCCGAGCGGCCGCAACCGCGCCCCCAGGACACCAGCCCGATGAGCCTGCCCTGAGCCACCAGCGGCCCGCCGCTGTCGCCCTGGCAGGCGTCCCTGCCCCCTTCCCGGTGCCCTGCGCAGACCATCGTCGCCCGGGTGTACCGGCCGGCCGAGTCTCCGGGGTAGGCCTCCTCGCACGTCTCGTCCGGCAGCACCGTCACGCGCGCCGCCCGCAGCCCGGACGCGTAGTCCCCGTACCCGCTCGTGTCCCCCCAGCCGTATACGGTCGCCTCGGCCCCGGCGGCGTAGCCGGGGTGCCCGGCAGCGGCCATCGGGAGTACGTACCGCGCCGGGAGCTCCTCGGCGAGGGTGAGTACCGCGAAGTCCCCCGAGTTCGTGACCGGGTCGTAGGCGGGGTTGGTCCAGGCGCCCCGTACGGCGATCTCGTGGCCGTCGGCGGCGAGCAGCTGCGTACGGCCGGCGATCACCCGGAAGTCCCGCACCGACTCGACGGGGCCGCCCAGCACCGCCCGGCCGAGGCAGTGGGCCGCGGTGAGCACCGCCGTGGGGGCGATCACCACACCCCCGCAGAACTGGCCGGCCCGCGTACGGCCGAACCGGTCACGGCTGGAGAGCGCCACCACCCAGGGGCTGTCGCCCGCACGGACCGCCTTGCCCCCGATGACGACGCCGTCGGCACGGGCGGAAGGGGCCTGGGCCAGGGGTGCCACGGCCGTCCCGGCCAGCAGGGTCAGCGCTCCCGCCAGGGCTCGGGCAAAGGAACGTCGCATGGGGCCTCCTGACTCCGGGTGTGCGTGACTCCACTCAGAGTGGGCCGCCCTCCCCCGGCGCGCACGGCGAAGGCCCGCGGTCCCCGAGGGGGCCGCGGGCCTTGGCGCGTACCGCCGGTGCGACTAGTCGAGGTAGTCGCGCAGCACCTGGGAGCGGGACGGGTGGCGCAGCTTCGACATCGTCTTCGACTCGATCTGCCGGATCCGCTCGCGCGTGACGCCGTAGACCTTGCCGATCTCGTCGAGGGTCTTCGGCTGGCCGTCGGTGAGGCCGAAGCGCATCGAGACGACGCCCGCCTCGCGCTCGCTCAGGGTGTCCAGCACGGAGTGCAGCTGCTCCTGGAGGAGCGTGAAGGAGACCGCGTCGGCCGGGACGACCGCCTCGGAGTCCTCGATGAGGTCACCGAACTCGCTGTCGCCGTCCTCGCCGAGCGGGGTGTGCAGGGAGATCGGCTCGCGGCCGTACTTCTGGACCTCGATGACCTTCTCGGGGGTCATGTCGAGTTCCTTGGCCAGCTCCTCCGGGGTGGGCTCGCGGCCCAGGTCCTGGAGCATCTGGCGCTGCACGCGGGCGAGCTTGTTGATGACCTCGACCATGTGCACCGGGATGCGGATGGTGCGGGCCTGGTCGGCCATGGCGCGCGTGATCGCCTGCCGGATCCACCAGGTCGCGTAGGTGGAGAACTTGTAGCCCTTGGTGTAGTCGAACTTCTCGACCGCACGGATCAGACCCAGGTTGCCCTCCTGGATCAGGTCCAGGAAGAGCATGCCGCGGCCGGTGTAGCGCTTGGCGAGGGAGACCACGAGGCGGAGGTTGGCCTCCAGCAGGTGGTTCTTCGCCCGGCGGCCGTCCTCGGCGATGATCTCCAGCTCGCGCTTGAGCTTCGGGGCGAGCTTGTCCGAGTTGGCCAGCTTGTCCTCGGCGAACAGGCCCGCCTCGATGCGCTTGGCCAGCTCGACCTCCTGCTCGGCGTTGAGCAGGGGGACCTTGCCGATCTGCTTGAGGTAGTCCTTGACCGGGTCGGCGGTGGCGCCGGCGACGGCGACCTGCTGGGCGGGCGCGTCGTCCTCGTCCTCGTCGGAGAGCACGAAGCCCTTGGCCTCGCCGCTCTCCTCCTCTTCCTCGGCTCCGCCCTTGGCGCCGGGGCCCTCCTCCAGGGGTTCTTCCTCGGAGAGCTCGTCGTCCTTCTTCGCGGCGGTCTTCTTGGCCGCGGTCTTCTTCGCCGCGGTCTTCTTGGCCGGTGCGGCCTTCTTCGCGGCCGCCTTCTTCGCCACGGCCTTCTTGGCGGGCACGGGCTCGGTCTCGTCGGCAGGAGCGTCCACGTCCACCGTCCCGGCCTCCGGCTCCGCGGGGGCCGTGGCCTTGGGGGCCGCGGTCTTCGCGGCCACGGTCTTGGTGGCCGTGCGCTTGGCGGGAGTCTTCGCTGCGACGCTCTTGCGGGGGGTGCGCTTGGGCGACTCCGCGGCACTGACCATCAGCGTCACACCCTCTTCCTCGAGGATCTGATTGAGGCTGCGCAAGACATTCTTCCACTGGGTCGGCGGAATCTGGTCAGCCTCGAAGGCCCGACGCACGTCATCGCCGGCGATCTGCCCCTCAGCCTTTCCCCGCTCGATGAGCGCCATCACAGACTCGGACTCGGAGATCTCCGGGGGGAGCGTACGGGATGTGCTGGCCGACACGAACAACCTCTCGGAACGAAGGGAACGGCTTCCGGCCCCCGTCCTGGTGCTGGACCGGAGCCGACGACCACCGGCTGGGAAGGTCCGGCGGCGCGGGCAGCGACCGGGGAGCTGCACAGCGCCCTGAGAGGCTGCTGTATTCCCTCCGTCGGCCATCACCTCTTAGGTCATCGCGTGACCTCGCGGAGCGTTACGCCCAATCTTCGTGGCCCGAGTCACACCCCGTTTGATCCGAAAACGGTTTGGACAGCCGTTCTGCGGGTCGTGCACGCACCCGCACACCCGTGTCGCCGGACCCGTCGGGGTCCGGCGACACGCGGTCCACGGGTACGGGCGGGAGGCCGTCCGCGGGGTCGCCGGGAGTCCCGTCCGGGGTGTTCCCGGGTCGTCGGCGCCGTCAGTGCTCGCGCGGGGCGGGGACGACGCGCTCCACCTCCGGATGCACCGTCAGCAGCTGACGCATGGCGTTCTCGGCCGCCTGGGAGTCGCCGGAGGCGAGGGCCTCGACGATCCGGGCGTGGTGGGCCACCGAGGTCTCGCTGGGGCGGTCGCAGGCGGTGGCGGGGTTGCCGGAGACCTGGAGGGCCGCCGAGACGATCCCGGAGAGGTGCTCCAGCATGCGGTTGCCGGCGACCTGGATCAGCAGCGCGTGGAACTCGTTGTCGGCGCGCGAGAAGGTGATCGCGTCGCCCTGGCCGAGGGCGTGGCCCATGATCTCGACCATGTCGGACAGCCGCTGCTGGATGTCCTGCCGGCCGTGGCCGGCCGCCAGCCGCGCGGCGAGCGGCTCGATCGTCCAGCGGAGCTCGTTCAGCTCGCGGCGCTGGTCGTCGCGCTGCGGGCCGAAGGCGCGCCACTCGATGATGTCGGGGTCGAGGAGGTTCCAGTCGCTGACCGGGCGGACCCGGGTGCCGACGTTGGGGCGGGCGCTGACCAGGCCCTTGGCCTCCAGGACCCTCAGGGACTCACGGACGACCGTGCGGGAGACCTCGAAGCGCTGGCCGATCTCCTCGGGGACGAGCGGGCGGTCCGCGCCGAGGTCGCCGGAGACGATCATCTGGCCGAGCTGCTGGACGAGTTGGCCGTGCAGGCCGCGGCCGCGGCTGCCCGCGGCGCGGCGGCCGACCCGGCTCAACTCGACGTCGGGGCCGTCCCAGTGGGGCGCGCCGACGCGGTCGGCGCCGGGGGCCTCCGCGTAGGGGTAGCGGTCGAGTTCGCCCGGTCCTGCGAGGCCTGATTCGGCATGGCGGGCGGCGGTCATCATGGTGTGCGCAAGGGTACTCACGAATCCTTTGTCGGCGCGGCTTCCACGACCCTTGAGGTCTTTGGTGAAAAGCACACGAAAGGGTGATCAGCGCCACCTGCGCAATTGACGCCTTATCGTAAAGAACCGGGCCTTTTGGGGGGAGTTGCGGTCCCCCCGGTCCGTTGCGGTCGCTCCATGATCCAAAACGATCACCAACGCACCCGACTGCGGAGTCCCGTGAACCCGTACGCGCACATGAGGACCGTCAGGGACAACGCCAGCGCGGTGCCGACGGGTTGGGCCATCACCCGCAGGGCCCCCATGACCAGCCGGTCGGCCTCCGGCGGCCACTGCGCCCAGGCGAGGCCGCGCAGCCGCGCGGAGAGCCCGGCCACCGGGTACGCGGAGGGGCCGTCGAACACCTTGCGGACCAGCGGCACGACCAGCACCGGTACGGCCAGCACCGCGGCCAGTCCGGCGGTCGCGGACCGGAACACGCCGGAGGCGAGCACCCCGGCCCAGGCGCAGCCGACCAGCAGCCCGGCCCAACTGACGGCGGGCGACATCCAGTCGGCCGGCGTCCTGATCAGGTCGGTGTCGAAGACGAGCCGCAGGGCGGCGGCATCGGCCGTGACGGCGAGCCCGCCGAGGAACAGGGCCAGGCCCGCGGAGACGCCGAGCTTGGCCAGGAGCAGGCCGAGCCGCCTGGGTACGGTGCCGCGGTCGGCCGCGAGCGCCGGGAAGCGGTACTCCTCCCCGAAGGCCAGCGCACCGAGCAGGCCGGCGGCGAGCGCGGCGGGGGGCAGCGGCAGGTACGTGGGCCAGGCCGCCAGGAGCCGGGTCTGCGGGACGTGGCCGCCGCGGGCGAGGAGGAGGGTGATCAGCACGGACAGGACGGCGGCGGCCGCGGTGACGACGGGCACGACGGCGGTGCCGAAGGCGCGGCGCAGCTCGTAGCGCCAGGGCCGCAACGGCCCGCCGACCCGCCGGACGGCGGAGACGGGCGCCCCGGTCCGCGCGTGCCGCGGCCCGCCGGCGGAATACCGCCCCTGCCCGGGCACGCCGTGGGCCCCAGGGCTCGGCTGACGGCCCGCGTCGGCCGCCGGCCCGGCGCCGGTGGCATCCGCAGAGTCCCCCCGGGCCGGCCGCGGACGGCCGTCGGCATCCGCACCCCGGGCCGCACCGCCCCGGCCGGACCGCACCCGGGCGTCGCCGTCGACGCCCCGCTCCGAGCCGGGCACACGGCCGGAGGCAGGCCGACCGCCGGCGTCGCGGCCCGAGGCCGGCACCCCGTCGGGCAGCGGCTCGTCGCCCGCCGCCCCCGTCCCGGGCACCAGGACGGGCAGAGGACGCGTGTCGGCGTCCGTCCCCTGACCCGACCCGGCGGGAACGTCGACGCCCAGCCGTCGCGCAGGCTCCCGGACGGCCAGGGACCGGGCAGCGGCCTCCGCCCCCTCCCCGGGCACCCGGAGGGGCCGGAGGGAGTGCGTGCCGGCGCCCGTCGCGAGGATGAGCCGCGGGTCGGCACCGGCATCCGGCGTGGGGGCGGGAGCCCGGACCGGCAGAAGGGGGGTGCCGGTCTCGGGCTCCGGGACGGCAGCCGGAGCAGGGCCGACACGCTTCGCGTCGGCGGCGACGCGAACGGGCCTGCTTCCCGATCCCACGAAGAACCCGCCGTCGGCACCCAGGACGGTCCCCGGCTCCGCGGCCCGCGCGGGTACCCGGTGGCCGACGCCGTCCGGCTCGTACCCGGAGAGGACTGCACCTTCCGGGGCGGCGCCGCCGTGAACGGCGGGGCCGTCAGCTCCGGGAACCGGGGCGGGCTCGTGGCGAGTGCCGGGTTCCGCCTCCGGCACGGACGGGGACGGGGACGGCCAGACGGACCCGGCGGCAGGCGCGGGCGGAATCCGGGCCGCACCGGCCGGGTCTCCGCCCTCGGCCGCCAGGAAGGCCGCTCCAGCGGCTCCGGGGGCCCGCACGGCGCCCGGCCCGTCACCGTACCCGGGTGCCGGGGCGGCTTCCGGCGACGCCGCCGGGATTCCCGCGCCGCGCGGGTCGCCGGCGGGCGCCGGGGGGTGGCCGGGCTCGGGGCCACTGGTGGCGGAGGGCGCCGTGGGCCGCCGGGAGGAGGTGGGGCCGGGGGTGCCGGCCCGGTCTGCCGTGGGGGTCGCTGCCTCCGCGGCGCCCGGGGGTGGCGTGAGTGCCGCGCGGGTCGCCTCGGCGCACGCTCCCGCCGCAGGACGCCCCGCTGCCGCGGGACGCGTCGTTCCGCCCGTGTCGGGGCGCGGGGCCGTGCCGGCCCCCGCCACGGAACGCGGCGCCGTCGGACGGGGCAGCGTGGGGCCGGAGTCGCCCGTTTCGTCGGCCAGCTGGTGGACCAGCACGCCGTGCCGGAAGGCGGTCTCGCCCACCTCCGCGCAGCTGCTGCCGTAGACCGACAGGCGGCTGCCGCTCTCCTCCACGATCTCCACCGACTTCTGCGCGGCACGGGCCTCCCGGCCCAGCAGCGCGGCGAGGCGGGCCGCGTGCGGGGTGCGCACGGCCACGCGCGGGCGCAGCCGGGTGCGGGCGAAGTCCGCGGCCTCCTGGTCGGCGACCAGCCGCCCTCCGGCGATGCTCACGACGCGGTCCGCGCTGCGGGCCGCCTCCTTGGCGTCGCTGGTGGTGAACAGCACCGCGCCGCCCAGCTCCGCGTGCCCCCGCAGCAGCCGGTACAGCCAGCTCTGGTCCCGCGGGGAGAGGCCGGCGGAGGGCTCGTCGAGCAGCAGGGTGCACGGGTCGGCGAGCAGCGCGGCCGCCAGGCCCACCCGGCGGTCCATCCCGAGGGACAGGGAGCCGAGACGCTGGTCGCGCAGCCCGGAGATGCCGACGACCTCCAGCATGGCGTCGGCCCGGGAGGCCGGTACGCCGACCGCCGCGCACAGCATCCGCAGCTGTCCGCGGACCGTGCGCGCCGGATGGCCGGGCACGTCGCCGAGCAGGACGCCCACCTCGCGGGCCGGATGCGGGATCCGGTGCAGGGGGCGGCCACGGAAGTAGGTGACGCCGCGGCCCGGTTCGAGTTCGAGCATCAGCCGGAGCGCCGTGGTCTTGCCCGCGCCCGGCTCGCCGAGGAGGGCGGTCACCCGGCCCGGGCAGGCCTCGAAGGTGAGGTCGTCCACGGCGGGCGGGAGGTCTTTGCGGGGGGCACTGGTGAGTCCGATGGCCTGGAGCATCGCTTCTCTCGCGGGGTGTGAGACCGCCATGCGGCAGGGAGGGTACCCCCAGAAGATAACGCGATATGTCCGATTTTGGGCGTAACTTGGCGGTTTCCTGTGTCGGACCGTCAGACCTCGGGCCGCAGCATCGGCGGGTTCAGCAGGGTGGCACCGCCGGCCCTGAACAGCTGTGCGGGCCGCCCGCCCTGACGGGTGGTCGTACCTCCGGCGGGCACGAGGAAGCCCGGCGTGCCGGTCACCTTGCGGTGGAAGTTGCGCGGGTCGAGGGCAACGCCCCACACCGCCTCGTACACCCGGCGCAGCTCGCCGACCGTGAACTCCGGCGGGCAGAAGGCGGTGGCGAGCGAGGAGTACTCGATCTTCGAGCGGGCGCGCTCGACGCCGTCGGCCAGGATGCGCGCGTGGTCGAAGGCGAGCTGGGCGGATTCCTCGCGGTCGAAGCCGGTCTCGGCGTCCAGGAGTTCGTCCACCGGCGCCCAGCGCGCGAGGTTGGCGTCGCCGCCGGCGCGCGGAGCCGGGAGGTCGGGGGCGAGGACGAGGTGCGCGACGCTGACCACCCGCATCCGCGGGTCCCGCCCGGGGTCGCCGTAGGTGGCGAGCTGTTCCAGGTGCGCGCCGTTGCCCGCGCCGGGCTGGGCCGGGTCGTGGGCGCACAGGCCGGTCTCCTCGGCCAGCTCCCTGGCCGCGGCGCCCGCCAGGTCCTCGTCGCCCCTGACGAATCCGCCGGGCAGCGCCCAGCGGCCCTGGAACGGCTGCTCACCACGGCGGACCACGAGCGCGCAGAGCGCGTGGCGCCGCACGGTGAGCACGACCAGGTCGACGGTGACGGCGAAGGGCGGGAAGGCCGACGGGTCGTAGGGCGACATGCGGCGATCATAGTCGTCTTCCTGACGATAAACAGTCCTTTCGCGATCTCCTTCACCACACGCATCACGGACCCCGTCCGCTCAGACACCCAGCTGGAGCGCACCGGCGGCCTCCTCCACCATGCCCAGCCCGAGCCTGCTGACCCGGACGGCGAACGGTTCGCCCGCCACCTGCAGCCCGGAGAGCCGCAGGGCTCCCAGGGGCGCGCTGCCGAGCGGTTCCAGGGCGACCGTGCCGGCGGGGGCGTCCGGGCGGATGCCGGCCAGGGCCACCAGGACGTGGATGCCGGCGGCGGCGGCCACCGCGGCCGGGCGGCAGGCGGCCGGATGGGGCAGCGGGGCGCTGCCTGCCGTGCGCTGGGGGGCCGCGTACATCTCCGGAAGCCGGTGGCCGAAGAACTCCGCGGCGTCGAGGAGCCCCTTCAGCAGGCCGCCGGCCTCCTTGTCGAACCCGGCGGCCGCCAGGCCGACGACGGCCACCGCGCTCTCGTGCACCCTGACCGCGCCGGACCGGTGGCCGAAGGGGTTGTGTCCCGGCTCCTTGACGCCCAGGCTGCGCAGTCCCCATCCGGAGTCCATGGCGGGGGCGCCCAGCAGCCGGGCCAGCTGCTCGGTGCGGACCCGGTCGAGCAGGCCGGGGGCGAGCCGGCCGCCGCCGAGCAGTCCGGTGTCGAGGAGGTGGGCGCTCGCGCCCGTGAGGTGGGCCAGGGGTCTGCCGTCGGGGTGGACGGCGGCGGCGGGCGCACCGCCGGACGGGGTCTCGGTCCAGAAGGAGGCGCGGAAGCGGCCCCGCAGGGCCTCGGCCCACTCCCGCCACTCGTCCGCTCCCGGCCGCCCGCAGTCCTCCAGCAGGTCCGCGCCGAGGAGGGCGGCCCGGTGGGCGTGGGCCTGGGTCTCGCAGCGGTAGGGGCCCGGGACGGGATCGGCGAGGAAGTCCGTGCCGTCGGTGCGGCTCCGGAGCCAGGCCAGGCACCGCTCGGCGGCGGGCAGCAGGGCCGCCACCTCGCGCTCCGGCATCCCCCACCGGCGGGCCTCGGCCAGTACCACCGGGAAGGCCAGGGTGGCCTCGGTTGCGGTGCAGCCGGGCGGCAGGCCGGGCCCGGCCGCCCGCAGCGGGCCGGGGATCCGCCCGCCGTCGGGTCCCCGGCCCTCGACCTGGGTGCGCGCGAGGGTGCGCAGGGTGGCGGCGGCCAGGCCCGTGCCCAGCGGCAGGGCCATCCTGGCCGCCCAGAGGGATTCCGCCGGGGCGAGACCGCAGCGCCAGGGCACCCCGGCGGCCGCGTAGGCGTCGGCGGGCTCGGCGGGGTCGCGCAGGAGCAGGGCGCGCAGGTCGTCCAGACCCGTGCGGAAGAGCGCCTCGGCGCGGGGGTCGTCGCCTTCGGCGCGGGCCGCGGAGAGGGGCCCGGCGAGCTGGGCCACCGGCGTTCTGGAGACGCGCTCCTGGGCGGTCCGCAGCTCGATGGTGACCGCCTCGCCGGGTCGCAGCTCCAGCTCCCAGCGGAGCAGGCCCAGGGACGCCAGCGCGTCGTCGGGCGGGGGCTCCGCGGTGGTGAAGGCCTGCGCTCCCCGGGTGCTCCAGCGCAGGCCCGCCGCGTGGACGCCGGCCGGGAGGTCGGGGCCCGCCCGGCCGGCGGCGACCGCGCCCAGGTCGGCGAGGTCGGTGCCGAGGGAGATCTCCACGGGCAGCCGGAGCGGGCGGGGGGCGTGGCTGCGGAGGGTGATCCGCTCGGTTCCGTCGGCGTGCCTGATCCGGTCGACGCTGACGTCCGGGTCGGGGCCGGGCGCCGCCCCGGTGCGCACGGTGGCGGTGAATCCCGCCCGGTCGGCGCCGAGGCTGCGGCCCTGGACGGCGACCGGGTCGCGTCCCGCGACCCGCAGGAGGCAGCGGGAGAGGAGGCGGCGGCCCGAGCGGTAGATGCCGTCGAGGCCCCGGCCGGTGAGCTGGCCGTGCTCTGGAGAGATCGCGAGGCAGGGCGCGGCCACGCAGATCACCGCGGCGTGGACCGGGGGCAGTTCGGCGGGTGCCCGTGCGGGGCCGCGTGGCCGTCCGGCGGATGGGCCCTGCGGGGGCGGGGACGTGGGTCTGCGGGCGGGGGGAACGGGGTGTGCCATGGGTCGCCTCGGGTGCGCGCCGGTCGGGTGGGTGGGGCGGCGGTGCGGCGGGGCGTCCTCCACCCCCCAACTGAACGGTGCGGCGGGCACCCGGGTCACGGGCCCCCGTCGGCGCTGACGGAGGCTCATTCCGGCTTCCTCTCGGGCTGCTTCGGGATCCGCAGGGACGGTGGGGCGCCCTTGGGCCGCCTGGCGCGGGGCCGCGCCCGCTGCGCCTCGGGCCCGCCCCGGCCGGGCCCCGTCGGCCCGGCCGGTCCCGCGGGGGCTGCCCCGGCGCCGGGCCGGCGTGCCGCCGGGTGCCCCGGGTCGGTGGGCTTCCGCAGGACGACGGGGCGCGTCGGGTCCGCGGACCCCCGCGGCACGGAGCGACCGTCCGACGCCCCCGCCTCCGGCGCGTCCGCACCCCCGCGCCCTGGGAGGCCCGCCGCCCCGGGCCCGTCCGGAGCGGGTCCGTCCGGAGCCGGGACCACGCGGTCCGGCACGCCCGCCGGGCCCTGCGCGGACCGGGACCCCTCCGGCACGGCGCCGGACGGGGCCGGGACCTCAGGCGCCCCGGGGCCGCCCGGCGCGTGGCCCGCCGGATCCCGGTCCGCCGGGCTCGGCCCGGACCCGGTACCGGACGGTGCGGGGCGGGCGGGGGTCCGTCCGGCGGGCGGATCCTGGTCGGTGCGGGGTCCGGTCGGGGCCGGACGGGACTCTCCGGGGGCCGGCTTCCGCGGTGCGGGGACGGCGTGCCGGGGGTCGGGCTCCGGGGGCCGCGCGGCCGGGGTGGCCGGTCGGGTGGTGCCGGGCGGGGGCGTGCCCCAGGTGCCCGGCGCCACGTCTCCCGCGCCTTCCGGGGCCGTGGCGGTGTACCGGCCGGGGTGTTCCGTGGGCCCCTCCCCCGGGCCGGCGGCGCGGCCGAGGTCCAGGCCGGTGCCCGGTGGTTCCGGGGCCAGGCCCAGGGGGAGCCGTTCCTGGCGGGGCCGCCGCCACCGGGCCTCGGCGAAGGCCGGCCCGTCCCGCCGGCGCCGCTCGTCGCGCAGGCAGCGGCGCAGGCTCTCCGGGTCGACGCCCTCGTTGCACGCGTGGTGGAGGAGCAGTGCGAAGCGGTAACCGGGGTCGGCCCGCAGTGCGAGGGAGAAGGCGATCCGGGCGTACGGCTCGTCGCCCATGGACCAGGTCACCCAGCCGGCCAGCGTCAGGGGAGCGGCGGCGTGCTCGTGGTACTCCCCCGCGCAGCGGCGCGCGAGCGCCCGCCAGAGGCGCAAGGCGGGCCCGGCCTCCTCGCCCTCCATCCATTCCGCGGCCACGTCACGTGTCTCGCGGTCCTGGAGCCCCAGGACGAGCAGGGCGGCCTCCTCGTCGTCGATCAGGGCGTCGTCCCATGCGTCCGAGCTCGGGCCGCCGTCGGACGGGGTGGCCCGGGCCAGCCGCCGCATCACGGTGCGGGCCAGGGCGAGGGTCTCGGCGGCGACCTGGCCGCGGTCGGTGCCTTCGAGGATCCGCGGCACGAGGGCGGCCGCCGCCCGGTCCAGGGCCCGCACCATGTCCTCCGCGGCGGGTCCGGTCACGGGACTGAACCTGGCCTGGAGCTCCTTGAGCGTGCCCCGCACCTGGAGTCCGGCGTACGTGGCGGCCGCCGCCATCACCGAGGTGCCCGGCATGGCGAGCGCGGTCCCCTCCGGAGGGCAGCAGCGCGGGTCGGGGCAGCAGTAGCTCCAGTACCGGCCGCCGGAGAGGCAGAGCGCCTCCAGGACGGGGACGTCGAGCGCGCCGCAGGCGAGCCGGATGCCCTGGGCCAGGGGCCGCAGCCGGGCCATCACCCGGGCGGGGTCCTCCCCCGCGGGCGGGTCCTGGCAGAGGAAGAGGACGATGCCGTCCGGCCGGGCGCCGCGGCGCTCGCTGCCGCCGATGAGGGTCTCGGCGACCTGGCCGGAGAGTTCCTCCCATTCCTCGGGTGCGGGTGGGATGCCGACCCGCAGCCTGCCGCCGAAGCGTCCGCCGCTGCCGTGGACGGTCACCATCACGATCGAGTCGTCGGGGTGGAAGCCGAGCATGTACGGCAGCGCGTCCGCCAGTTCCGCGGGACTGCGCAGGGTGATCTGCCGGCCGGAATCGGGACCTGTGGTGTCGAAGTGGTTCGTCATGCCCCGACGTTCCCGCGAACCCGCCGATCTCCGCGACCCCTGTGGATAAAGTTGTCCACAGGCTGGCGGGGGCGTTCGCGCGATGTCGGTGGCATCGGGTTGCATGGGGGTATGAACGCAGACCTCAGGGCCCAGGCCGATTCCGTACTCGCCCGCCTCGTCGGTGACCCGACGGGCTCCGCGCGGCTGCGGGAGGACCAGTGGCGGGCGATCGAGGCCCTGGTCGCGGACAAGCGCCGGGCCCTGGTGGTGCAGCGCACCGGCTGGGGCAAGTCGGCCGTGTACTTCGTCGCGACCTCCCTGCTCCGCGCGAGCGGGAGCGGACCCACCGTCATCGTGTCCCCCCTGCTGGCGCTGATGCGCAACCAGGTGGACGCGGCCGCCCGCGCGGGCATCCACGCCCGGACGATCAACTCCGCGAACCCCGAGGAGTGGGAGACGATCCAGGCCGAGGTCGCGGCGGGCGAGGTGGACGTCCTGCTGGTGAGCCCGGAGCGGCTGAACAACCCCGAGTTCCGCGACCAGGTGCTGCCCAAGCTCGCGGCGGCGACCGGTCTGCTGGTCGTGGACGAGGCGCACTGCATCTCGGACTGGGGCCACGACTTCCGGCCGGACTACCGCCGGCTGCGCACGATGCTGGCCGACCTGCCGCCCGGCGTCCCGGTGCTGGCCACGACGGCGACGGCCAACTCCCGTGTGACGGCGGACGTGGCGGAGCAGTTGGGCACCGGCGCGGGCACGGACGCGCTGGTGCTGCGCGGCCCGCTGGACCGGGAGAGCCTGAGCCTGGCGGTGCTGCGGCTGCCGGACAACCCGCACCGGCTGGCGTGGCTGGCCGACCACCTGGACGAACTCCCGGGTTCCGGCATCGTCTACACCCTCACGGTGGCCGCGGCCGAGGAGGTGACGGCGTACCTGCGGCACCGCGGCCACGCGGTCGCCTCGTACACCGGCCGCACGGAGAACGCGGACCGGATGCAGGCGGAGGAGGACCTGCTGGCCAACCGGGTGAAGGCCCTCGTGGCCACCTCAGCCCTGGGCATGGGCTTCGACAAGCCGGACCTGGGGTTCGTGGTCCACCTGGGCTCGCCCTCCTCCCCCATCGCGTACTACCAGCAGGTGGGCCGCGCCGGACGCGGCGTCGAGCACGCGGAGGTGCTGCTGCTGCCGGGCCGCGACGACGAGGCGATCTGGCAGTACTTCGCCTCGGTGGCGTTCCCGCCCGAGGAGCAGGTCCGCCGCACGCTGGACGCGTTGGCCCAGGCCGGCCGCCCGTTGTCGCTGCCCGCGCTGGAGCCGCTGGTGGACCTCAGGAGGACGCGCCTGGAGACCATGCTCAAGGTGCTCGACGTGGACGGGGCGGTGCACCGGGTCAAGGGCGGCTGGACGTCCACCGGGCAGCCCTGGGTCTACGACACGGAGCGGTACGCCTGGGTGGCCCGTCAGCGGGCCGCGGAGCAGCAGGCGATGCGCGAGTACGCGGCCACGGACGGCTGCCGCATGGAGTTCCTGCGCCGCCAGCTGGACGACGAGGAGGCCGCGCCGTGCGGCCGCTGCGACAACTGCGCCGGGGCCAGGTACACGGCGGACGTCTCGCAGGCCGCGCTGGACACCGCCCGCGGCGAGCTGAGCCGGCCGGGCGTGGAGCTGGAGCCGCGCCGGATGTGGCCGACCGGACTCCCGGCCGTGGGCGTGGATCTGAAGGGCCGTATCCCGGCCGGCGAGCAGGCGTCCACCGGGCGCGCGCTGGGCCGGCTCTCGGACATCGGGTGGGGCAACCGGCTGCGCCCGATGCTGGCCCCCGGTGCTCCCGACGGCCCGGTTCCCGACGACGTGACCCAGGCCGTGGTGAGCGTGCTGGCCGACTGGGCGCGGGGGCCGGGCGGCTGGGCCTCGGGGTCGCCGGACGCGCCGCCCCGTCCGGTGGGCGTGGTCGCGATGGCCTCGCGTTCCAGGCCGGTGCTGGTCGGCTCGCTGGCGGAGCGGATCGCGGAGGTCGGCCGGATGCCGCTGCTGGGCACGGTCGAATACGCCGCCGAGGCGCCGCCGTACGGGCTGCCGTCGTCCAACAGCGCCCAGCGGGTACGGGCCTTGCACGAGCAGCTGACGGTCACTCCGGAGCTGGCCGGGGCGGTCGCCGCGGCGGCCGGTCCCGTGCTGCTGGTGGACGACCGCTCCGAGAGCGGCTGGACACTGGCCGTGGCCGCGCGGTTGCTCCGCCGGGCGGGAGCGGGGGAAGTGTTTCCGCTGGTCCTCGCGGTTCAGCAGTAAGGCGATGCGTCAATAGCGGTGTGACTGGGCAAGGATATGAACGGCATACCGGCGCAATCCGGCCGGTGACGTCAATTGCTCGTTGCCGCGCACAGACGGGCCACGCAAGAATTGGAGTGCTCCCGCATGGCTCGTCAGCCCTCTCTTAGGGCTGCGCCGCGGCGTGCCTGCACCCACTCGTGCCCCACCGCGGGCACCACCGAAGGGAGGACCATGACCTTCGGATTCGCTCCGTCCGCAGCCGCTTCGACGCCCGCCTCGCAGGGCAGCGCCAGCCGCCACGGTCGCGTGCTGGAGCCGGCCGAGTGGGCGGCGGCGGGAATCCCCCTGCTGAGCAATCCGCGCGAGGTCGTCAGCGGCCTGCACTCCCGGCACAACCCCGGTGTCGCCACGGCCGTGATCGCCGTGCTCGGCCCCGAGGAACGCCTGGTCGCCAGCGCGTCCTTCACCCAGCGGACCGCCTCGGCGGACGGCTGGGACTACCGCAACTCCCTGCTGTCCGCACTGCGCCGGGTGATCCCGCACGACCTGCGGCGCAAGACGCCGGCCCGGACCGCCGTGCTGCTCTTGTGCCGCGAGGGCGACGAGCGGTGGACCGAGGAGGACGGGGCCTGGATGTGGGGGCTGCGCGACGCGTGCACGCTCCACGGGCTGCGCTGCGGCGCGTACATCACGCTCACCCGTGCCGGCTGGCAGGTGCTGGGCGAGGGCCGCGGCGGCAGACACCCCAGCGCCGGTTCCCGCCCCGTGCGGCTGGAGGACGCCGGGATCGATCCGGGGCCCCCGTCACTGCGCACGGTGGCCGGCGCGATCGAGCCCCTGCGCCGCACGGCCGCGCGCTGACCGCAGGGCGGCGGGCCGGCCCGGCGGCGGCCCGCTGACGGCATGCCGGCCCGTCGGCTGATGTCGGCCCGCTGACGGTACGTCGCCCCGCTCGCCGCACAGGGGCGCGCCCGCGTCGGCGCCGGGCCGGAGCCCGGACAGCGGGCGGTCCCGCCGATGTCACGCGGCGGGACCACAGAGCGTCAGACGCCCGCGCCCAGCACGGAGTTGATCTGCTGCGGGTCGCCGCACACGACCAGCAGCGCGGTGGCCCGTCCCAGCGCGACGGGAAGGCTGCGCGCGACGTCGTCCGGCGCACCGCCGTTGACGGCGAAGACCACGACCGGACGGGCGGCGGCCCGCTCGGCCTGCGCGGCGTCCGCGTAGAAGACGTCGTCCCGGGCGTCGTGCTGCGCCCAGTAGGCGGCCTCGCCGAAGGACAGCTCGTGCGCGGCCCACGGGTGGAGCTCGCCGGCGGTCAGGACCAGCACGTCACCGGGGGCACGGCCGGTGTCGAGGAGCAGGTCGACGGCTTCCTCCGCCGCGTCGAGCGCACCCTCCGCCGAAGCGGGGATCAGCTGGACCTGCGGCACCTGCGTGGAGACGGAGGGGGTGGTGGCGGCCGGTCCGGGCTTCGCCGCCTGCTGCGGGGTGCGCTGCGCGGGCGGGGCGGGACGGGGGCCGGGGCGCCCGGGCCGCGGTACGGCTGCGGGACGCGGACCAGGTACGGGGTGGGGGGTCGGCGCGGTACGGCTCGGGGCCGGGGTCGTCGCGGGACCCTGGGCACTCTCGTGAATCTGAGGCTCCTCAGGAGGCTTGAGTGGATGGGAATTTCAAACGCCGGTACGAGTCATACCGGATGGTGGCACATGCGTGCGATCAGAAATCGAAGCCGAGTTGGCCTCCGTTTTCCAGTTCGATGGCCTCTTCGCTCCTGCGGACCTTCTTCAGGTGCCGCCACTGCGGGAGCGCGTCGAGGTACGACCACGACAGGCGGTGGTGCGCGGTCGGGCCGCGGGTCTCCAGCGCCGCCCGGTGCACGGGCGAGGGATAGCCGGCGTTGGCCCCGAAGGCGAAGTCGGAGAGGTCCGGGCCGAGTTCGGCCATCATCCGGTCGCGCCGCACCTTGGCGATCACCGAGGCGGCGGCCACCGCGACGCAGGACTGGTCCCCCTTGATCACCGTACGGACCCGCCAGGGCGCCCCGAGGTAGTCGTGCTTGCCGTCGAGGATCACCGCGTCGGGCCGGACCGGCAGTCCGTCGAGCGCGCGCACCGCCGCCAGCCGGAGGGCCGCGGTCATGCCGAGTTCGTCGATCTCCTCGGGTGAGGCGTCGCCGAGGGCGTACGCGGTGACCCAGCTCTCCAGCACCAGGGCGAGTTCGTCCCGCCTCTTGGGGGTGAGCAGCTTCGAATCGGTGAGTCCCTCGGGCGGGCGACGCAGTCCCGTGATCGCCGCGCACACGGTGACCGGGCCGGCCCAGGCCCCTCGTCCGACCTCGTCGACCCCGGCGACGATCTTGGCGCCGGTGGTTGCGCGGAGGGAGCGCTCGACGGTGTGGGTGGGTGCTTCGTACGGCATGGCGCCATTAGGTTACGCCGCCCGGTTCGCCCGCGACACCCCGGGCCACGCCCCTCTCACCTGCTGGTCGGGGCGGAGGCGCTGAACCGCGCGTTCCGCCCCGGCACCGGGTGCCGCAGTGCTCAGCCCGCAGTGGTCAGCCGGTGGCCTCCGGGACCCATTCCGGCAGCCGCTCGGTCTGCGCCAGCCACGTGGCGGGGACGTGCCCGTCCCCGCGGCCGGCCAGCACCCCGCCCACGATCGCGCAGGTGGTGTCCACGTCGCCGCCGACGCCCGCGGTGGTCCAGAAGGCACCGGCGTAGTCGTCGAGGTTCCTGGCCGCCGACCAGAGCGCGAAGGGCACCGTGTCGTGGGCGCTCGTCCGCCGCCCGCAGCCGAGTACGGCCGCCACGGTCGTCGCGTCGCCGTAGTCCAGCATGTCCCGCGCCCGCCGCAGGCCGGCGCCCACGGCGCTGCGCGGCACGAGCGCGATGACCCCGTCCAGCAGGGCCTCGGCCGTCGGCGGCCCGGCCGGGTCGGCGGCGATGGCGGCGGCGGCCGCCACGGCCATCGCGCCCATCACCGCTTCCCGGTGCTGGTGGGTGGTGTAGGCGGAGATCTCCGCCTGGTGGGTGGCCTGCTCGGGGTCGTCGGCGTAGTACGCGCCGAGCGGCGCGATCCGCATGGCCGCGCCGTTGCCCCACGACCCCTGGCCGTTGAACAGCTCGGCGGCCAGCTCCCGCCAGTCCTGGCCCTCCCGGACCAGCCTCAGCATGCGGTTGACCGCCGGGCCGTAGCCGCGGTCGAAGTCGTGGTGGTGCGCGAAGGACGAGGCCAGCGCGTCCTGGTCGATCCGGCCGTGCTCGGCGAGCACGGCGAGCACGGAGCAGGCCATCTCCGTGTCGTCGGTCCACTGCCAGGGACCGGTGGGCAGCTCACGCCGCTTGAGCAGCGGATAGTTCGCGGGGACGAAGAACTGGGAGCCCAGGGCGTCACCCACCGCCAGTCCGCGCAGGCTGGCCAGGGCGCGTGCGTAGCGCCGGTCGGGAGAGGAGTCAGGGGTCATCCCGCGTAACTCTATCCCCAAAGGTCAAATGTCTGGGGTGTGGTCCACCTCTCGAAGGGGCGGTCCAGCCGATAGCGCCCGTCCGGACCCAGCACCAGCGTGCGGTGGGAGCCGTTCTCCGGGTTGGACAGGCACTCGAACTCGGCGACCGACCAGTGGAACCAGCGCATGCAGAACAGCCGCATGGTCAGCCCGTGGGTGACGAGCAGCACGTTCGGCGGGTGGTCGGGGGCCTCGAAGCTGCGGTAGAGGCTCTCCAGGAAGGACCCCACCCGGTCGTACACGTCGGCGCCGGACTCGCCCTGCGCGAACCGGTAGAAGAAGTGCCCGTAGGCGTCGCGGTACGCCTTCTGGAGCCGTACGTCGGCCAGGTCCTGCCAGTTGCCCCAGTCCTGCTCCCGCAGCCGCGGTTCCTCGCGCACCCGAACCCGCGCGCGGTCGAGCCGCAGCTCGCGGAAGGTCTCCAGGGTGCGCCGGTACGGGGAGACGTACGCGCTCACCCGCTCCTCGCCGAAGAGCGCGCGCAGCCGCTCACCGGCCTCGGCCGCCTGGGCGAGGCCGGTGGGGGTCAGGGACAGGGCGTGGTCGGGCTCGCGCTCGTACACGGTGTCGTCGGCGTTCCCCTCCGATTCCCCGTGCCGGACAAGGACGATGCGCCGCGGTCGTGCCATGCGTCGACCCTAAGCCGGGGGACGCCCGTTCGAGCGGCGCGACGGGCCGGAGCGTGCGCCGGGGTACGCTCCGGCGCGCCCGGCCCGGGCCCCGGTCAGACGGTCCAGGACGGTTCGAGGTCGACCACGTCGCCCGTGAGCCCCTCCAGGTCGGCCTCGATCTGCGCCCGCAGCGAGAGGCGTTCCACCCGCTCCTCGCGGTACTTGCCGTGTTCCGCGGCCGAACGCCACATCGACAGGATCAGGAACTCGCGCCCCGGCGCCTCGCCGAACAGCCCGCGGATCATGCCGGGGGAACCCGCCATCGCCGGGTTCCACACCTTCTCCTGCATCAGCGCGAAGTGTTCGAGACGGCCCTCCCGGACCTTGCAGTGCGCCACGCGCAGCACGTCCGAGTCCGTGAAGCGCGGCTCGAAGCCGGTCTTCACGTCGAAGCGGTGGTCGAAGAGGGTGACCCGGGAGTCCTTGTACGTGCCGTTCTGGGAGGCGGCCAGCCGGTCGTGGGAGCGCGCCATGAACGAGTCGTAGAAGGACCGGCTCTCCCAGAACGCGAAGACGTGCGCGACCCCCGGGCGGCTGCGGCTCCATCCCCCGCCCTGCCCCCGGAAGCCCGGTTCCCCCGGCAGTCCCGCCCACTTCCGCTGCCCGCGCTCGAACCCCCGGCGGTCCACCACCGTGCAGCGAATCCACTTGACCAGCACCGCGCCATCGTACGGGGATCAGCGCGGCCCCGTTCGGACTCCGGGCCAGTACGTGCCGACGAGTTCCGCCGTGTCCGCCTCGGACAGCCCGATCCCGAACTCCCGTGCCAGCAGCCCCGCCAGTTCCGCAGGCCCGGCGGTGCGGCGCGCGGTGCTCCCGTCCGCCCGCAACTCGGTGAGCGTGTCGCGTACGAGGGCGGCGCGCAGCCCCTCGCCGGCCTTCTGGACCACGATCTGGCCGGTGAAGTGGGAGCGGGGGTGGGTGGAGCTGTAGTGGTTCATCGGCACGAGGTCGACGGGGTAGGTGCGCTGCGGCGCGAAGGCGTACAGGTCCCGCCACCCCTCGTCCCGGAACATCCGCAGGACCAGGACCCCGTCGTCCTCCCGCCCGACGGCATACGTCCAGGCCCCCTGCCGCACCTCGCCCGGGGCGTCCAGCGGCACCGGCTCCAGCGGTCCCTGGTGACCGAACCCGGCATCGGCGAGCCAGGACCGCCCGCCGGCGGCGACGACCAGGACCGCGTGGGTGACCGGGGTCAGGCCGGCGCCCCGCGTGCGGTTGCGGGCGCCGCGGCCGGCGACCTCGAAGCCGAGCCGTTCCAACGCGGCGGCGAGCAGGGAGTTCTGCTCGTAGCAGTAGCCGCCCCGGCGGCGGCGCACGAGCTTGTCCTGCACGCTCGCGAGGTCGAGCGGCACCGGGCGGCCCAGCGCCACGTCGAGGTTCTCGAAGGGCACGGACGTCACGTGCGCCCGGTGCACCCCCGCCAGCGTCTCCGCCGTGGGCTCCAGCGGCCCCGCGTACCCGATCCGCTCCAGGTACGCGTCCAGATCCAGCTCGTCACCACTCCACATGACCCGTGCCCCCCGGTCGTCCGCGCACCGTGCGCGCGGGGAGCCTAGGCCGGGGGGTGGTAGCGGGGGAAACGATTACTCCCGGTGCAGGGAACGCCGGAGGGGACCGCCCCTTCCGGGACGGTCCCCTCGTCGGCTACTCAGCGGCGCGGATCAGCTGCAGCCGCTGGTCGAGCCGCAGCCCTCGCAGATGTAGCAGGAGCCGGCGCGCTGCATCTTGGTGCCGCAGGAGAAGCACAGCGGAGCGTCGGCGCTCACGCCCAGCTGCATCTCCACCAGCTCGGCGTTGGTGTGGGCCTGCTTCGGCGCCGGGGTCTGGACGACCGGCTTCGGGGTCGCGGGGACCGCCGCCAGCGGGGCCGACTGGGCCAGGCCCTCGACGTCGATGTCCTCCTCGACCGGCTCGTACGAGCCCGTCTCCAGGTGGCGCTGACGCTCCTCGGCGGAGTGGATGCCGAGCGCGGAGCGGGTCTCGAAGGGCAGGAAGTCCAGCGCCACGCGGCGGAAGATGTAGTCGACGATCGACTGCGCCATCCGCACGTCCGGGTCGTCCGTCATGCCGGCCGGCTCGAAGCGCATGTTGGTGAACTTCGAGACGTAGGTCTCCAGCGGGACGCCGTACTGCAGGCCGACGGAGACGGCGATGGAGAAGGCGTCCATCATGCCCGCGAGGGTCGAGCCCTGCTTGGACATCTTCAGGAAGACCTCGCCCAGACCGTCGTCCGGGTAGGAGTTGGCGGTCATGTAGCCCTCGGCGCCACCGACCGTGAAGGAGGTGGTGATCCCCGGGCGGCCCTTGGGCAGGCGCTTGCGGACCGGGCGGTACTCGACGACCTTCTCGACCTTGGCCGGCTCGACGACCTTGGTCTCCGCGGCCTTGTCGGCCTTGTCGTCGTCCTTCTTCTTGGCCGACAGCGGCTGGCCGACCTTGCAGTTGTCGCGGTAGATCGCGAGGGCCTTGACGCCGAGCTTCCAGGCCTCGAAGTAGATCTCCTCGACCTCCTCGACGGTGGCCGTCTCCGGCATGTTGACCGTCTTGGAGATGGCGCCGGAGATCCAGGGCTGGATCGCGGCCATCATGCGGACGTGGCCCATCGGGGAGATGGAGCGCTCGCCCATGGCGCAGTCGAAGACCTCGTAGTGCTCGGTCTTCAGGCCGGGCGCGTCGATCACGTTGCCGTGCTCGGCGATGTGGGCGACGATCGCCTCGATCTGCTCCTCCTGGTAACCCAGGCGGCGCAGGGCCTGCGGGACGGTGCCGTTGACGATCTGCATCGAGCCGCCGCCGACGAGCTTCTTGAACTTGACCAGGGCCAGGTCCGGCTCGACACCGGTGGTGTCGCAGGACATCGCCAGACCGATGGTGCCGGTCGGGGCGAGGACGGAGGCCTGCGAGTTGCGGAAGCCGTTCTTCTCGCCGAGGCGGATGACGTCCTGCCAGGCCTCGGTGGCCGCGGCCCAGACCGGGGTGTCCAGGTCGTCCATGCGCGGCGCGGCGGCGTTGGCGTCGGCGTGCTGCTTCATGACGCGCTTGTGCGGCTCGGCGTTGCGGGCGTAGCCGTCGTACGGGCCGACGACGCCGGCCAGCTCGGCGGAGCGCTTGTACGCGGTACCGGTCATCAGCGAGGTGATGGACGCGGCCAGCGCGCGGCCGCCGTCGGAGTCGTACGCGTGGCCGGTGGCCATCAGCAGGGCGCCGAGGTTGGCGTAGCCGATGCCCAGCTGGCGGAAGGCGCGGGTGTTCTCGCCGATCTTCTGGGTCGGGAAGTCCGCGAAGCAGATGGAGATGTCCATCGCGGTGATGACGAGCTCGACCACCTTGGCGAAGCGCTCGACCTCGAAGGACTGGTTGCCCTTGCCGTCGTCCTTGAGGAACTTCATCAGGTTCAGCGAGGCGAGGTTGCAGGACGTGTTGTCCAGGTGCATGTACTCGCTGCACGGGTTCGACGCGGTGATCCGGCCGGACTCGGGGCAGGTGTGCCAGTTGTTGATCACACCGTCGTACTGGATGCCCGGGTCGGCGCAGGCCCACGCCGCCTCGGCCAGCTTGCGGAAGAGCGCCTTGGCGTCGACCTTCTCGATGACCTCGCCGGTCATGCGGGCCCGCAGGCCGAACTCGGTGCCGTTCTCGACGGCCGTCATGAACTCGTCGTTCACGCGGACGGAGTTGTTGGCGTTCTGGTACTGGACGGACGTGATGTCGTCGCCGCCCAGGTCCATGTCGAAGCCCGCGTCGCGCAGGGCGCGGATCTTCTCCTCCTCCTTCACCTTGGTGGCGATGAAGTCCTCGACGTCCGGGTGGTCCACGTCGAGCACGACCATCTTGGCCGCGCGGCGGGTGGCGCCGCCCGACTTGATCGTGCCGGCGGACGCGTCGGCGCCGCGCATGAAGGAGACCGGGCCGGAGGCGTTGCCGCCGGAGGAGAGGAGCTCCTTGGAGGAGCGGATGCGGGAGAGGTTCAGGCCGGCGCCGGAGCCGCCCTTGAAGATCATGCCCTCTTCCTTGTACCAGTCGAGGATCGACTCCATGGAGTCGTCGACGGACAGGATGAAGCAGGCGGAGACCTGCTGCGGCTGGGGCGTGCCGACGTTGAACCAGACCGGGGAGTTGAAGCTGAAGATCTGGTGGAGCAGGGCGTAGGTCAGCTCGTGCTCGAAGATCTCGGTGTCCGCGGGCGACGCGAAGTAGCCGTACTCCTCGCCGGCCTTCGTGTAGGTCTTCACGATCCGGTCGATCAGCTGCTTGAGACCGGTCTCGCGCTGCGGGGTGCCGACCGCGCCGCGGAAGTACTTGCTGGTGACGATGTTGACCGCGTTCACCGACCAGAAGTCGGGGAACTCGACGCCGCGCTGCTCGAAGTTCACCGAGCCGTCGCGCCAGTTGGTCATGACGACGTCACGGCGCTCCCAGACCACCTCGTCGTACGGGTGCACGCCGGGGGTGGTGTGGATGCGCTCGATACGCAGGCCCTTGCTCGCCGCCTTGGTTCCCTTGGCGCGGGAACCACGTGCCGGACCGCTCGCCGTCTCTGTCATGCCGCTGCCTCCCATATACGGGCGAAAACGCCCTAAAGTGCCCGCGAAATTCCGTATCCGTTGGCACGGTGTGTGTCTGATGTAGCCGGTTCGTCCGCCCGCCCTCAGGCGTGCGGACAGGTCTGTGGTCCCGCCCTGCGGGACGGCCGCCGCGCGGCCGTCCGGTCAGTCGGCGGCGGAGGCGGGCACGGGGACCGAACCGGTCCCGCCGGGCTCGCACTCTTCGTGCGGAGGACGCCGGTCGCGCAGCTCGGCGATGGCGGCCTCGAAGTCTTCCAGGGTGTCGAAGGCGCGGTACACCGACGCGAAGCGCAGGTACGCGACCAGGTCGAGCTCCTGGAGCGGGCCGAGTATGGCCAGACCCACGTCG
This sequence comes from Streptomyces sp. NPDC101132, assembly GCF_044759225.1. Lineage (NCBI taxonomy): Bacteria > Bacillati > Actinomycetota > Actinomycetes > Kitasatosporales > Streptomycetaceae > Streptomyces > Streptomyces sp. NPDC101132. The sequence continues at coordinate 386,941 of NZ_JBIVYX010000007.1, forward strand.
TGGGTGGTCAGCTCGGCGCTCCCGGTGGCGCGCACCGCCTCCTCGACCCGCTGGCCGAGCTTGGCGAGGGCGTCCTCGGTGACGGGGCGTCCCTGACAGGCCTTGCGCACGCCGGAGATCACCTTCGTGCGCGAGAAGGGCTCGGTGACGCCGGATCTCTTGATCACCATCAGTGACGCGGTCTCCACCGTGGTGAAGCGGCGGGAGCAGTCCGGGCACTGGCGGCGTCTGCGGATCGACGTTCCGTCGTCCGTGGTGCGGCTGTCTACGACGCGGCTGTCGGGATGCCTGCAGAAGGGGCAGTGCACGGCTCCCATCCCTCCCTCATGGCACGACTGAATCGCCCCGGAGCACCACCGGACAGGTCTCTGTCTGGGCTCTCGAAGCAGCCACCAGCATATGCGATGTCGGGACCCCCGGCAGACCGAGGACCACAACTTCTGGGTGGCCGCGCCAATCCAACCACTAGATCTTGGGTTTCGGCAGTACGTCACACCTGGGCGTGTCGCCCGTCGCCGAAAGAATCCGGACATGCCGGAAGCAGCTCACGAGCCTACTGGGGCGCGGGCCGGTCCGGGAATTCCGGGGCCCCGGATGCCACACTGTGCGAAGACCCCGAGCGGTGGCGATCCGACCGGGAAGGGTACCGTAATGAACGGATTCGACACCGAACCCTCGTTCGGTGCGCTGATCGTCCATACACCTCTTCATGTGATCACGTCCGGTGAACTGCGATTTTTCACTCGAACGTGTGTTTGGCGCAACCTTTCGAAAGCCACTACCGTTGTCCGCTAGGGAGAGCAAGCACATTTCGAGAGGGGCCGCCGACGTGACCACCACCGCAGACAGTGCCACCATCACTGCCCAGAACCGCTCCCACAGCCGACTCGAGCCGGTGCATGCCATGAACGACGCAGCCATGACCCCGGAGCCGGACGCGATGCGCCCCGCACGCTCGCTGCCCGGCCGGCCTCCAGGCATCCGGGCGGACAGCTCCGGGCTCACCGACCGGCAGCGGCGGGTCATCGAAGTGATCAGGGACTCGGTGCAGCGTCGCGGCTACCCACCGTCGATGCGGGAGATCGGACAGGCGGTCGGCCTCTCCAGCACCTCCTCCGTCGCCCACCAGCTGATGGCCCTGGAGCGCAAGGGCTTCCTCCGCCGCGACCCGCACCGCCCCCGGGCGTACGAGGTGCGCGGCTCCGACCAGCCCAGCACGCAGCCGACGGACACCACCGGCAAGCCCGCCGCCTCGTACGTGCCGCTCGTCGGCCGGATCGCCGCCGGCGGCCCGATCCTCGCCGAGGAGTCCGTCGAGGACGTGTTCCCCCTCCCCCGCCAGCTGGTCGGCGACGGTGAGCTCTTCGTCCTCAAGGTCGTCGGCGACTCGATGATCGAGGCCGCGATCTGCGACGGCGACTGGGTCACGGTCCGCCGCCAGCCGGTCGCGGAGAACGGCGACATCGTGGCCGCCATGCTGGACGGCGAGGCCACCGTCAAGCGCTTCAAGCGCGAGGACGGCCACGTCTGGCTGCTGCCGCACAACGCCGCGTACCAGCCCATCCCCGGCGACGAGGCGACGATCCTCGGCAAGGTCGTCGCCGTGCTGCGGCGCGTCTGAGCGACCGCCCTCCCTGAACCGGACCCCGGGACCCACTGCGCCGGTCCCGGGGTCCTGCCATGCCCGGTATCCCCTCTCCGGGACAGCAGGGAGAGGGGATACGGGATACGGACTACCTGCCGTCGGCCTTCGCGGCCGCGTCGATCGCCGCGAGGGACTTCCGCACCTGGTTGCGGTCGGTCGTGTACCAGAAGTCGGGCAGCGAGGACCGCAGGAAGCCGCCGTACCGCGCCGTGGCGAGCCGCGGGTCGAGCACCGCCACCACACCCCGGTCGCCCGAGGCGCGTACGAGACGGCCGGCGCCCTGCGCCATCAGCAGCGCCGCGTGCGTCGCGGCCACCGCCATGAAGCCGTTGCCCCCGGCCTCCTCGACCGCCTTCTGCCGGGCGCTCATCAGCGGGTCGTCCGGACGCGGGAACGGGATCCGGTCCATCACCACCAGCTGGCAGCTCGGGCCGGGCACGTCCACCCCCTGCCACAGCGAGAGCGTGCCGAACAGACAGGTCGCCGGGTCCCCCGCGAACGTCTTGATCAGCTCGCCCAGCGTCTCCTCGCCCTGGAGCAGGATCGGGTTGTCGATCCGCCCCCGCAGCTCCTCCGCCGCCGCCTGCGCGGCCCGCATCGAGGAGAACAGCCCCAGCGTCCGCCCGCCGGCCGCCCCGATCAGCTCGGCCAGCTCGTCCATCATGTCGCCGCGCGTGCCCTCCCGGCCGGGCGTGGCCAGGTGCTTCGCGACGTACAGGATCCCCTGCTTCGGGTAGTCGAACGGGGAGCCCACGTCCAGGCCCTTCCACACCGGTACGTCCTCCCCCTGCACGCCCTCGGGCGGCAGGCCCAGCGAGGCGCCCACGCCGTTGAAGTCGCCGCCCAGCTTGAGGGTGGCCGAGGTGAGGACGACCGAGCGCTCGGCGAAGAGCTTCTCCCGCAGCAGGCCGGAGACGGACAGCGGAGCCACCCGCAGCGTGGCCCCGGCGGGCCGGTACGCGGCTCCGCCGCGGGGCTCGTGCCGCTCGTACCAGACCACGTCGTACTCGGAGCCCTGGGTGATCCGCTCCGCCACGGCGTGGACGTTCTCCACCGAGGCCAGGGCCTGCTTGCGCACCGCGTCCTCGTCCTGCACGGACTTGTCGCGGGTGGCGCCCAGCGCCGAGATCACGTTCCGCGCCGCGTCCCGCAGGGCCAGCAGCGCGTACCCCAGGTCCTCCGGCACCTCCTCCAGGCGGCCCGGCAGCGCCAGCTCCATCACCCGCTCGAAGGACTCCGCGGCGGTCTGGAGGGAGTCCGCCGTCTTCTCGTTGACCAGCTTGGCCGCGCGCTTCACCGCGCGGTTGACCTGGCCCGGGCTGAGTTCGCCGGTGGCCACCCCGGTCACCCGGGACACCAGCTCGTGGGCCTCGTCCACGATCAGCACCTCGTGCGAGGGCAGCACCGGCGCGCCCTCGATCGCGTCGATGGCGAGCAGCGCGTGGTTGGTGACCACCACGTCGGCCAGCTTCGCCCGCTCCCGGGCGGCCTCGGCGAAGCACTCGGCGCCGTACGCGCACTTGCTCGCGCCCAGGCACTCGCGCGAGGACACCGACACCTGGGACCAGGCCTTGTCGGAGACGCCCGGGGTCAGGTCGTCCCGGTCGCCGGTCTCCGTCTCGTCCGCCCAGTCCCGCAGGCGCAGCAGGTCCTTGCCGAGCTTGCTGGTCGGCGCCGCGGCCTCGAACTGGTCGAACAGGCCGTCCTCCTCGTCCTGCGGCGCGCCCTCGTGCAGACGGTGCAGGCAGAGGTAGTTCGACCGGCCCTTGAGCATCGCGAACTGCGGGCGGCGGCGCAGCAGCGGGTGCAGCGCGTCGACCGTGCGCGGCAGGTCGCGCTCGACCAGCTGCCGCTGGAGGGCCAGCGTGGCGGTGGCGACCACCACGCGCTCCCCGTGCGCCAGCGCCGGCACCAGGTAGCCGAGGGACTTTCCGGTGCCGGTGCCGGCCTGGACCAGGCGGTGCGACTGTTCGTCGATGGCTTCGGCGACGGCTTCGGCCATGGCCACCTGGCCGGGACGCTCGGTGCCGCCGACGGCGGTGACGGCGGCGTGCAGCAGGTCGGGGAGGGAGGGCTTCGTCATAGCACTCACCACCCTACGCGGCCCCGCTGACAGCGGGGTTCACCGCCGGTACAGGGGGTTGGGCACCGTACCGTCGACCACCGCGTGCGGGCGCTCGGCGCGGTCCCGGTAGCCGTCGGCGTACAGCCGGTTGCGGTTCAGGCAGAGCCGCTCGATCCGCGGGGTGAGGAGGTCGAACATCTCGAAGCGCTCCTTCAGCTCCGGGAAGCGCTGGTGGTACCGGACGATCTCCGCCCGGACGAGCGACCAGAAGCGCTCCTCCGGTACGTCCAGCCTCTCCGCGCAGAGCGCCGAGAGGTACCGGAAGACGCCGACGAACAGGCCGGAGTGGATGAACTGCGTGAGGAAGCCGGGCGGCTCGGTGAGCAGCACCGCGCGCACCTCGTCCGGCATCGAGGCGTGCTCGGGCAGCGGGCGGGCGCTGACGTTGATGTCGTCGACGAAGTCCTTGACCGCCAGCCGCACCGGCACGTCGTGCTCGTCGTAGACCACGATCGCGTTCTCGCCGTGCGGGGAGAAGACCGTCCCGTACCGGTAGAGGAAGTGGAGCAGCGGCGGGAGCAGCGCGGCGAAGAGCCGCTGCAGCCAGACCTCGGGGGTGAGGCCCGAGCGGGCGACCAGTTCCTCCGTGAAGGCGCGCCCCCGCGGGTCGGTGTGGAGCAGGGACGCCAGGGTCCTGGCCCGCTCGCCGGGCGCGAGCCGTCCGGCGAGCGGCTCCCGCCAGATCGCGCCGAGCAGCTCGCGGTACTGGTAGGGGACCTCGGGCAGCGCGTCGTAGACCGGGTGGGCCACCGTGACCGAGGCGACCTCCCCCAGCAGGATCACGCCGCACTCGGTGTGCAGGAAGGGGTCGGCGTCGCGCAGCGCGTGCACCCAGGCCGTCACGGCCGGGGCCGCGAGCGTCCGCTCGGTGGGCAGGCCCCGCCAGACCAGGGTGTTGAGGACGGACAGCGGCAGCTTGACGGTGTGCCGCTCGGGCCGGCTCAGGTTGAGGAAGGTCCGGATCGACTGCTGGGGCAGGCGTACGTCGGGGTCGGCGCGCAGCGGCACGAGCGTCCCGGCCGCCAGCGCGGGCGCGAACAGCGGCAGCACCACCTCGTCCCACTGCCAGGGGTGGACCGGCAGGTAGAGGTAGCCGGCCGGGTCCAGTCCGCGTTCCCGCAGCTCCTGGTCGAAGGCGGCGCGGGTGGCCGGGTCGAGCTCGTGGGCGTACAGCCGCCCGGGGTCCGCCAGGGCGCCGGTGCCCCGGTAGGCCGCGAGCGAGGTGTGCGCGGCCAGCCAGGGCAGCCGCCGGCGGACCCGGGCCTCCGGTGCCCAGGCGGCGGTGTCGCTGCCGGAGAAGCCGAGCCGTCCCTTGTTGAGGACGAGCCAGGGGTGGCCGGTCTGGTGGCCTTCGAGCTCGGCGTAGTCGAGCCCGGCCAGCACGTCGGCCGTGCGGGCGGTGTGGTCGAGGCGGGCGTCCGCGGCCAGGGTGGTGCTCAGCTCCCGGAGCAGGTGCCCGAGGGTGGCCCCGTCCAGGTGCAGCAGGCTCCTGGCCAGGACGACGAACCGGAAGGGGTCCCCGAACTCCGCGGGCGCCGCGTCCGGTCCCGGCGGGGTGTGGGTGATCGACCGGGCGTCGACGCGCCAGCCGTCGTAAGCGCCCCGGCGCGCCCGGAAGCCGAGCGTGCCGCCGCCCTCGTCCAGCGGGAGGGCCCAGGCGTCCTCGCCCTGGGCGGGCACGGGGGTGACGATGCCCTCGTACGCGAACTCGCCGAGCATCTTGGCGAGGAGCCGCCGTGCCGCCGCCTCCCAGGTGGGGCCGTTGAGTTCGGGCGGGCAGTGCGGCGGCCGGGAGGCGGGGGGTTCTGCCGAGTCGTGGGCGGCGGGGAAGGACGGCACGGGACTCCTCGGTGGCGCTCGGGGTCAGGGAGCGGGGGCGGGACGGGTGACGGGGTGGGTCACGGTCACGGTCACAGGAGGGTGCGCAGCGCCCGTTCGCGGATCATCAGGGCGGCGCGCTTGGCGGGCAGTTCGATCTCCGCGGAGTAGCGGAAGCCGGAACTGAGGAAGGCCGACACGGACGGGACGTTCGCCAGGTCGGGTTCGGCGACGACCCGGGCGCACCGGGGCCGGTTGTCGAGCACCAGGTCGGCGACGGCGCGCAGCAGCAGGGTGCCCAGGCCCCGCCCGCGGTCCGTGGCGTTGCCGATGAGCAGGTGGAGGCCGGTGTCGTGGGGGCGGGCCGGGTAGTGGCGGGAGAGCGGGTCGAGGTCGGCCCGGTAGATCTCCCAGTAGCTCATCGGGGCGCCGTCGAGGGTGCCCAGACAGGGGATGCTGCGACCGTCGCCGTCGAGCTGGGCGCGCAGGTGGGCCTCGGTGAGCGCCTCGGGGCCGGCCAGCTCCCAGAAGGCGGCGACCTCGGGGTCGTTCATCCACCGGGTGATCAGGGCGAGGTCGCGGTCCACCCGTACGGGTACGAGCTGGAACGCGCCGGCGACGGTGGGGACCGGGCCCCATTCGGCGGGCGAGTCCAGCAGGTCGGCCTCGGCGAGGTAGGGCAGGGTGCTGACCGCGGTGGCCCGGGCGGTGGCGGCGGCGCTCTCGTCGGCGAGCAGGGCCAGGATCTCCGTGGGGATCCGCAGGTCGAGCGTGTCCTCGCAGCCGCTGCCGGTGCGCGGCGCGGAGGTGGGCGCGTGAGCGGGAGCGGGAGCGTGGGCGGGGGCGGTGTCGGCGTCCGTGGGCGGCATGGCGGGCTCCGGTCAGCTCGGGTCGTGGAGGGGGTTGGCGATGGTGACGTACACGGACTGGGTCTCGACGGGGCCGACGAGTTCGTCGAGCCCTTCGAGCCGGGTGCGCAGGTTGGCCTTGCAGCGCAGGGTGGGCGAGTCGAGCAGCAGGGCGGGCAGCGGGCCCAGCCGGCTGTTCTGGCCGAGGAAGCGGCGGAAGGCGGCGAGCAGGACCCGTTCGTCGGCCAGCCGCTGCGCGCCGAAGGCACCGATCAGGCCGAGGACGTTGTTGATCCCGACGTAGTACGCGAAGCGCTCGTCGGTGACGGCGTCGGGCACGAAGGTGTCGCTGACGGTGCCGATGCCGGGCAGCCGCCGGTCCAGCTCCGCGCGGCGGGAGTCGCGGAAGTAGTAGCCCTGGTTGTCGCGGTAACGGCCGCCGACGGGCCAGCCGTCGGGCGAGAGCAGCACGAGGGTGTTCTGCTGGTGGGCCTCCAGGGCGATGCCGGCCAGCGCGTCGAGGGCCAGCACGGGCCGGACGACCTGGTCGAGGTAGCGCAGGAACCACTCGGCGGAGACGGCGGAGCGGGGGCGGCCGGTGCGGGCGGCGAGCCGGGAGACGGTCTCGGCGAGCCGGGAGCTGACCGTGGGGCGGCCGGGCCAGGGGCGGAGCGAGGTGAGGGACGCGATGCACACGGCGTCGTCCGCGGGCCCGAAGGGGTTGTGGCGCAGGAGGACGTCCAGGCCGGGGACGGGGTCGCCGTCGGGGCCGTCGACGGCCACCCAGGCGGGGTCGCGCACGATGTCGAAGCCGGGGTGGCGGAACGTCCACTCCTTGGCCAGGCCGGCCCGGAGCAGCCGGTGGACCTCGACGCCGCGGTGGAGTTCCTTGCGGAGGTTCTCCCGGCGGGAGTTGGTGATGGGCAGGCCCAGCGAGAGCTTGAGCATCGCGGGCGCGCCGGGCCGGTGCACGGTGCGCACGGAGGACGTGGGGTGCCAGTCGGCGCCGAAGGGGCCGAGGTCGTGCAGGGCTCCGGTGTCGAGGAGTTCGCGGACGGCGGGCCGTTCCAGCAGGTCCCGGGCCTGCCAGGGGTGCAGGGGCAGCGGGGTGCTGCCGGCGGGGAGGGGCAGTCCGGGGGCGAGGCGGGCGAGCAGCTGCGCGGCGGGCACGGCGCGGCCGCTCTCGGTCCAGGCCGAGTCGGTGGCGAGTGCGGAGCGGTCGACCGCCGTCCAGTGCAGGGGGAAGGAGCCGTACAGCTCGGGCGAGTAGCGGCGCCCCTCGGCCTCGGAGAGTCCTTCGCGGCTCTTGGGGGTGGGGTGCAGCGGGTGGCCGAGTACGAGCGACTGCTCGGCGGCGAGGAAGGGGTCGGCGGTCTCCGGCGGGGCCGGGCGCCGGCGCCGGTCGGCGATGAAGGCGGCCGTGCGGCGCACGGAGTCGGAGACCCGGCCCACGAGTTCGGCCCCGCCGCGGGACCCGCCCTCGCGGACCAGCAGCCCGGCGAGGGTGACGGCGTCGAGGGCGGGCGCGCCGGGCGGCGCGGATTCGAGGCGCGCCGGGGCGAAGCGGTGCCAGCCGGCCTCGGACCAGTGGCGGACCGGCACGAGCAGGGCGGTGCCGGAGGCGGTGAGGGGGATGCGCAGCACGGGCCCGTCGGGGCGGGCGAGGGTGTTCTCACGGACCCAGCAGCGGAGCAGGTTCTCCACGGCGGCGGCCTCGGCGGCGACCGCGGGGTCGGCGTGGTCGAGCAGGTCGGGCTGGTCGGCGGGGTGGCTGCCGAAGTCGGCGGGGGTGGCCGGCCGGTGGCGGGTGACGCAGTCCTTCTGGCGGGGCACCGTGGCGGGCGGGGCGGCCGGGGCGGGGGGCTGGGGGCCCGACGGGCCGTCGGCGGGGGGCGGTTCCGGTGCGGGGGTGGAGTTCACGGGTGCTTCCTTGGAGGGTGTCCGGAGCGGTTCCGGAGGAGTTCGGCGGCGGCGACGGCGTCGGCGAGCCGGTCGAGCACGGCCGTGGCCTGTTCGTCGGTGAGGGTGAGCGGGGGGAGGAGCCGGACGACGCTCTGGTGCCGGCCGCCGAGTTCGACGATCAGGCCGCGCCGCAGGCACTCCCGCTGGACCGCGAGGGCGAGTTCCGGGTCGGCGGGCGCGGGTTGCCCGGGGACCGGTTCGGCTTCGGGGTCGACCAGCTCGATGCCGGTCATCAGGCCGCGGCCGCGCACGTCGCCGATGCCGGGGTGGTGTCCGGCGAGGGAGCGCAGGGCGGTCAGGATGCGCTCGCCGAGAGCGGCCGCGCGTTCGGCGAGGCGGTTCTCCCGTACGTACGCGAGGGTGGCGGTGCCCGCGGCCATGGCGAGCTGGTTGCCGCGGAAGGTGCCGGCGTGGGCACCTGGCGCCCAGGTGTCCAGTCCCGCCCGGTAGACCACCACGGCCAGGGGCATGCTGCCGCCGATGGCCTTGGAGAGGACCATCACGTCGGGGGTGACGCCCGCGTGGTCCACCCCCCAGAAGGCGCCGGTCCGGCCGACGCCGGTCTGCACCTCGTCGGCGATCAGGGGGATGCCGCGGTCCTCGGTGGCCTTGCGGAGGCGGCGCAGCCAGTCGTCGGGGGCGGGGTGGACCCCGCCCTCGCCCTGGACGGGTTCGAGGATCATCCCCGCCGGGGCGGGGACCCCGCTCTTGGGGTCGTCGAGCAGGTTCTCGGCGAGCCGGGCGCACAGGTCCGCCCCGCGCGCGCCGCCCTCGCCGAAGGGGCAGCGGTAGTCCTGGGGGTACGGAAGCCTGGTGACGCGTACGTCGGTGGCTCCCCCGGAGGCGTCGAGCGCCCCGGCGGTCATGCCGTGGTAGGCCCCGGTGAAGGCGACGATGCCCTGGCGGCCGGTGGCGTTGCGCACCAGCTTCAGGGCGGCCTCGACCGCGTCGGTGCCGGCGGGGCCGCAGAACTGGACCCGGGCGTCGGCCGCGAGGGCGGGCGGCAGGTTGGCGAACAGCTCGGTGGTGAAGGCGTCCTTGACCGGGGTGGCGAGGTCCAGCACCTGGAGCGGCGCCCCGGAGTCGATGACCTTGCGGATGGCCTCCAGCACCACGGGGTGGTTGTGGCCGAGCGCGAGGGTGCCGGCGCCGGAGAGGCAGTCGAGGTACCGGCGGCCGTCGGCGCCCTCGATGGTCAGCCCGCGGGCCCGCACGGGCACGACGGGGAGGGCGCGGGCGTACGTGCGCGCCGCCGACTCCCGCAGGGACTGGCGCCGCAGGATCGCGGCCGGTCCGCCGGCTCCCTGGCCGGCCGGGGCCCCGGGCGCGTCGCGCGGGACGGGGACGGTGGCCCGTACGCCGGCCGGGTCCGCGGCGCCCGCCGTGGCGGGGTCCGGCGCCCGTACGTCTGCCGGGTGGTCCGCCGCCCGGGCGCCCGCCGGTTCCGGCGCCCGCGAGCCCGGTTCCGGCGCCCCTGCGGCCGGTTCCGCCGCCTGCGCGCCGGCAGCCGGATCCTCCGCGGCCGGCTCGGTGCGGTGGTCCTCCGTCCGTACGGCGCGGGGGCCGTGGGGCGGGGCGTCCGCGGGCACGTCCGCCGGGCCCTCCCCCGGTCCCCCGGCCGGCACGGACGCGGCAGGCTGCTCGGTCACGGCCACGGTTCTGGTCCTCCCGCATCGATCGCATGTCGAATCGAACGCTGCCCTCGCGTTCCCCCGTACGTACCAACGACGCGGACCCCGGGGGATCACGGGTGGATCCGGAGATCCTTGCGAGCGGACGCCGCCGGCGGACGGGAACCGTGGACCCGGCCTGCACCGTCACCAACGGCAGCGGCATAGTGGGGGGGTTGCACTCCACGCCTCGAAGCACCAGGGGGATTCACGACATGCGACCGATCCGACCGGCCTCCGCCGCCCCTCGCGGGCGCAGCTCCCGTCGCGGATCCCGGACCTTCGCGGCCACCGCACTGTGCGCCGCCCTCGCGCTGACGGCGGCGGCCTGCGGGTCCGGTTCCGACCAGGCGGACGGGCAGCCTTCGGTGGCGGCCAGCGACCCGGCAGGTGGCCCCGAAGGGATCAAGATCCCGGACGACATCAAGCAGAAGCTCAAGGAACACGGCATCGACGTCGACAAGTGGCGGGACGGTGCGTGGAAGAACTGGGACCGCGACAAGTGGCTCCGTGAGGCCGAGGACTTCGTCAACCCGATCATCGAGGACCTGTGGGACCCGGACCGGATGGGCCGCGCCAAGCAGCCCGAGAAGCCGACGGTCGACCCCGACCTCGGCAAGGACCAGGGCGTCACCGATCCGGCCCCGGCCCCCGTCCGCGCGCGGACGGTCGAGGCGCCGTACCACCAGAGCGTGCCGGAGGCCGGCAAGGTCTTCTTCGACGGCCCCGAGGGGTCCATGGTCTGCTCGGCGACCGTGGTGGAGGACCCGGCGCACCCGGGCAAGTCCAACCTGGTGTGGACGGCAGGCCACTGCGTGCACGCGGGCAAGAAGGGCGGCTGGTACCGCAACATCGCCTTCGTGCCCTCGTACAACGACGCGGGCCGTTCGGCGGCCCGGCTGAAGGGCGCGACGCGCGAGCAGGTGGCCCCGTACGGCGTCTGGTGGGGTGACTGGGCGCAGACCTCCGACCAGTGGATCGCCGGCGGCGGCCCGACGGGCGGCGCGGGTGCGCCGTACGACTTCGCGGTCATCCACGTGACCCCGGAGAAGGGCAACTCGAAGTCCCTGGAGGAGACGGTCGGCTCCGCGCTGCCGGTGGAGTTCAACGCCCCGGCGGTGGCGAAGGTCAGCCGGATCACGGCCACCGGCTACCCGGCGGCCCCGCCGTTCGACGGCCAGCGGGCCTTCCAGTGCGCGGACCGGCCGGGCCGGCTGTCGATCGACGCGGCCGCGCCGGTGATGTACCGGATCGGCTGCACCATGACCGGCGGTTCGTCGGGCGGCGGCTGGGTGGCCGAGGGCCGCGACGGCCGGCCGGCTCTGGTGTCGAACACGTCGATCGGGCCGGTGACGGCGGGCTGGCTGGCCGGGCCCCGGCTCGGCCCCGAGGCGAAGGCCGTCTTCACCGCGGTGAGCGGGAAGTTCGCGCGGTAGTCGCACCGTGGAGCGCGGTGGTCGCACGGCGCCGCGGCGCGCATGACGGAGGGCCCGCCCCCTGGATGGGGGCGGGCCCTCCGTCGTACGCCGGCCTGGAGAGGCTGCGGTCCGCGGGCTGCTGCGCGTCAGTGCGCGGCGGGCACGAACGGCGCGAACTCCGCCGCCAGTTGCTCGTGGACCCGGGCCTTGAGCAGGGTGCCCTCCGCGGTGTGCTCCTCGGAGATGACCTCGCCCTCGGCGTGCGCGCGGGCGACCAGGCGCCCCTGCGTGTACGGGACGAGCGCCTCCACCTCGACCTCGGGCCGCGGCAGTTCGGCGTCGATGAGCGCGAGCAGCTCGTCGATGCCCATGCCGGTGCGGGCCGAGACGGCGATGGAGTGCCGCTCGATGCGCAGCAGGCGCTGGAGGACCAGCGGGTCCGCCGCGTCCGCCTTGTTGACGACCACGATCTCGGGGACGTCGACGGCGCCCACCTCGCGGATCACCTCGCGCACGGCCGCCAGCTGCTCCTCCGGTGCCGGGTGCGCGCCGTCGACCACGTGCAGGATGAGGTCGGAGTCGCCGACCTCCTCCATCGTGGAGCGGAACGCCTCGACGAGGTGGTGGGGCAGGTGGCGGACGAAGCCCACGGTGTCGGCCAGGGTGTAGATCCGGCCGGCCGGGGTCTCGGCCCGCCGGACGGTCGGGTCGAGGGTGGCGAACAGTGCGTTCTCCACCAGCACGCCCGCGCCGGTGAGGCGGTTGAGCAGCGAGGACTTGCCCGCGTTGGTGTAGCCGGCGATCGCGACGGACGGCACCTTGTTGCGCCGGCGCTCCTGCCGCTTGACCTCGCGGCCGGTCTTCATCTCCGCGATCTCCCGGCGCATCTTCGCCATCTTCTCGCGGATCCGGCGCCGGTCCGTCTCGATCTTGGTCTCACCGGGGCCTCGGGTGGCGAGGCCGCCGCCCTTGCCGCCGCCCATCTGGCGGGACAGCGACTGACCCCAGCCTCGCAGTCGCGGCAGCATGTACTGCATCTGCGCGAGCGCGACCTGCGCCTTGCCCTCACGGGACTTGGCGTGCTGGGCGAAGATGTCGAGGATCAGGGCGGTCCGGTCGATCACCTTGACCTTGACGACGTCTTCGAGGGCGATGAGCTGGCCGGGGCTGAGCTCGCCGTCGCAGATGACGGTGTCGGCGCCGGACTCGATCACGAGGTCGCGCAGCTCCAGAGCCTTGCCGGAACCGATGAAGGTCGCCGGGTCCGGCTTGTCGCGGCGCTGGTAGACACCGTCGAGGACGAGGGCGCCGGCCGTCTCGGCCAGTGCGGCGAGCTCCGCGAGGGAGTTCTCCGCGTCCTTCAGGGTCCCCGAGGTCCAGACGCCGACCAGCACGACCCTTTCGAGTCGCAGCTGGCGGTACTCGACCTCGGTGACGTCTTCGAGCTCGGTGGAGAGGCCCGCGACGCGGCGCAGGGCCGCGCGCTCGGAGCGGTCGAGCTGGTCGCCGTCCCGCTCTCCGTCGATCTCGTGGCTCCAGGCGACGTCCTCTTCCATCAGGGCATCGGCCCGAAGGCTCTCGGTGAAGCTCTGCGCGTCCTGCGCGTCCTGGGAAGGGTACGAAGAGGAGGTCATTGGATCCTTACGTCGATGCGAATCTTCTGCGTCGGCTACAACATGTGACGGCCGGCGATGATTCCCCGGCCTGCGGGAGACTACCCGGCCCGGGGAGATCCACCCGCGGCGCCCGCCGACACGTCGATGGTGACATGCCCCCGCGAAGGCCGTCACACGCTTTTCGCCGCCGGCCGCCGGGCCGGACCTGCCGCGGGCCGGGCCCGGTCCGGGCTCAGCCCCTCGGGGCGGGGACCGCGGCCGCCTTCCACTCCGGGTGGCCGGGCACCTTCGGGGTCTTCTGCCCGTAGAGCCAGGCCTCGAAGAAGCCGGTCAGGTCGCGGCCGGCCTCGGCGGACGCGAGCCGGACGAAGTCGTCGGTGCCGGCGACGCCGTCCCGGTGGTCGGCGACCCAGCGGCGCTCGATCCGGTCGAAGGCGGCGGTGCCGATCTCCTGCCGGAGCGCGTACAGGACGAGTGCGGAGCCGTCGTACACCACCGGCCGGAACAGGCCGATCTTCTGGCCCGGTGCGGCGGGCTTCGGGGCGGCCGGGGGGCCGCCGGCCGCCCGCCACCCGTCGGAGCGCTCGTACGCCTCGCGCATGCGCCGCTCCAGGGAGTACGTGCCGAGCCCGTCCGCGTACAGCGCCTCGTACCAGGTGGCGTGGCCCTCGTTGAGCCAGAGGTCGGACCAGCTGCGGGGGGTGACGCTGTCGCCGAACCACTGGTGGGCGAGCTCGTGGACCATGACGGCCTCGACGTACCACTCGGGGTAGCCGGCGTCGGTGAACAGGCCCCGCTCGAAGAGGGAGAGCGTCTGGGTCTCCAGCTCGAAGCCGGTCTTGGCGGCGGCGATCAGCACGCCGTAGTTCTCGAAGGGGTACGGGCCGACGCGCGCCTCCATCCACTCCAGCTGGCCCGGGGTCTTCGCCAGCCAGCGCTCCAGGGCGGCCCGGTCGGCGGCCGGCACCACGTCGCGGATCGGCAGGCCGTGCGGCCCGGTGCGGTGCACCACGGCGGACCTGCCGACGGACACCTGGGCCAGCTCGGTGGCCATGGGGTGCACCGTGCGGTACGTCCAGGTGGTGCCGCCGGCGGCGGCCGGCCGGCGCGCGGGGGCGTCGGCGATGCCGTTGGCCACCGCGGTGAGCCCTTCGGGGGCGGTGATCCGGAAGGTGAAGTGGGCCTTGTCCGAGGGGTGGTCGTTGCAGGGGAAGACGCGGTGGGCGGCGTCGGCCTGGTTGGCCATGGCCAGCCCGTCCTCGGTGACGACCCAGCCGCCGTCCCGGGCGCCCGTGGGGTCGCTGGTGTGGCGGACGGTGATCCGCATCAGGCCGCCCTCCGGGACCGGCCGGGCGGGGGTGAGCACGAGGTCCTCGCCGGCGCTCGCGAACGTCGCGGGCAGGCCGTTGACCTGCACGGACGCCACCTTGCCGCGGGTGAAGTCGAGGTTGATGCGGTCCAGGGGCGCGGTGGCGCGGGCGTCGATCACGGTGGTGGCGTCCAGCGGCTGCCGGTTGGTGCGGTACGTGAAGGACAGGTCGTACGCGAGCACGTCGTAGCCGGGGTTGCCGAGCGCGGGGAAGAGCGCGTCGCCGATGCCGAGGGGGCCCGGGGGCGGGACGGTGGCGGCGACCAGGGCGAGGGAGGCCGCGGCGAGCAGGACGGCGCGCGGGCGGCGGGAGGAGAGCTGCATCCCCCACCGCTACCAGCGACCGCGCCGCGGCCGGGCCCGACGCGCGACGGGCCCACCCGAACGGGAGACGGCCGGGGGTCAGGCCCGGCTGACGTCGTACACCCCCGGCACGTCGCGCATGGCCCGCATCAGCGCGGGGAGCAGGGTCGCGTCGGGGAGCTGGAGCGTGTAGGTGTGCCGTACCCGCTGCTCGCTGGGCGGCTCGACGGTGGCGGAGACGATGTCGACGCCCTCCCGGGAGATGGCCTCGGTGAGGTCGGCCAGCAGGTGGGGGCGGCCGAACGATTCGGCGACCAGAGTGACGCGGCAGTCGGCGGTGGCCCGCCAGTGGACGGCGACGGAGGTGCGGCCCAGGCCCCGCATCTGCTCGACGGCAGGGCACTGCACCCGGTGTACGGTCACGGCTCCCCCGCGTACGACGAACCCGGCGACGGAGTCGGGCGGTACGGGCGTGCAGCAGCCGGCCAGCCGCACCGTCGCGTCCGGCAGGTCCGCCACGGCGTTGCCGCCGCCGCCGCGGGCGCCGACCATCGGCAGCGGGGCCCGGGGGGCGGCGGGCTGCACCTTCGCCTCCTCGGGGTGCTCGCGCAGCCAGCGCTGGATGGCGATCCGGGCGGCCGGGGTGCGGGCGTGGTCGAGCCACCCGGACGCGGGCCCGGAGGCGGCGTCCTGGGCCAGCAGCAGCTGGACGGTGTCGCCGTCCGAGAGCCCGGTGCCGAGGGCGGCGAGGCGGCCGTTGACCCGGGCGCCGATACATCGGTGGGCCTCCTCGCCGTGCAGGGCGTAGGCGGCGTCGACGCAGCTGGCGCCCGCGGGCAGGCCGATGCTGCCGCCGTCGGCGCGGTAGACGGTGATCTCCCGGTCCTGGGCGAGCTCCTCGCGCAGGGAGCTCCAGAAGGTGTCGGGGTCGGGGGCGGACTGCTGCCATTCGAGGAGCCGGGACAGCCAGCCGGGGCGGGTGGGGTCGACGCGCTCCTCGCCGGGGTCCGGAGCCTCGGCGGGGGCGTAGGGGTTGCCGAGGGCGATGACCCCGGCCTCGGCGACCCGGTGCATCTGGTGGGTGCGGATGAGGACCTCGGCGACGTCCCCGCCCGAGGTGGCGACGGCGGTGTGCAGGGACTGGTAGAGGTTGAACTTGGGGACCGCGACGAAGTCCTTGAACTCGGAGATCACCGGGGTGAAGCAGGTGTGCAGCTCGCCGAGGACGCCGTAGCAGTCGGCGTCCTCGCCGACGAGCACGAGGAGCCGGCCGAAGTCGGAGCCACGCAGCCGGCCGCGCTTGAGGGTGATGCGGTGGACGGAGACGAAGTGCCGCGGCCTGACGTGCACTTCGGCGGGGATGCCGGCGTCGCGCAGGACGGCGCGGACGGAGTCGGCGATGGCCGGCAGGGGGTCCTGCTCGCCGGCGTGCGCGGCGATGAGGGCGCGGGTCCGCTCGTACTCCTCGGGGTGCAGGATCGCGAAGACGAGGTCTTCCAGCTCGGTCTTGAGGGCCTGGACCCCGAGGCGTTCGGCGAGCGGGATGAGGACGTCGCGGGTGACCTTGGCGATGCGGGCCTGTTTCTCCGGGCGCATCACGCCGAGGGTGCGCATGTTGTGCAGCCGGTCGGCGAGCTTGATGGACATGACGCGGACGTCGTTGCCGGTGGCGACGAGCATCTTGCGGAAGGTCTCCGGTTCGGCGGCGGCGCCGTAGTCGACCTTCTCCAGCTTGGTGACGCCGTCGACGATGTAGCAGACCTCATCGCCGAACTCGGCGCGCACCTGGTCGAGCGTCACCTCGGTGTCCTCGACGGTGTCGTGGAGGAGCGAGGCCGTCAGGGTGGTGGTCTCGGCGCCGAGTTCGGCGAGGATCAGCGTGACGGCGAGCGGGTGGGTGATGTACGGCTCGCCGCTCTTGCGCATCTGGCCGCGGTGTGACGATTCGGCGAGGACGTACGCCCGGTGCAGTACGGCGAGGTCGGCGTCCGGATGATGGGCGCGGTGCGCGTCGGCCAGATGGCTGATGGCGTCGGGCAGCCGGTCGCGCGGTGCGGGACCGAGGAGCGCGGCGCGGCCGAGCCGCCGCAGGTCGAGTCTGGTGCGGCCGCGGCGGCGGCCTGGAGCAGTGTCGGAGCGGAGCTCCGGGCCCGTGTCGGGGTTCGTGGCCTCTGCACTCATGGGCACCTCCGGCGGCTTCGACCGGCGGTGGCGGGCATGGGGTGAGCCCTGAGGGCCGGTGTCTGATGCTACCGACCCCACCACGTGGCGCAGTCCGCCTCTCGCCGAGCGTGAAACGGATCACCCATTCGAGGGAAGCTTCAGCCGAAAGCCGTTTCGGTCAGCCAGGCGGGGTCGATCTCGCCTTCGGCCACGATCACGGCGGGCCCGGTCATCTCGATCTCGCCGTCGGGGTGCTCGGCGATGACCAGGGTGCCGCCCGGGAGGTCGACGGTGTACGTGGCGGTCGTACCGGTGACGGCCGGGTCGGCGCCGTCCCGCCGGGCGGTGGCCACGGCCACGGCGCAGGCACCGGTGCCGCAGGAGCGGGTCTCGCCCGAGCCGCGCTCGTGGACGCGCATGGCGACGTGGCGGGGGCCCCGGTCGACGACGAACTCGACGTTGACGCCCGTGGGGTAGGCGGAGGCGGGGCTGAACGGCGGCGCGGCGTGGAGGGTCCCGGCGTCGGCGAGGTCGTCGACGAAGGCGACGGCGTGCGGGTTGCCCATGTTCACGTTGGTGGCGGGCCAGCTGCGCTCGCCCACGGAGACGGTCACCTCGCCCTCGGGCAGCACCGCGCGGCCCATGGAGACGGTGACGTCCCCGTCGGCGGTCAGCCGGACCGTCTTGACGCCGCCCCGGGTGGCGACGGCCAGCTCGCCCTCGCCCGCGTACCCGGCGTGCCGGAGGTAGCGGGCGAAGACCCGGACGCCGTTGCCGCACATCTCGGCGACGGAGCCGTCGGAGTTGCGGTAGTCCATGAACCACTCGGCGACGTCGGCCATGGCGCGGGCCTCGGGGTGCTCGGCGGACCGCACGACGTGCAGCAGCCCGTCGCCGCCGATGCCGGCCCGGCGGTCGCAGATCCTCGCGACGGCGGACGGGGGCAGGTCGACGGCGTTGTCCGGGTCGGGGATGATCACGAAGTCGTTCTCGGTCCCGTGGCCCTTGAGGAAGCTGAGCTGCGCGATGGTCACCCGGCCATCCTACAAAGCGCTGGTGGGACGGGGCGGGAGTGGCCGGAGGGTGGGACGGGCCGCTCGGGGCGGGCGCCTAGCGGAGGCGGGCGACGCGCCAGACGGCGAGGAACGCCAGGGTGAGCACCACGACGGCGTACAGGGCCACGATCCGCCAGTCGGGACGCTCGCCGGAGCCGCGGGCGGGCAGGCCCGGCCAGGAGTAGCCGACGCGGCGGGCGGCCATCATGCCCCAGCCCCCGGCACAGCAGCTGATCAGCAGGCCGAGCATGGCGACGACGGCGCCGCCGTCGCCGAACTCGAAGGCGAGGGGGAAGGCGAACATCAGGGAGCCGGCGGCGGCGAGCATGACGATGGGCGCGAGCTGCCAGATCCGCAGCTTGCGCTGCGGCCTCAGCTCGACCTCGACCTCCGGTACGGCGGTCTCGTCCTCGGGCCCGTCCGGCGTCAGCCGGGCGGGTTCCGCCGGAAGGCCGAGGTCACCGGGAAGGACAGACTCCGGATCAGGTCCGGTGCCGTTCCGCTCGGTGTCGCGAGGGCCGGCCTCCATCGCCACGCGCCCTCCCCATCAGAACTTCCTGGACTTCACTCGCTAGCGTGCCCGACGGTGCGTACGACCGGCGGGAATTTGATGATGGCACGCCACCGGGCCCCCAACAGGCGTGCGGGGCGTCCCGATGCCATCACGTGATCAGGCTGTAACCGCTCGTTCGACCAACGACTGCGCGAGTCCGGGGAGTTCCGCGCGGTCCTCGGCGGCCCCGCTGAGCCAGTGCACGCGGGGGTCGCGCCGGAACCACGAGTCCTGCCGGCGGGCGAAGCGCTTGGTGGCGCGGACGGTCTCGGCGCGGGCCTCGTCCTCCGTGCACTCGCCCGCGAGGGCGGCCAGCACCTGCTGGTAGCCGAGGGCGCGGGAGGCGGTGATGCCCTCGCGGAGCCCCTGCGCCTCCAGGGCGCGCACCTCGTCGACGAGCCCGGCCTCCCACATGCGGTCGACGCGCAGCGCGATCCGCTCGTCCAGTTCGGGGCGGGCCACGTCCACGCCGATCTGCACGGTGTCGTAGACGGAGTCGGGACCCGGGAGGTTGGCGGTGAAGGGGCGCCCGGTGATCTCGATGACCTCCAGGGCGCGGACGATCCGGCGGCCGTTGCTCGGCAGGATCGCCCGGCCGGCGTCCGGGTCGGCGGCGGCCAGGCGGGCGTGCAGGGCGCCGGGCCCGCGCAGGGCCAGCTCCTCCTCCAGCCGGGCGCGCACCTCGGGGTCGGTGCCGGGGAACTCCAGGGCGTCGATGGCGCCGCGCACGTACAGCCCGGACCCGCCGACCAGGACCGGGGTGCGGCCCTCGGCGAGCAGGCGGTCGATCTCGGCGCGGGCGAGCCGCTGGTACTCGGCGACGCTGGCGGTCTCGGTGACGTCCCAGATGTCGAGGAGGTGGTGCGGGACGCCGCCGCGTTCCTCGGTCGTCAGCTTGGCGGTGCCGATGTCCATCCCGCGGTAGAGCTGCATGGAGTCGGCGTTGACGACCTCGCCGTCGAAATGCCGGGCGAGGTGGACGCCCAGATCGGACTTTCCGGCCGCGGTGGGGCCGACGACGGCGATGACCCGCGGGGCGGGGGCTGCGCTTCTCACCGCCCCAGTCTCGCAAACCTCGGGGCCGCTCCCCGAACGGGTGAGGTGACGGCCCCGGGACGGGGTCGTTGCCCTGGCGGGGTCCCGGCCCGGGAGACGCCCGTTCGGCCTCTTGCGGCAACGCGGAACCCTGTCCTCACGAGTAACGTTATGGGAGTAGACATGGGCGTTTTCACATGGTTTCGCCGTAAGGACGCGGACAAGGCCGCCATCGAGGCGGCGACCGAGGAGGCACCGGTGACGGCCGGGGCGGCGGCGGACGCCGACGGAACGGCCGGGGCCGCGGCCCCGGAGGCCGGGACGGCCGCCGACGAGGCGGAGCAGCCGGGCGGCGGCACGGCCGCCGAGGGCGGTGCCGCGATCCCCCGGCAGCAGTCGGTCGAAGGGGCCGTCGACAGCGAGACCGGTGACGGCGCCCGTATGTGAACATCCGCCAAGAGAAGGTGACCCATGGGCCTGCTGGACAATCTCAAGGCCAAGCTCGCGCCCGCCAAGGACAAGGTCGGCGGCCTCGCGCAGCAGCACGAGGGAAAGATCGGCCACGGCCTGGACAAGATGGCGAAGGCCGTCGACTCCAAGACCAAGGGCAAGTACCACGACAAGATCGAGAGCGGTACGGGCAAGGCCAAGGACGCCCTGGGACGGATCGCGCACAAGGACGACGACGGCGGCACCGGAGGCACGACCGGCACCCCCGGCCCCACCCCGCCGCCGGCCGCCTGACACGGTCCCCGAGGAACGGGGCGCGGTTCGTCCGCGCCCCGTTCCCGCGTCCGGATGCCCCCGGGGGGCGGCCGGGTCAGGACCAGGCGGCCACGAAGTAGCCGACGCCGTACGGGGCGTCCTCGTACAGCAGCCGGCCCGCCAGGCCCGCGCCCTCGGCGGCACCCGCGAGCACCTGCCAGGGCGCCCGGCCGGCCGCCTGGAGCTCGTACGCGAGCCCGGCGTCGATCGCGGCCAGCGCGGCGGTGTCGGCCGCGGCCAGGGCCCGCGCGGCCGCGCCGTCGAAGCCCGCGGCGCGCTCGTCGAGGTATCCGGGCGCCTTGAGCGTCCGGCACGCGCTGCCGTCACCCATCACCAGCAGCGCGACCCGCTCCGGCCCGGCGGCCAGCTCGCGGCCGGTCTCCAGGCACCGCCCGGCCGGCAGCCCCTCGCCCACGGCGAGGCCCCGCACCGGCGCGGCGCCCCAGGCGACGTGGTCCAGCAGCCACCCGGCCACGGCGAGGGAGGCCGGCAGCCCGGCGGCGTCCGGCTCCCCGGTACCGGACTCCCCCGGGCCGAGCCGTACGTCGAGCGCGACGCCGAAGCCGCGGAACGTGCCGCGCGCCCCCTCGGCGTACTCCTCCGCCCCCTCCGGACCCCCGGGGCCCACCACGACGAGCCGGTCGGGACGCGCGGCGGCCAGCACCGCGAGCGCGTCGGAGCACGCGGTGCGGGCATCGGCGAGTTCGTCCGCGGCACCGGCCGCGACCTGCGGCACGAGGAGCGGCGGACACGGGCATACGGCAGCGGCTACCAGCATGATCCGCAGCCTAGCGGGGCGACCGGCCGGTCCGGCGCCCCGCGGGCTCACCCGAGGCGGCTCAGCAGGTCGAGGACCCGCACGCCGAACCGCCGGAGGCGACCGGCAGCGGCGCGGGCACGCCCAGCGTCGGGATGCCGAGCATCACGCCCTGCGGCTTGGCCTGCGCGGCCTGCCGCTTCTCCCACGCGTCGCCGGCGCGGGTGCGCCGCACCTCGGTGGTGGGGCCCTCGGCCAGCAGGTGGTGCGGGGCGGCGTAGGTGATCTCGACGGTCACCACGTCACCGGGGCGGACCTCCGCCTCCGGCTTGGTGAAGTGCACCAGGCGGTTGTCGGGCGCCCGGCCGGACAGGCGGTGGGTCTCGCCGTCCTTGCGGCCCTCGCCCTCGGCGACCATGACCTCCAGCGTGCGGCCGACCTGCTTCTTGTTCTCCTCCCAGGAGATCTCCTCCTGGAGGGCGACCAGGCGCATGTACCGCTCCTGCACGACCTCCTTGGGGATCTGCCCGTCCATCTCGGCGGCCGGGGTCCCGGGGCGCTTGGAGTACTGGAAGGTGAAGGCGTTCGTGAAGCGGGCCTCGCGGACCGTGTGCAGCGTCTGCTCGAAGTCCTCCTCGGTCTCGCCGGGGAAGCCCACGATGATGTCGGTCGAGATGGCGGCGTGCGGGATCGCGGCGCGCACCTTCTCGATGATCCCCAGGAAGCGCTCCTGGCGGTACGAGCGCCGCATCGCCTTCAGGATCGTGTCCGAGCCCGACTGCAGCGGCATGTGCAGCTGCGGCATGACGTTCGGGGTCTCGGCCATGGCGGCGATCACGTCGTCGGTGAAGTCGCGCGGGTGCGGCGAGGTGAAGCGGACGCGCTCCAGGCCCTCGATGCCGCCGCAGGCGCGCAGCAGCTTGCTGAAGGCCTCGCGGTCGCCCAGGTCGGAGCCGTAGGCGTTGACGTTCTGGCCGAGCAGGGTGATCTCGGAGACGCCCTCGGCGACCAGCGCCTCGATCTCCGCGAGGATGTCGCCGGGCCGGCGGTCCTCCTCCTTGCCGCGCAGGGCGGGCACGATGCAGAAGGTGCACGTGTTGTTGCAGCCGACGGAGATCGAGACCCAGGCGGCGTACGCGGACTCGCGGCGGGTCGGCAGCGTCGACGGGAAGGCCTCCAGCGACTCCGCGATCTCGACCTGCGCCTCCTCCGCGATGCGGGCGCGCTCCAGCAGCACGGGCAGCTTGCCGATGTTGTGGGTGCCGAAGACCACGTCGACCCAGGGAGCCTTCGAGACGATCGTCTCGCGGTCCTTCTGCGCCAGGCAGCCGCCGACGGCGATCTGCATGCCGGGGCGGGCGGCCTTCATGGGCGCGAGCCGGCCGAGGTTGCCGTACAGCTTGTTGTCGGCGTTCTCACGGACGGCGCAGGTGTTGAAGACGACGACGTCGGCCTCGCCCTCGCCGATGCCCTCGGGCGCGCGGACGTAGCCCGCGTCCTCCAGCAGGCCGGACAGCCGCTCGGAGTCGTGCACATTCATCTGGCACCCGTAGGTGCGCACCTGGTACGTCTTCACAGCAGCCTCGCCCTCAGCACTCACCCGACAAGGGTAAGGCTTGGGGTCGGCACGCCCTCCCGCCCACGGGCCGCCCGGGACGGGCCGGCCGTGACAGGGCGGAGGCGGGGTGGCAGGATCGCGGGCATGCCCGTCGTGCTCTCCCGGATCAGCAGGCGCCGCGCCCTGCTGGGGGCGGTGGCGCTGCTCGCCGTGGCCGGGGCCCTGCTCTGGTGGCTGCTGCCACTGGGCCGGCCGGAGCCCGCGGGGCGGCTGACCTTCAGCACGGGCGTGCGGTCGGGCGTCTACCAGAAGTACGGGCAACTGCTGCGCGCGGAGCTGGGGCGCGACCTGCCGAAGGTCGACGTGAAGCTGGTGAACAGCGAGGGGTCGCAGCAGAACCTCCAGCGGGTCGCGACCGGCGAGGCGGACTTCACGCTCGCGACGGCCGACGCGGTGGCGAAGTACCAGCTGGACCGGAAGCCGGGCGCGGACCTGCTGCGCGGCTGCGCGCGGCTCTACGACGACTACGTGCAGCTGGTCGTGCCGGCGGACTCCCCGGTGCGGTCGGCCGCCGACCTGCGGGGCAAGCGGGTGGCGATCGGCCAGCCGGGCTCGGGCGTACGGCTGCTGTCGGAGCGGCTGCTGGCGGCGGCGCGGCTGGACCCGGTGCTGGACATCAAGCCCGTGTCGATAGGGATCGACACCATGCCGGCCGAGCTGGAGGCGAAGCGGATCGACGCCTTCTTCTGGTCGGGCGGGCTGCCGACGACGGCCGTGAAGGAGCTGTCGGAGCGGTTCCAGATCCGTCTGGTGCCGCTGGGCGACCTGGTACGGGAACTCCAGCGGGCGGGCAGCCCCTCGCGCTACTACCGGGCGGCGGTGATCCAGCTGGACGCGTACAAGCTGGCGCGGAACACCTCGGCGGTGGCGACGCTGGCCGTACCGAACCTGCTGGTGACCACGGAGCGGACGGACCCGGCCCTGACCGAGGCCCTGACCCGGACGGTGATCGACAGCCGCGACCGCATCGGCGGCGAGGTCCACGCGGCCCAGCTGGTGGACCTCCGCACGGCCATCTTCACGTCCCCCCTGGAACTCCACGAGGGCGCGGCCCGCTACTACCGCTCGGCCAAGCCGTAACCCTCCGGGCGGACGGACCCCCTCGCGCCCACCGGCATCCGCCCGCGGACGTCACCGCTCCGGGGCAGTGGGCGGCAGCGGCGGCGCGACCACACGCACGGCAGATCACACCGGCAGGAGCTCCATGGCGGCCGCGGCGGCCCCGATGAGCCCCGCGTCGGTGCCCAGGGCCGCGGGCACGACGGTGAGCGACTGCACGAAGGACAGGGTGGCGTACGAGGACAGGTGGGCCCGCAGCGGACCGAACAGGGTGACGCCGGAGGCGGCCACCCCGCCTCCGATGACCGCGACGTCCACCTCGACCAGCGTCGCGGTCGCCGCGATGGCCGCGGCCAGGGCGCGTCCCGCACGGTCGAAGGCCGCGAGGGCCACCTCGTCGCCGGCGCGCGCCGCCGCGGCGACGCCGGCGGCGGTACGGTCCCCCGCGCCCGGGTCCCAGCCCTGGGCCAGCGCCCAGCGGGCGATCGACGTACCGGACGCGATGGCCTCGACGCAGCCCCGCGCGCCGCAGACGCACGGCTCGCCGTCGAAGGCCACCGAGATGTGCCCGATGTGACCGGCGTTGCCGGTGGGTCCCGGATGGAGCCGCCCGTCCAGCACCAGACCGCCGCCCACGCCGGTGGAGACGACCATGCACAGCGCGTTGTCGTGGTCCCGGGCCGCGCCGAGCCAGTGCTCGGCCGCGGTCATCGCCACCCCGTCACCGACGAGCACGGCCGGCACGTCGGCCCCGTGGGCGGCCAGGGCGGCACCGGTCCTCTCCAGAACCGGGAAGTCGCGCCAGGCACCGATGTTGACGGGGCTGACGGTGCCGCGCGTGGCGTCCACCGGACCCGCGCTGCCGATGCCGCAGCGCCGTACGTCCGCCCACGCCGGATGCTCGCCCAGCTCGGCGACGACCTCCTCGACCGCCGCCATGACCCCGTCGCCGTCCACTCCCCGCGGGGTGGGCCGCCGGGTGGCCGCCGCCATCGTGCCGTCGGGCCGCACCAGCGCCCCGGCGATCTTCGTGCCGCCGATGTCGACGGCGACGGTGACTCCGGCACCGCCGGAGGCTCGGGGCAACGGGACGGTCGACGACGCGGGGGTGATCACGAGGCTCTCCTGGAAAGGGGTCGGTTTCAGTATGCGCGCGAACCCCGCCCGCCACGCCCGCGGGTGCCCGCACCGGAAGTCCGCCCCCCTCACACCCCCGGCCGCGTCCGCGGCACCGACACCGTGACGCGAAGCCCATGCGGCGGGTTCGTCTCGTACGCCAGGGAGCCGCCCCCCGCGGCGAGCAGCGCACGGGAGATGGCGAGTCCCAGCCCCGACCCCTTGATGTTCTGGTGGCGGCCGCTGCGCCAGAAGCGGTCGCCCACCCGCGCGAGCTCCTCCTCCGTCAGCCCCGGCCCCCGGTCGGCCACCACCACGGTCGCCGCGCGCCCCTCGGCCGCCACGGAGACCGTGACCTCCTCGCCGGCCGGCGTGAACTTGAGGGCGTTGTCGATCACCGCGTCGAGCGCGCTGGACAGCGCGATGGGGTCCGCCCAGGCGGTCACGGCGCCCCGGCCGCCCTCGGTCAGCCGTACGCCCTTCTCCTCGGCCAGCGGCCGCCAGGCGGCCACCCGCTCGGCGGCCAGCTCCCCGATGTCGACCACGGAGATCTCGGCGGAGGCGTGCTCGGCCAGCGCCAGGTCGAGCAGGTCGTCCAGCACCTGCGCGAGCCGCTTGCCCTCGGTCCGCACGGAGGCGATCTCCTCGTTGCCCTCGGGCAGTTCGAGCGCGAGCAGCTCGATGCGCAGCAGCAGCGCGGCCAGCGGGTTGCGCAGCTGGTGGGAGGCGTCGGCGACGAACGCGCGCTGCTGTTCCAGCACTTCCTCGACGTTGTCGGCCATCTCGTTGAAGGACCGGGCCAGCCGCCGCAGTTCGGGCGGTCCGCCGGAGGCGGCGACCCGGGAGTTGAGGCGGCCGGTGGCGATGTCGTGGGTGGCGGCGTCGAGGATCCGTACGGGCCTGAGCACCCAGCTGGTCAGCCGGAGGGCCGCGCCGAAGGCCACCAGCATGGCGGCGGCGAGGCCGGCGCCGATCACCAGCCAGCCCGCGAGGATCCGGGAGCGCATCTGGCCGGTGGGCGAGTCGGTGACGACCACGGCGACGACGTCGCCGTCGAGGACGACCGGGGACGCGACGACCAGCCGGCCATTGTGCTGCCAGGGCCAGACCTGGGCCGGGTCGTGGCTGCGCCGGCCGGCCAGGGCCTCCTCGAAGGCGCGCCGGCCCTCGCCCTCCTCGGGCAGGGCCCACCAGCCGGGGGCACGGGCCATGGCGTTGTCGTCCCGGTAGAAGACGCCCACCCGGATGCCGTAGAGGTCGTGGTAGCGGGCGAGTTCCATCTGGAGGGTCTCGCGGCGCTCGTCGGAGCCCTCGGACCCGGAGTCGGCCGAGTCGCTGACGAACTGGGCGAGCGCGGCGAAGCGCACCGTGTCGTCGATCCGGTCGACGACCACCTGCTGCTGCCGGGCGGCGGCGAGGCTGGCGCCGAGGGGGAAGCCGAGGGCGATGAGGATGCCCGCCATGAGGACGACGAGCAGGGGAAGGAGCCGGGTGCGCACGGGTACGCCCGGTCAGGGGGCGGCCGCCGGGGCGACGAGCCGGTACCCGACGCCTCGGACGGTCTCGATCAGCGCGGGCATACCGAGCTTGGACCGCAGGGAGGCGACGTGCACCTCCAGCGTGCGGCCGGTCCCCTCCCAGCTGGTGCGCCAGACCTCGCTGATGATCTGCTCGCGGCGGAAGACCACGCCGGGCCGCTGGGCGAGCAGCGCCAGCAGGTCGAACTCCTTGCGGGTCAGGGGCACGTCGGCACCGTCGACGGTGACGCGGCGGGTCTCCAGCTCGACGGCGACCTGGCCCAGCCGGACCACGTTGCCGCCGGAGGCCGAGGCCCCGGCGGCCCCCGCGCGGCGCCGGGCGACGGCGTGGATGCGGGCCAGCAGCTCGCCGGTGTCGTAGGGCTTGACGACGTAGTCGTCCGCGCCGAGGTTCAGGCCGTGGATGCGGGAGCGTACGTCGGACCGCGCGGTGACCATGATCACCGGGATGGAGGTGCGCTTGCGGATCTTGCCGCAGACCTCGTAGCCGTCCTGGTCGGGCAGCCCGAGGTCGAGGAGCACTACGCCGAACGGCGGCGTCCCCGCGGGCAGCAGCGCCTGGAGGGCCTCCTCGCCGTTCCGGGCGTGCGTGACCTGGAAGCCGTGCCGGGCCAGGATCGCGGACAGGGCCGCGGCGACGTGGTCGTCGTCCTCGACGAGCAGCAGTCTCATGGGTCCCCCTTTCCGGATCGCGGGCCGGTCGCGCGCAGGTGAATGGTCAGGGTCGCGCACGTGGCCACCATGCATCCACGCCGATGGAGACGCCCACGTCAAGGGGGTTCCGGCCCGGCGCGCCTTCCGTTATGCACCCGGTACGAGTACAACGCCGCCCTTCACGCACTGTGTCCGGGTGAAGCCTTATCGTTATGCTCAATTTCCGCTCAGATGTGATGACGCTGCGCTCACGGGCTCATTAATGTCCTTGCAACCGAGGAGGACGGAGCAAGAGCCCGATGAGCGGAGTATCAGTGACCAAGGGCCCCGAGGACACGGCCCCGGCCGGCACGGACCTGGTCGTACTGAGCAACGTCAACAAGCACTTCGGCGCGCTGCACGTGCTCCAGGACATCAACCTGAGCATCGCCCGCGGTGAGGTCGTCGTCGTGATCGGCCCGTCCGGTTCCGGCAAGTCGACGCTGTGCCGGACGATCAACCGCCTGGAGACCATCGACTCCGGCACCATCACCATCGACGGCAAGGACCTGCCGTCGGAGGGCCGCGAACTCGCGCGCCTCCGCTCCGACGTGGGCATGGTCTTCCAGTCGTTCAACCTCTTCGCGCACAAGACGGTGCTCGAGAACGTGATGCTGGGCCAGATCAAGGTC
Organism: Streptomyces sp. NPDC101132; assembly: GCF_044759225.1. Classification (NCBI taxonomy): domain Bacteria; kingdom Bacillati; phylum Actinomycetota; class Actinomycetes; order Kitasatosporales; family Streptomycetaceae; genus Streptomyces; species Streptomyces sp. NPDC101132. The sequence goes on from NZ_JBIVYX010000007.1 coordinate 414,699, forward strand.
CGCAAGACGGCGAAGGCGGAGGCCGAGCGCAAGGCCCGCGCCCTGCTCGACCGCGTGGGCGTCGGCACGCAGGCGGAGAAGTACCCCGCCCAGCTGTCCGGCGGCCAGCAGCAGCGCGTCGCGATCGCCCGGGCCCTCGCGATGGACCCGAAGGTCATGCTCTTCGACGAGCCCACGTCGGCGCTCGACCCGGAGATGATCAACGAGGTGCTGGAGGTCATGCAGCAGCTCGCCCAGGAGGGCATGACGATGGTCGTCGTCACGCACGAGATGGGCTTCGCCCGCTCGGCGGCCAACCGGGTGGTCTTCATGGCCGACGGGAAGATCGTCGAAGAGGCGACGCCCGACCAGTTCTTCAACAACCCGCGCAGCGATCGTGCCAAGGACTTCCTGTCGAAGATCCTGCACCACTGACCGGTCCCGGTCTGGTCTGGTACTGATCCGGTCAGCAGTATTCGTCAACGTCAACCACGTCTCATCCGAGGGAAGTTCACCATGAAGGTTTCCAAGGTCGGCGCCGCTGCCGCGGCCGTCGTAGCCCTCGCCCTGACCGCGACCGCCTGTGGCGGCGACAGCGACAAGGGCGACGGCGGCTCCGGCGACAAGGTCGTCGTGGGCATCAAGTTCGACCAGCCCGGCATCGGCCTGAAGACCGCGGACGGCAAGTTCACCGGCTTCGACGTGGACGTGGCCAAGTACGTCGCGAAGAAGCTCGGCTACGACGAGAAGAACATCGAGTTCAAGCAGGCGCCCAGCGCCCAGCGCGAGACGATGATCCAGAACGGCGACGTGAAGTTCATCGTCGCGAGCTACTCGATCAACGACAAGCGCAAGGCCAAGGTCGACTTCGCCGGCCCGTACTTCCTGGCCCACCAGGACCTGCTGGTCCGCGCCGACGACAACTCGATCACCAAGGCCGAGGACCTCAACAAGAAGAAGCTCTGCTCGGTCACCGGCTCGACCTCCGCGCAGAACGTCAAGGAGAAGCTGGCCCCCGAGGCCGACCTCAAGCAGGTCGGCGGCTACTCGGAGTGCATCACCGGCCTGGAGAACAAGTCCGTCGACGCGCTCACCACGGACAACTCCATCCTCGCCGGCTACGCCGCGCAGCCGGACCACGCCGGCAAGTTCAAGCTCCTGGGCCTGACCCTGAGCGACGAGAACTACGGCATCGGTCTGAAGAAGGGCGACAAGGACCTCCAGACCAAGATCAACCAGGCGCTCAAGGACATGGTCGCGGACGGCTCCTGGGACAAGTTCGTGAAGGCCAACTTCGGCCCGGCGAACTACAAGAACGAGCCGGCCCCGCAGGTCACCGAGGGCAGCTGAGCCACTGACGGGGCCCGCCGCCGGCCTGCCACCGGCGGCGTGCCCCACCAGCCATCCTGAGGAGAGCGCAGGGCAACGACGTGTTCGATTTTCTAGACAATCCGCAGTACGACCTGCTCGGCGCCTTCTGGGTGACGGTGCAGCTCACCCTCTGGTCGGCGGCGGGCTCCCTGATCTGGGGAACCATGCTGGCCGCCATGCGGGTCAGCCCCGTCCCGCTGATGCGGTCCTTCGGCACCGCGTACGTCAATCTGGTCCGCAACACCCCGCTGACGCTGATCATCATCGGCTGCTCGCTCGCCCTGGGCGACACCCTGGGCGTGACACTGGGCGGTGACACCTTCGAGCAGAAGGGCTTCCGCCTCGCGGTCCTCGGCTTCATCGCATACACCGGCACCTTCGTGTGCGAGGCCCTGCGCTCCGGCATCAACACCGTGCCGCCCGGCCAGGCCGAGGCCGCCCGCGCGCTGGGCCTGAGCTTCACCCAGGTCATCCGGCTGATCGTGCTGCCGCAGGCCTTCCGCGCGGTGATCACGCCGCTGGCCAACGTCCTGATCGCTCTCACCAAGAACACCACGGTGGCGGCCGCGATCGGCGTCGCCGAGGCGGCCACGCTGATGAAGACCATGCTCGAGAACGAATCCGACGCGATCCTGGCCGTCTTCGCGGTCTTCGCCTTCGGGTTCATCGTGCTGACCCTCCCGACCGGTCTGTTCCTCGGCTGGGTGGCCAAGCGGATGGCGGTGAAGCGATGAGCTCCGTGCTGTACGACACCCCGGGCCCCAGGGCCAGGCGGCGCAACGTCCTCTACACCATCGCCTTCGGCATCGTCTTCTGCGGCGCCCTGGCGTACGTGATCGCCACGATGGCGGACAAGGGCGAGATGGAGGCAGCCAAGTGGCTGCCGTTCGTCGAGGACGGCGACGTCTGGACGACCTTCCTCCTCCCCGGCCTCGGCGAGACGCTCAAGGCGGGCATCCTGGCGATCGTCATCGCCATCCCGCTGGGCGCCCTGCTGGGCATCGGGCGGCTCTCCGAGCACCGCTGGATCCGCGTGCCCGTCGGCGCCTGGGTGGAGTTCTTCCGCGCCATCCCGGTGCTGATGCTGATGCTGTTCGCCAGCCAGCTCTACGTCGAGTACACCGCCATCGGGTCCGAGATCCGGCCGCTGTACGCCGTGGTCACCGGCCTGGTGCTGTACAACGCCTCGGTCATCGCGGAGATCGTCCGGGCGGGCATCCTCTCGCTGCCGCACGGCCAGTCCGACGCCGCCAAGGCGCTGGGCATGCGCAAGGGCCAGACCATGCAGTTCATCCTGCTGCCGCAGGCCATCACCGCGATGCTGCCCGCGCTGGTCAGCCAGCTGGTCGTGATCCTCAAGGACACCGCGCTCGGCGGCGCCATCCTCGGCGTCGAGGACCTGATGTCGGCGTACCGCACCATCCCGGCCAACTACGGCTCGAACACCATTGCCACCCTGGTCGTCATCGCGGCCGTCTACATCGCGGTGAACTTCGCGCTCACGGCCTTCGCCTCCTGGCTGGAGAAGTGGCTGCGCCGCTCCAAGCGGAGCACCGGGACCACCCTCACCACCGAGGAGGTCGAGGAGCTCGCGGCCCCGCACGCCGGCGGCAACGACGAGAAGATCTGACTCCGGATCACCCACCCGCTGAGAGAGGTGTGGGGGGGGGGGGGGGGGCGCCCCCCCCCCCCCCCCCCCCCCCGAACCCACACAAAAAAAACAAACAAGCACCCCCGCGGGGGGGGGGGGTGGGGGTGGGAAAATAAAACCACGCCGCCGACGCGGCGG